>NZ_BAABCS010000010.1:0-149307 GCF_039539165.1 Flavobacterium chungnamense
ACCTGATTGCTCTGCTGTAATTAATGTTGCTAAATTAATAGCAGTAGCTAATGTTTCACAAACTGTGGTAGCTCCATCTAATCCTGCAACTGGCTGTGCGTTGATAGTTACTGTAGCCACACTTGTATCATTAATACATGGTGCTGTGCCTAATAAAGTATATTCGAAAGTACTTGTTGTTGCTCCTAGAGCTGGAGTAAATGTTCCCGCTGCTGCATTAAAAGATCCTCCTGTTCCACCTGTTCTTGTCCAAGTTCCACCTATTTGCTCTCCTGTAATTAATGTAGCTAAAGTAATTGCTGTTGTTGATGTCTCACAAATCGTAATACCGCCATCTACTCCTGCAACTGGTTGTGCATTAATAGTAATTGTAGCTACACTTGAATCACTAATACATGGTGCGGTTCCTGATAATGTATAAAGGAAAGTACTTGTTGTTGATCCAACAGATGGTGTAAAAGTCCCATTTACGGAATCAAACGTTCCGCCTGTTCCACCTGTTCTTGTCCATGATCCACCAGATTGTTCGCTTGTAATAACACTATATAAATCTATAATACCTGATGTCTCACAAACAGTTAAAGNAGCGGTTAATGGCGCATTAATTATTACTTGAATTTCCTGAAATGGTCTACACGTTGGATCTGAAGGTAGTGGATTTGCAATTGCATAAACATAATAAGTACCTACAGCGTTAGGAAGAGAACCTATACTTCCTAATACTGGAGCATCATATACTGCTGTACTTGTTGCTGGAGTAGCATTTCCTAAAATTGTACCTCCAGTATACATATTGTCTCCTGTTTGTTGTGCATTGAAATATACATAACTTATAGCATCAGTCCCTGTAAAGGTTGTATTTACAGAGAATGGTGTTGGATCACCATTCAAACACAATACTTGATTTGAAGAAGGATTTGTAATTGAAGGACAAGACGTTAATACGGTACAAGTCAATGATGCAGAAACAAAACATGATCCTGACGCACCAATTGGAGTCAAAGTGAAATTTACATTATCTCCTGATGACAAACCACTTAAGCTGTAAGTTGATGTATTTCCAATTGAGCCTATAGTAATTGGTGTATTTGAATTTACTTGATACAAAACTGTATAATCTGTTGCTCCAGAAAGTGGTGTCCAATCAAAAGAGACTGAAGTAGGTGTGCTAGTACCACATGTTATAGCTGGAGCTATAGTTGTATTTAATTGATACAAGAAAAAAGATTTTATAGCGACACAATTAGAACCTGAAGCTAAATCTTGTATAGATACCCATATTTGCTCTCCATTTACTCCAGGATAAGTTGTTGTATTAGTTATTGGAGATGCTATATTTTGAGCATCTGTTAGTGAATTATGGTAATTAATTTCATAATCCGCTGCACTTTGTCCATTTAATATTATAGGATTATTGATTGATAAATTGAAAGTTGAACCAGCACAAACTGTTAAATCAATGGGTTCGTCAATTGGCATTGGTGATAAATATTCTACAATTACACAATCTGATATCGGACAACCTGGTCCATAAGGATAAGCGGTCGCGCAATAAGTCCCGGCTTGATTGACTGTAATTGTTGGACCTGTCTCACCAGGAATTGGGTTTCCGTTCCAAGTCCAAGTATGAGGAATAGTTGATGCTAATCCCGTATTCAGAGTAGTAGGAGTACCAGGACATGGTGCAAAACCATTTGAAACTAAATAATCTTGAGGAAAATTTAGCTGAGTTGTATTAAAACTTTGTGCTTGTAAAAAAACTGCTGAATCCAAAGAGTTATCACCAACGTTGGCAATAGCTAACTTAATGTGATATGGTTGACCACATTGCACTGTGGCTGTTGCAGCTATAACAGTTGTAAAACCATCATATTGAATAGTAGCATTAACTACAGGTGTTGTTCCTGTTCCATTATTTACATAAAAAGCAGAATTTGAAACGTTATTTACATTATCAATTGAAATTGGAGTAGTAGTAGCTGGCACTAATGCAATATTTGTTGCACCTCCAATATAAGGTCCAATAATACCAGGACCACTCAAAAAGAAACCAAAAACATCATTAAAACCTCCGTTTACAAACTCTAAATACTCTTCTGAACCAAAAACAAAATTGAAACTCAAATTTTGACCTATTGGAACAAAATCAAACTCTAAAACTGCTTTATTTCTGATAGTTGCAGATGCCAAAGCTGCTAAATCTGCATCGCCCTGTACTGGATTTGCTGTTGCATTAGTTGCTCCTGATTGATTATTTGGCCCAACTGCTATTTGAGCGTCACCTGTCGCTAATATAATCCCATTGTTAATACCAATATTCGTTGTATTACCCCCAGTAAAACTACCAACCTGATCACGAACTAGATTAGCATTTAAAGCAGATCCATTGAAAGTAACATTCGAGACAGTAATACCCGCACCAAGTAAAACGTTTTGAACTAATTGATTTGGAGTTTGAGTTGTATTATTTACTACAAGCTGAGCAAAAGATGTATTAAAAAAAACAAAAAAAAGTATGAGTAGAATTTTTTTCATATATTGAATAAACTAAAACGTTAATAAAAAACGCTATAAATGTTAATTAATTGTTTAAAAACTTCAAATATAAACATTCCCACAAAATAACTTTGTTAAATTTGTTGAAAATTACACGAATCGCTATGAAAATTACTATAAAAGAAACACAAAATCCAACAATTCTAAAATTTGAATTCCCTGATTTTATAACTCAAAATGAAAACTTTGAATTCAAAAACATTGACGAAGCTAAAAACTCACCTTTAGCACAACAACTATTTTACCTTCCATTTGTAAAAACCGTTTACATTTCAGGAAATTTCATTGCCATCGAACGTTTCAGCATTGTAGATTGGAATGACGTTAAAGATGATGTAGCTGAACAAATTGAAGAATATGTAAAAAATGGAGGGAAAATAATAATTGAAGATCCGCTTAGACCAAAAAAATCAGCAATTACTGTCTATGGTGAAACTACTCCTAATCCTGCAACATTAAAATTTGTTGTCAACAAAAGAGTCACTAAAACTGCTGTTGAATTTAAAAATATTGACCAAACATTTGCATCACCTTTGGCTAAAGAACTTTTTGGTTTTCCGTTTGTAAAAGAAATTTTTATCGACGAAAATTACATTTCAGTTACCAAATTCGACATCGCATCTTGGGAAGAAATTACCCTTGAAATTCGCACTTTTATTAAACAATTCATTGAAAATGGTGGCATAGTTGTCGATGAAACTATGATTGTTCAAGACACCAAACAAGAAAAACAACAAATCAATAATTTCGATAATCTTGATACCACATCACAACAAATTATCAACATTCTTGAAGAATATGTAAAACCAGCAGTTGCAGCCGATGGCGGAAATATTTTATTTGACTCATTCGACCAAGATACAAAACGAGTAAAAGTTGTACTTCAAGGTTCGTGCAATGGTTGTCCATCGTCAACATTTACTTTGAAAAATGGAATCGAAAACATGCTAAAAGATATGCTAAACGACCAAGACATTATCGTTGAAGCATTAAACGCATAATTTCGAACTGAGCTAGTCGAAGTTTAGGAGCGAATGGCTCGGGAATTTTTTGTAATCCCTATTCCTGCTTTCCGCACCACACGGTGGATTGATCCAATCAGGGCTAGATAGCAATTGTATGGAATAAATTTAGTAGTTTTAACCAACGAATAACCAAAATACCAATGAAAAATTTGAAAACAATTTCTTCTTTCATTTTACTTTCACTGTTGTTAGTAAATTGTAAATCGGAAGAAAAATCAGTAGATTTCAAAAAATTAACCGAAAGTTATTTTGACGAAAAAAACACCCTAAATCCTTTAGATGCAACACTCAATGGTCAAAACAAATACAACGACCAATTGCAGTTTGAAATGACTGATTCTTTCAGAAAAAAACAATCCGAATTTTTCAAAAAATACGAAACAGAACTTTCAAAAATCGATTTTGAATCACTTTCTGATGAAGAAAAAAACAGTTTCGACATCATAAAATGGGAAGTTGCTGTTGGAAAAGATTTGCTTCAACAAAATGCTAATCTTACACCAATTCATCAATTTTGGGGAACGCATTTAACCATGGCGCAATTTGCAGCAGGTGAAAGTGCACAACCTTTCAAAACCGAGAACGATTACAAAAACTTCTTAAAAAGAATGGATTTATATGCTGTTTGGTTAGATTCTGCAATGGTTTATATGAAAAAAGGAATGGATAAAAATGTGGTTTTACCAAAAGTTCTATCCAACAAAGTAATGCAACAATTTGATGAAATGATTACTGAAAAAGCTGAAGACAATATTTTTTTCACCACAATAAAATCAATGCCTTCTGAAATTACAGACTCTCAAAAAGAAACGCTAAAAAAAGAATACGCTTCAACAATCAACGATAAATTACTTCCTAGATTCAAGAAAATGGTTGCTTTTATAAAATCAGAATATCTTCCAAAATCTAGAACGACAAGCGGAATTGGTTCACTTCCAAACGGCAGTAATTTATACAAAGCCTATGTAAAACAATGGACTACAACCGAAATGACTCCAGAAGATATTCACACTTTAGGATTACAAGAAGTAGCTCGATTGAAATCGGAAATGGAAAAAGTAAAAAGCGAAGTTGGATTTAAAGGAACCATAAAAGAATTTTTCGACTACGTAAGAAATAAAGCAGAATTAAAACCTTTTGAAAAACCAGAAGAAGTAATTGCCAATTTTAAAAAATACCACGCCACTATAAAACCAAACGTTGATAAATTATTTTCATTGCAACCCAAAACAGCTTTTCAAATAAAAAGAACCGAAGCTTTTAGAGAAAAAACGGCAAGTGCAGAATATGTTCAAGGTGCAGCAGATGGTTCTCGCCCAGGAACTTTCTATGTTCCAATTCCTGATGTAAAAAACTATAATTATTATGCTGACGAAGATTTATTTCTTCATGAAGCGATTCCGGGACATCATTTTCAAATTTCTTTACAACAAGAAAATGAAGCATTGCCCAATTTTAGAAAATTCAATTGGTTTGGAGCTTATGGTGAAGGTTGGGCTTTATACACGGAAAGTTTAGGTAAAGAATTAGGTTTATACAAAGATCCATATCAATATTTTGGGATGTTAGGAAGTGAAATGCATCGTGCCATTCGTCTAGTGGTGGACACTGGAATTCATTCTAAAGGTTGGACGCGCGAGCAAGCCATTCAATATTCTTTAGACAATGAAGCCGAAAGTGAAGCAAGTATTATATCTGAAATTGAGCGTTATATGGCAGTTCCAGGTCAGGCTTTATCTTATAAAATTGGTCAGTTAAAAATAATTGAACTTCGCAAAAAAGCTGAAAAAGAATTAGGTTCAAAATTTGACATCAAAAAATACCACCAAATAGTTTTAGAATCAGGTGTAATGCCATTGGCTCTTTTAGAGAAAAAAGTAGATAATTGGATTAAAATAAGTAAATAAAAAAAAGCCTTTCGTAACTGAAAGGCTTTTTTTTATGCAGTAACTTCTTCCGAAGATTTTAAGTTTATTGGTTTTCCGTCAACGTCATAAAATTGGTATCGGTATTTCAATTTTCCATTTACTTCTTCTATATCAACATGCATTTGATAGAAACCATTATTCCATTCAACAATAATATCAAAATAGTAATCTCCTACTCCAAAGCTTGTAGGCAAATTACTCACGTAAACCAACTTTTTAGATTTTAAATTTAAAGTATTTACCTCTATATTATTATACGCTCCAACATCTTCGCTATCGAAAATTCTTCCCATATAACTATATTCTTTGGACTTCTTCTTGCCTTTTCCTTCTTTCGGATCATTATAAATATCTTTCACGGAAAATATTACATCTTTCAACGAAAATCTATCAACATTTACTAAAGAGAATTTCAATTGATGAATGTAGGTAATACGTTGTCCTTTTTTTCGTGGTTCATCATCAGTTAAATCAGAACTTTCGCCTAAATCAATATCTTTAATTTCAATGATTGGAATATTCTGACCAGCAATTTGAGTCATTACTTCTGGTTTCGATTCGTCTTTATAATCTGCATCGACAAATTGCTCTTTGGTCTCTTGAATTTCGTCACTTAAAACATCAATTTTTTTATTTGCAATATCAATTTCAGCTTCACTTTTTTCTTCAATAAAAATCGCTTCGTTACTTGAACGATACAACGAAAACAATGCACCGGTTATCAATGCAAAACCAATAAAAGCTAAAATAAGTGCTGTCATAGACGGATTCTTTTTCATTCCAATAAATTGGTTAAAACTCAGACTTAGAGATTATACAAAAATACTCATTGAAAAGGAATCAATTTTGGTTAAAAAAAATAAGTTCTTAACATAGAAATTAACCGATTTCGTAGAAATAAAAAAAGTCCAAACTTATCGTTTGGACTTTTTGTGCGGATAATAGGACTTACTTCGACTTCGCTCAACATAAACTTCTCATCCTTTTTGCCCACAAAAAAAGTCCAAACTTTCATTTGGACTTTTTGTGCGGATAATAGGACTCGAACCTACACGCCTTGCGGCACCAGATCCTAAGTCTGGCATGTCTACCAATTTCACCATATCCGCGAAAATTGTGAGTGCAAATATAAGAATAATTCTTAATTACAAATTATGAAATAGGAATTTTTTTTAAAACTCTTTTTCGTACTTTTGAATTTCAAAATAAACCATTAAAAATGAATAATATAAAACAATACGTTCAAGAAAACAAAGAGCGTTTTCTAAACGAATTAATCGAATTATTAAAAATTCCTTCTGTAAGTGCTGATACGGCTTACTCTCAAGATGTGATTGACACTGCCAATGCTGTGAAAGTTTCATTAGAAAAAGCAGGTTGTAATCATGTTGAAATTTGTGAAACTCCTGGTTACCCAATTGTCTTTGGTGAACATATTATTGATAAAAATCTTCCAACAGTTTTGGTTTATGGACATTACGATGTGCAACCACCAGATCCAATGGAATTATGGACTTCTCCTCCATTTGAACCTGTTATTAAAACTACAGAAATTCATCCAGAAGGTGCAATTTTCGCTCGTGGTGCATGCGATGATAAAGGTCAAATGTACATGCACGTGAAAGCTTTTGAATACATGATCCAAAACAATTGCCTACCTTGTAACGTAAAATTCATGATTGAAGGTGAAGAAGAAGTTGGATCAAAAAGTTTATCATGGTTTGTTACTCAAAATCAAGAAAAACTAGCTAATGATGTAATTTTGATTTCAGATACTGGAATGATTTCAAACCAACAACCGTCAATTACAACAGGATTACGTGGTTTAAGTTACGTTGAAGTTGAAGTTACTGGACCAAACCGCGATTTACATTCAGGACTTTATGGTGGCGCAGTTGCAAATCCTATAAATGTTTTGGCAAAAATGATTGCTTCGCTTCATGACGAAAACAATCACATAACTATTCCAGGATTTTATGATAATGTAGAAGAATTATCGTTAGAAGAAAGAGCCGAAATGGCAAAAGCACCTTTCAATTTAGATAATTATAAAAAAGCATTGAACCTTAACGACATTTATGGCGAAAAAGGATATGTTACCAACGAAAGAAACTCGATTCGTCCAACTCTAGACGTTAACGGAATTTGGGGTGGATATATTGGCGAAGGTGCAAAAACTGTAATTGCAAGTCAGGCATTTGCTAAAATTTCGATGCGTTTGGTACCAAATCAAGATTGGGAACAAATTACTGAATTGTTCACTAAACACTTTGAAAGCATTGCTCCTTCTGGCGTAACAGTAAAAGTAAAACCACATCATGGCGGACAAGGTTATGTAACTCCAATAGATAGTATTGGATACAAAGCTGCAAACAAAGCGTACACTGAAACCTTTGGCGTTCCAGCAATTCCAGTACGTTCAGGAGGAAGTATTCCAATTGTAGCTTTATTCGAAAAAGAATTAAAATCTAAAACTATTTTGATGGGATTCGGATTGGATTCTGATGCTATTCACTCACCAAACGAACATTTTGGAATTTTCAATTACTTAAAAGGTATTGAAACTATTCCTTTATTTTATAAGTATTTTGTGGAAATGAGTAAATAATTCAACCGCAAACTCAAAATTTTAAATCCGTTCATTCTTAATTGAGTGAACGGATTTTTTTATACGAAAATGTTAAATTTTCATTCTACACTTGTAGAAGTGAAATTTTATTCTACATTTGTAGAGTTAATTCTAAAAATGTAGAACGATGCAATTATCCAACTCTGAAGAACAATTAATGGAACATTTATGGAAACTTGAAAAAGCTTTCATGAAAGATTTACTAGAAGCTTTCCCTAAACCAAAACCTGCCACTACAACAGTTGCAACATTACTTAAAAGAATGATTGACAAAAAATTTGTGGCTTACAACGAATTTGGAAATTCAAGAGAATATTATCCGTTAGTAAAAAAAGAAGATTATTTTTCCAAACATGTTAATGGATTAATTAAAAACTTCTTTAACGATTCGGCTTCGCAGTTTGCTTCCTTCTTTACAAGAGAAACTAATCTAACCGAAAAAGAATTAGAAGATTTAAAGAAAATCATCGATGTTGAACTTCAAAAAAAGAAAAAATGATCGACTTTCTATTAAAATCAACCTTGAGTTTAACTATTTTTCTTGGCTTCTATCATTTGGTTTTAGAACGAGAAAAAATACATCAATTCAATAGATTCTATCTTTTGTTTTCTATTGTAATTTCATTTATTATTCAGTTTCTAACATTTGAAATCATTAAAATTGTTCCTGTTGTTCAGAATTTTGAACCTTTAAATACGGTAATAACTTCGTCAGCAATTCCTGAAAATGAAATTCAAGGAAATAGTTTACCAATAGAAGAAAAAATCAATTTCATCCCATACATTTTATGGAGTTTGTATGGAATAATTTGTTTCTTATTGTTATTACGATTCGGAAAAAATATTTGGAAATTAATTTCAAAATCTAAATCAAATCCGATTGTAAAATACAAAAATGCTAATTTGATTTTGGTTGAAGAAAAGACGCTTCCGCATACTTTTTTGAACTTTATATTTATCAATTTTGAAGATTACAATAATAGAAATATTGAAGATGAATTGTACACACACGAATTAGTTCATGTAACACAAAAACACACTTTAGATATATTATTTATTGAGTTTTTAAAAGTCATCTTTTGGTTCAATCCACTTTTTATTTTTTACAAAAAAGCTATTCAACTTAACCACGAATTTCTTGCTGACGAAGAAATTGTGAAAACTTATAATAATGTTCCGTTTTATCAAAATTTACTTTTGCAAAAAGGAAACGGAAACCAAACAATTTACTTGGCCAGTAATTTAAACTATTTAGTAACCAAAAAACGATTAATTATGATGACAAAAAGCACATCAAAAAAAATAGCGCTACTCAAAAAAGTAGCTGTTGTTCCTATCATTGCTGGATTAATTTACTTTTTCTGTATTGAAGTTGTGGCAAAAGAAAAGACAGTTTCCGTAAATCAAGACGCTGATAGTGCTGAAGCTGTAAATGGCGTAGAACTCGATAATTCAGCAATAAGCGATAAAAGAAGAGACACTTATTATAGTGGTATTTATGTGAAAATTAAAGATGTTAGAAAAGATACCACAATTAGAATTAACAAAATGTATGAAAACCTTACCCTTAAGGAAAAAAGATATTACTTAAGTTGGGTTCCAAATAAAATTAATCCAAAAAAAGTAAGCGAAGAATTATTTAACAAACTTAGCAATAAAAACAAAGAAGCAGTTTGGATTGATGGAAAAGCTGTAAAAAATTCGGAGTTAAAAAAATACAAACCATCTGATTTCAAATATTATACAAATAGATTTATTGATAAAAGAGTAAGATTAAAACAATTTCCTCAAGAGTATCAATTTACGTTATACACTAATGATTATTTTGATAAAAATTTAAAAAACAGTCATTTAAAATTTGAACGTGATACTTTAAAAATGGGTATGATTGAATATCAAGAAGCCATTAAAAGAAATTCTACTAAATTAATAACAAATTTACAAGAAAATAATACAGTAACAGAAGCAACTTACTTTAAAGGCGTACGATTCATTTATAGAGATGGAGGAAAAAATGGAAAAGTAATTATAGACAAGTTATATGAAGAATTAACAAAAGAAGATAAACAAAAATTGGGAAAATTTATGTTTTTAATACCAAAACCGTTTCAAAAAATGTCTCCAACTCAAAAAGAAATGGAGGAATTCAAAAACAGTAAAAAATATGCAATTTGGATTGATGGAAAACATGTTCCAAATGAAAATTTAAGCAAATACAAACCCAATGAAATAGCTCATTTTAGTGGAAGTGTAATTTTAAAAAATGCTAGAAGTAAAAAATTTCCACAACCTTTTCAATATTGGTTCTCAACTCATAAATATTTTGAAGAAACTAAAATGGGTGTTCAACAAACTAAATATGGAGGAGATAAAATTGAAGGTTGGCTAGAAAAAAAATAAAATTATGTAATCCGCTCTAATCAAGCGGATTTTTAATTAAAACAATCTGTAAATCAATAGCTAACCAAACTAATTTTCAATATTTCACAACAATATAAAATTTTTGGCGTTAAATTTGTATATCATCACTCATCATAAAATCAATCAATCATGTTAAAACGTTTTTTTATTCTTTGTTCTGGTGTCGATACTGACATTGTGAACGGTTGTTCCAACGGCGAACAAAACAAATATGCTGGCATTGGAGCTACAGTTTTCTCCACAGCAATTATGGCTTTTGTAGCTAGTAGTTATGCGCTTTTTACAGTTTTTGACAATGTCTATACCGCAGTTTTCTTTGGATTAGTTTGGGGATTTTTAATCTTCAATCTCGATAGATTTATTGTTTCGACAATTAAAAAACGCGATAACTTTTTAGATGAATTTATTCAAGCAACACCTCGTATTGCTTTGGCTATTATTATTGCAATTGTAATTTCAAAACCATTGGAAATCAAAATTTTTCAGAAAGAAATTGAAACCGTTTTGTTGAAAGAGAAAAACGAAATGGCAATGGCAAACAAAAAGCAAGTTGCAAATTATTTTCAAACCGATGTTGAAAAAAACAAAGCCGAAATAGATGCTCTAAAAGGCGATATCGCCAAAAAAGAAAAAGAAGTAAACGATTTGTATGCAACTTACATAACTGAGGCAGAAGGAACTGCAGGTACTAAAAAGCTAGGAAAAGGTCCGGTTTATGCTGAAAAGAGATTGAAACACGATGCTCAATTAAAACAATTGGATTCACTAAAAGCAATTAACGCAGTAAAAATTACCGAAAAAGAAACTAAAGCAAAAACGCTTCAAGCTGATTTAGACAAAAAAGTAACCGAAACACAACCAATTATTGATGGTTTTGATGGATTGATGGCTCGAATAAACGCTTTGAATAAATTGCCTTGGCTACCATCATTTTTTATAATGCTTTTATTTTTAGCAATTGAAACTTCACCAATCATTGCCAAATTACTTTCTCCAAGAGGCGAATACGATTTCAAACAAGAAGATGCCGAAATGGGAATTAAAAATGTACTCGCACAAAATCGTTATCAAAGTGATTTGCAACGAAAAACAGATGCAGAAATTTACGATAAAGTCTATGCGGATATCAAAGATGATAAAGAATTATACAATTACAAGAAAAAAAGCGCATTGGAATTATTAAAGTTACAAGCTGATGGATTTGTTGAGAAGCAGAAAAAATCAATGTAATTTTAAACTAAAATCGATTTGTTTTTAATTAAAACTCAATACTGTAATTAGTTTTTGTTTCAAGTAAAAATATGTTTTCACTGGCAGTAAATAACAGACACCCTAAAATCTATAATTTTTAAACTTTAAAAAAGTAAACTGCCAGTGAAAACAGATTTTGTTTGTAGTTTTAAAAAAAAACTATAATATACTTTTTGATAATAACTCTATATTTATAAACTGAAGAATATTATATTTACTATCATAAAAATCTAAAATCATTAAGTCATCATATTTTAAATCTTCAATTTTTTTTAAAATAAGTTTATTAGGACTACCTACAAAAAAAAACTCTATATCAAAATATATTCTTTTCAAATTGAAAAAATCTTCCATATCATTAACAACAAAAAAACAAACATTATAATCAGTTATTTTTTCTACTGAAAAATTTTTTTTCTTTGTACACGAAAAAATATTCAGTTTTGACGAATAATTATATTTTATAAATGCAGAAAAACCCTTTGATGTATCATAAACATAAGCCTTTTTATTCATATTTTTTTATATATTTTATTGGCTTAAGTATAATTTATAATTCTAAAAAATAAAGAAATTTATATTCTTATATTCTTTTGCTTTATTGGAAATACATAAACTAATACATCAATAATCTTAATCTCAAAAAAATAATTGTATTTTAAATTACGCATCAAAGATTAAATTGCTTTTATATTTTACTTTTATTTTAGATTTAAATAAAATTTAAATAATACAATTTCATCTGAACTAAATAACTTAATAACATATCAAAATTCAACAATAAAATTGATTTTTGATTTCACTACAAAGTTATTGGATCTCTATCGATGCGCTTTATTTATTCGTTGAGATTGACTTAAGTATAGACGAATGTTGACTAATCTTCGAAAAAAGAATTGGTTGTAAATATTAACAAAGTAAATGTTAATGATTTTAAACAAGGGTTAATCTAAACATAAGATTAGAACGATTATTTTTACTGACTGGAATTAATTTTGACCCTACTAATACTGTTGAATCTTGTATATCAATAATTTTATTTAAATTAATGATATAAGAACGATGTACTTTTAGAAAAAATGAATTACTTAATTTATCTTCAATTTTCTTTAATGTTGTGTGTACAGTATAATTTTGAGAGTCAGTTTTTATAAAGACATAGTCACCATTCGCTTTAATAAAATTAATAGTTGAAACTTCAACTTTCACCAATCGTTTGTCTATGTTCAAATAAATTTCTTTAATTTCTGAATCAATATTACTTACTGATTTTTTGCTATTCTCAAATTTCTGTTCTACACGCTCAATTGCTCTATTAAAACGATTTTCTTGTATTGGTTTTACTAGGTAATCTATAATGCATTCATAATTAAAAGCTTCCAACGCAAAATTCTGATCAGTTGTAACCAATATAATATGAGGTGGGTTTTTTATGGTTTTGATAAAATCAAAGCCAGAAAAATTGGGCATGTGAATATCTAAAAAGATTACATCAATTGTATTATTTTCATCATTAAGATATTTAATGGCGTCAATTGCATTTGAAAAATCTGCTTCTAAGAAAAGATGCATGGATTTTAATATCATAATTGACAAAATTTCTCTTGACATTTTTTCGTCGTCGATAATTATACATTTCATAATTATTCTTGTATTTTTATTATATAATCAGATATTTTTTTTAAAATAATTTCAAAATCTTCTTTGAAAAATATATTGTTTTCTTTTAAGCTTAGCTCATGTTTTATTGACAGATTATAATCTTCCACCAATCCTAATATCATTATTTTATGCTTTATTTTGTGCACATTTTGAGAGGCTTCAATTAATTCGTTATTGTTTATTTTTCTATGATAGTTTATTACATCTTGAGGAAATTCTTCTTTAAGAATGTTTATCAGTTTGTTTTTTATTGTAACATTACCCGCAGACAATTTACATATATAATCTAAATTTGGTACCTCATCCATACTATTACTTTTGCATTGTAAAATAAAAAACTGATCCTATACTTTTTTCACTTTCAAACCATACTTTTTCGTTTGCATTTTCAATAATTCTCCTAACAATTGAAAGGCCAATTCCTGATGAAATATCATTTGAATCAAACGATTGAAACATTTGAAATAATTTTTCCTTGTTCTCATTTTCTATACCAACTCCATTGTCTTTTATTGAAAAAACATAATGATTTTGATAATCTTGAAAATCAATTACAACAATACCTCTTGGCTTGTCATTATAGTTAACTGCATTACTAATTAAATTTTGAAATAATTGTTGTGTTCTAAATCTGTCAGAGAAAACAACTGGTAATTTATTTTTAAAAACAATTTCAATATTTGGAGGAATAAAAATAGTAGCTAATATATTATTGATTAATTCCATCAAATCAATTTCTTCTTTGTGAATAGAAGTGCTTTCAATTTTCGAATAGGTTAATATGCCATGAATGAGGGCGTCCATTTTTTCAGTTTTCTCTTGAATTAAATTAAAATATTTTAAAGTTTTCGAATTAAAAACGACCTCGGTGTCCTCTTTTATAAAAGTTATTAAGGAATGAATGCTTCTTAAAGGCGATTTTAAATCATGAGAGACTATGTGAGCGTAGTCATGTAATTGTTCATTTTGTTTTTCTAATTTTTTCAATAATTGTTCTCGTTGACTTTCTAATTTTTTAAAATTTGTGATATCAAAATGTAAACCTATAGAACCAATAATTTCTCCATTTAAATTATAATTTGGAGCACTACTTACTAACCATTCTTTCATTTCACCTTTTTGATTTTTTACAACAATTTCATATGAATCAGATTCTCCATCTCTTCGTTTCAATTCCTTTTCTTTTAGGATTTTTTTGGCATTATTGTCTAGAAAAACCTCCGAACCTTTTTTGCCAATAAGGAAATCTATAGGATAACCACTCATTTCAGAGAACCTTTGATTGGCTAATAAAATTTCATCATTATTGTTAACTTCAATCAAACCAATATTCATGTTTTCAATAATGCTTCTGTACTTTTCTTTTTCATAAGAAAGACTTTCATTATAATTCTTTTTTAAAGTTATATCATCATAAGACCATAGATTACCTTTATATTTACCATCTATAACTATAGGAATATAATGTCTTTCAAAATATCTTCCGTCTATTAAAGCTAATTCTTCATTGATAACAACTTCCTTATTCTCTAATATTTCGTGAATTCTATTAACAAAGGATTCACTATCTTTAAACATCATTTTTGTTTCTTTAGCAGAATTTGAACAATCAAATCCAATCATTTGTTCAGGCTCACTTTTAATCGAAAACATATTACAAAATTGCTTGTTTGTTAAAAGTATTTTTCTGTTTTCGTCTTCTAACAAAATTCCTGATTGAAGATTTATAATTAAAGAGGCGAGCATATTCTCTGATTCTTTTAATTTATTATTTACTTGCCTTTCTTTAGTTATATCCTCTATTATAACAAAATACTGAACAAACTTATTGTTAGAATCTAATACCGGTTGACCTTTCATTCTTGCCCAAAAACAATCTCCGCTCTTCTTTTTATGATATATCTCGCAATCAAACGTTCTTACATTCCTAAATGAAGTTATTACTTCGGAAAGGTCGTCTTTGTTAGTCAATTGAGAAACGCCTAATTCAAGTACTGTCTTTTCAATTACATCATACCTTGAGTATCCTGTAAGTTCAAGATAAGCGTCATTTGTCCAAAACAACTTACCATCCAAATTAGTTAATATAACACCATTTCTATTTGCGCTAGCTACTAAAGATAGTTTATCTATTTCAAGCTTGTCGTGAATTAGTATTTTCTTTTGGTCATTAATTTTTAAAATTAATTCTTTAAGATCTTGATTGCTAATTTCATAAGCTTTCAAAAAATGAAGTAAATCAATTAGTGGATCGTGAATTGCAAAATCTTGAAGTTTAAGATTTCTATTTGTAACATCATCCATAGAAATAAACCATGGAGAACCGACAAAAAGGAAAAAATCTTTATATTGCTGAAACTGTCCTCTCAACATAATAGGATTTTCTTGTAAGGACTCGATAACTATAAGTTGAGTAAACAACCCTAAAAAATTAATTAAATTTAGTTCCTCGCAATGTGGTCTTTTTATAAAAAAGAAGTCTAAAAATGAGCTATCCTCTTTTAAATCTGGTATGATTTTAAAAATACTTTGACCACACCTTTTTATATTAAAATTTTTATCGATTAAAATATAAAAAGGGAAGAGTTTGTTGAATTCATCAAGATTAAATTCAAATTGAAAATCTTTCATATCTTTTCCCAAGTAATTTTAAAAATTTCGTGAGAGTGGCCACTATTTCGTGACTGAACTAGTTCAATTAATACATTTGTATCAAACATTTTTGCTAAACCTTGAATCAAACCTCTTACAAATTCCTGAAATCCGATTCTAGTTGAAAGATAATGAAGATTTACACTGTTCTCTGTAATATCAGTAACTTTGAATTCAGGAGGAGTAAGTTTAGGATAAATAAGCATAACTCTATTATGAAATACTGGTAAATTCAAAATAAATTCTTTTAGATTAGAGCCTCCAGACTCCATTAAACCACTGTATTTTTCTTTGGTAGTTTTCATAACCCACCATTCACCAAATGCCACAAGTACTTCTTCAATACTCATTCCCATTTCTTCTGAGACAGCTATTGCTAATTTAAATGTTATATCATCATCATATGGTTCATTACTAATAAAAAAGTCTACGTCAATACCGCTTCTTTCTCTGATAATCTCCCATTTATCTTTTCCAAAATTGGCAATAACCAACTCTTGTATAGCTTTATTTACAATTCCGTACATACCAATTTATATTAATTCATTAGTAGACCAATAATCAAGTACCTTTTTTACTACAATTTGGTAATCTTCATATTTAAGTGGCTTTAAAATGTAACCTGCTATTCCAACTTTATAACATTCCGTAATGTCTTTACCATTATTGGAGGTTGTAAAAACAATGGTTGGAATTATTTTTAAAAATTGATCAGTTTTTAAAATTTTTAAAAATTCTAATCCATTAAGCTTTGGCATATTCAAATCCAAGAGTATAATGTCTGGGAGATTATTCTCGCTTTTTAAATAATTTAAAGCCTCCAAACCATTAGAAACTTCAATCAATCGATGTTTTTGATTTAATGACACTAATGCTCTATTCAATCTAATTCCTTCTATTGCATCGTCTTCGATAAATAGAATGTTTAAAAATTTCATCTTTTATAGGGTTTAAAAGTTACTCAAATATTATAAATTTTTACTAAATAATAATGAATTTTAATCAACAATCGTTTAATATCAATTTGCTGTAGACGAAATCAAGACAAAATCAAGACGAAATCAAGACAAAATGATTGTTTTAATAATAAAAAAAGGCACAGAAGTAAATCTTGTGCCTTTTTAATAACTATTTTTTCATGATTACATGTAACCTAAAATCTCTTTTTTGTAATTATCATATTCACCTTGCATAATCAATCCGTTGTCAAGGAGCTTTTTGTAATTCTGAAGTTTTTCAAACAATTCATCTTGCGACAATTCACTTAACTTTCTATCAGTCGAAGTTGTTGAAGTTTCCACTTTTGTTTCTTCAAATGAAGTGTAATTTGAAATAGGAACAATTTCGGCAAAATTAGTTACTTCTTCCGTTTCCATTTCTTCAACTTCAACGATCTCTTCAAAAGGTGTTTCTTCTGCAATTACAGGATTACTTGTAGTTGTATTTACAACTGGATTCTTCAATAAATCCAATTGTTCTTTCGCATAAGTATACAATTTTCGAGCCTGATTCTTTGGTAAATAATCAACCGTATGCGTCAAATCTGATTTGGTATTGAACGTAAAATCGGCACCTAAAATACCTTCTTTTACAAAACTACCTGCAATATCATCCCAATCATAATCTACAAATTCCATTGATAAACCAAGATTTTTTGGCTTACAAAGGATTATTCTTTTATTAGTAACTACAATACTATCTGGCAAAATTGTTACCGCTGGTTTTTTTTGTACAGCAATGTATCCAATCTCTTCATTTGACATTAATAAATTACTCAATTTAGAAGTTATTTTCTCAATCGCTTTTGGATCTTGGTCTTCGTTTAATATTTTCTTTAAATTATCAATCATGATAGTTGTTTTGAATTTTATTATAATTGTCTCACAAAAGTAATGCCTAATTTTCTAAATTTAGAATTTCGTTCTGAATTTTTTTAGTCAAACTTTTGAAAACCAAATCGTAAGAGTGATTTATTAATTCGCACATCAATTTATTAGAAACATCACCATTAAAATCGACTGTATTCCAATGAATTTTACTCATGTGAAAACCTGGATTTATGGCTTCATATTCGGCACGAAGTTCTAATGCTTTTTCAGGATCACATTTTAAATTTAATGATGGCGTTCCTTTTTCCCATTCTTTTAAAGAAGTTAGACAAAACATTTTACCACCAACTTTAAATACTAAAGTATCTTCATCAAACGGGAAATGTTCGGTTACGCCTTTTTTAGATAAGCAAAATTCGTAAAGTTGTTGTATATTCATATTGATTAACGATTTTTGAATTATGAAGTTTTAATTACCTTTTCCATCATTTTTTCAGGATAAGCTAATGAATTGAATCCAAATTTTTTATATAAAAAATGTGCATCTGATGTTGCTAATCGCCAAATTTTAACTTCTTGCAATTTGGGTTCAGTCATCATCGCATTTATTAAAATAGAAGAATAGCCTTTTCCGCGATGATTTTCATCAATAAAAACATCCATTACATAAGCAAAAACTACATAATCAGTAATTACTCGGCAAAAGCCAATTTGGTTATCATCTAAATAAATTCCGAAGCAAAACGAACTATCAATTGTGGTTTGAACTTCTTCAATTGTTCTTCCTGCTGCCCAATAAACGTCTTTCAAAAAGTTTTGAATGAATGGAATATCGAGTTTGGTTTTATCTGTTGAAACTGAAATCATATCTTATACAAAATAGGTTTTGATGGCGAAGCATCATTTTCAAACGAAGCAATTTGTAGATTTAGTATATAACTTCCATCTTGAATTTTATCTTCCACAAAAATCATTTCGGTTATGGTACAATTCAATCGGGCATCTTCGTTTAAATCATTTACGTCTTTTACATTCCAAAACGCTTTGTGAGCCAGCAATTTTCCTTCATCTTCTTCTCTATCAACACTTGGTAAATCAATTAGTAAATGCTGAATTCCGATTTCTCTAGTGTAATTTGCGGCTTCTTCAGATAAATAAGGAGGATTGGTTTTGGAATAATTTTTATGTTTTTTCGATTCTAAATTTGGTAATGTTCTGATTATAATTGCATCTGAATTTTTTCCATCTAATGCTTTTTCTATTTGATTTTTGGTAATCACCAAATCTCCGTTTATATTTTCTGGTGCAATCGAAATCAATTCGGCTGTAAAGAAAAATTGTTTCAAACATTGATTTATTGAATAAAATTCTCGCGTAATGTGTCCGAGACATTCAGTGTGAGTTCCGTGTCCGTGTGGATTGAAAAAAATATTGTTGAAATTGGTCGAACTTCCTTCGGAAACTTTTCCAATCCAATCGCCAAATTTTACTGGTTCAATTTCGGGTTTTTCAATGTACCACGCAATTGGGTTTTTATCAGTATTGGATAATGGAATGGAAATATCAATTGGTTTTGATAGGTCGATTTTGAAATTTTGGATTTTTGCTATCATTTATGCTGAACTTGTTTCAGCATCTTTTCAACTTTACGTAAACCTGTTAAAAAGACGCTAATTTATAACTCCAAATATAAATCTTTTAATTCAGGATTTGAAAGTTTTGCTAAATTCCATTTCCAATCTTTATGCCAATTCTTTAATTGTTTTTCTCTTGCAAATGCATCTCTATAATCATCAAACTCCTCAAAATATATTAAAATAGAAGCGCTATATTTTTTTGTAAAAATAGCTCCAGTTCCATCTTTATGACATTCTACCCTATATTTCAAATCTTTTGTAGCACCAATGTATAAAACCGAAAAGTTTTTGTTTGTCGTTATATATGTATATCCTTTGATCATATTTAGTTTTCTTACGTTCAACAGATGCTGAAACTAGTTCAGCATAAATAAGTCGGAAGCAATTCCGTCACTTAAAAATTTACCTTTTTTGGTAGTTCGTAAAATATTTTCATCAACAAAAAGCAAATGATCTTCAATATATTTCGCTGCTTGTTGGTTGAGATAATCTAAATAAGTTGTGCCAAATTCAGTTTGAATTCTATCTAAAGAAATTCCCCAAATCGTTCGCAAACCTGTCATAACATATTCATTATATCTATCAGTTTTAGATAAAGTTTCGGTTTCTGATGGTAGTTTATTTTCTTGAATGGATTTCAAATACAAAGTATTATTTGACACATTCCAACTACGTTTTTCTCCGTCAAAACTATGAGCTGAAGGACCAATTCCAATGTATTTTTTTCCCAACCAATAACTTGAATTGTTTTTAGAAAAATAATTTTCCTTTCCGAAATTGGACAATTCGTAGTGAATAAAATCATTCTCGGATAGTTTATCTACCAAAATCTGAAAATGTTCTTGAGCCACTTCATCGTCAGGTTGCGGAATAATTCCTTTTTGAATAAATTTGTGCAAAGCAGTTTTTGGTTCAACCGTCAAAGCATAACTTGAAATATGCGGAATATTAAACGACAAAGCAGTTTCGATATTCTGAAGCCATTTTTCGTTACTCATTTCTGGAATTCCGTAAATTAAATCGACTGAAATATTATCGAAATATTGTGTTGCAATTTCTAAACATTCTTTAGCTTCTTCCGAATTATGTGCACGATTCATAATTTTTAAATCGTCTTCAAAAAACGATTGAATTCCTATCGAAAGTCGATTTACTCCTGCTTTTTTAAGTTCAATTAAATAATTTTTAGATAAATCGTCTGGATTAGCTTCTAGCGTAATTTCAGGATATTCAGTTACTTCATAATTCTTATAAACTTTATCAATCAACAATCGTAAATCTTCAATCGTTAATCTGCTCGGCGTTCCACCACCAAAATAAATGGTTTCCACAACTTCGTCTTGAAACTCACTTTTACGCATTTCAATTTCTTTAGCCAAAGCCAAAACCATCTCGCCCTTTTTCTTCAATGAAGTCGAAAAATGAAAATCGCAATAGTGACAAGCTTGTTTGCAAAATGGTATGTGAATGTAAATTCCTGACATGCTATTTTTTTACTCTATCTTCATTATTTTTCACAAAAGCATCCCAACCTGTATAGCTTTTTTCACCAATTACTTTTCCGGAGTTGAAAAAATGACAAACTGCTGCTGCTAATCCATCGGTTGAATCTAGGTTTTTTGGTAATGTTTTCAATCCTAAAAGTTGTTGTAGCATTTTAGCAACTTGTTCTTTACTGGCGTTTCCATTTCCGGTGATAGCCATTTTTATTTTTTTAGGTTCATATTCTGTAATTGGAATATCTCTTGAAAGTCCGGCTGCCATTGCTACTCCTTGCGCTCGTCCTAATTTTAACATGGATTGAACGTTTTTACCGAAGAATGGCGCTTCAATGGCTATTTCGTCTGGATTGTGTGTGTCGATTAATTCGATTGTTCGCTCAAAAATGACTTTTAACTTCTGGTAATGGTTGTCGTATTTACTCAATATCAACTCGTTCAACTGCAGAAATTCCATTTTCTTGTTGACTACTTTTATCAATCCGAAACCCATGATGGTTGTTCCTGGGTCGATTCCTAAAATTATTCTTTCGTTTGCCATTTTCAGTCGTCAGTGTTCAGTTGAAAGTTATCAGTTGCCTAAAGTGATAATTATTCACTATCAAAATGGTACATTTGCAGCAATGATTACAATTCCTCACAAAGCTAAACAATTCTTGGTTTTTTCAGTCAAACTTTTGATTGTTGTTGGTGCATTTTATTTTATATACAATCAATTGGCTACAAATGACAAATTGGAATGGGATAAATTTTTAGTATTATTTCATAAAAATCAATCGGTTGCAGGAATTTCGTTCATTTTGTTTTTTAGTTTTTTGAATCGATTTTTTGAAATTCTGAAATGGCAAAATCTGGCCCAAGTTGTAAAACCTATTTCTGTAAATGAAGCTACGAAACAAGTTCTCGCAGCTTTAACTTTGGGCGTTTTTACTCCGGTTGGCGTTGGTGAATATGCTGGAAAAGCATTGTATTTTGACAAAAAAGACACTAAAAAAATTATTTTTCTGAACTTAATTTGCAATGGCGTTCAAATTGTTGCTACAGGAATTTTTGGTATTCTGGGAATGTTGATTTTAGGATATTGGCTTTGGAGTTTTGGAATAATAGCTTTTACAATTGCATTCTTTCTGTTTTCTTATTTCACAAAAAAAATCAAAATTAAAAGTTATTCTATTGAAGATTTAATTGAAAAAATTAATGAAATTCCGAAGAAAATTCATCGCAAGAATTTAATTTTAGGATTTTGTCGTTACTTGGTTTTTTCGCATCAATATTATTTCTTGTTTTTGGCATTTGATGTCGATTTGCCTTATTCAACTTTAATGGCAACTATTACAACAGTCTATTTTTTAGCTTCAGTTGTTCCGAGTTTTCAGTTTTTGGACTTTGCATTAAAAGGAAGTTTAGCGATTTATTTCTTTGGATTACTTGGCGTTAACGAATGGATTGTGGTTTTTGTTACGATGCTGATGTGGTTTTTAAATGTGGTTTTACCAGTAGTTTTTGGAAGTTATTATGTTATGATTTTTAAGGTTTTGCCTCAAAGACGCTAAATCACAAAGATTTTAAAAGTTAAAGTTGATTAATTTTGTATTGTATTCTCGCAAAGACGCTAAGGCGCAAAGATTTTAAACCATTAAGAAATTAAGATTCATTAAGATTAATATTCGTGAAATCTTATAATTTGTGTAAATTCGTGTAAAATAGTCACTTATGATTGAAATAGTATTATTCGTTGTTTTAGTAATTTATGTTGTGTTTATTTTGCAACTGATATTTGGCTTTGATAAGGTCAAAACTTTTGTTAGAACCGATGAAAAACCCATAACTAAATTCTCGATAATTGTTCCTTTTAGGAATGAAGAAAAGAATTTACCGAAACTTTTAAAATCAATTTCTAAGCTAAATTATCCAAAGGATTTATTTGAAATTATTCTCGTTGATGATTTTTCTACCGATGCTTCTGAACGCGTTTACATCAAATGGCGTATGGAAAATGGCTTGATTGAAACAACGCTTTTAGAAAACTTACGATTATCCAATTCACCAAAAAAAGATGCGATTTCTAGAGCTATTCCGATTTTGAAACACGAATGGGTTGTCACTACTGATGCAGATTGCACAGTAAATAAAAACTGGCTATTTACTTTAGATAATTTTATTCAAAAAAATACTGCCGAAATGGTTGTTGGTGCTGTGGTTTACAAAACTAAAAATAATTGGTTCCATCAGTTTCAGCAATTGGATTTATTGAGTTTACAAGGAACTACGATTGGAAGTTTTGGAATTGGAAAACCGTTTATGTGCAACGGAGCTAATTTTGCTTATAGCAAAAAACTTTTTAATGAAATTGGAGGTTTTGGAGGAAACAACAAAATGGCAAGCGGCGACGATGTTTTTTTATTGCAAAAAGCATTGAAAAATCATGCTGATAAAGTACATTATTTAAGGAATACCGATACCATTGTAAAAACAAAACCCGAAAATGATTTGTATAAATTGTTTATGCAACGTGTTCGATGGGCAAGTAAAACAACTGGATATTCTGGATATTATTCTAAAACTTTAGCAGTAGTTGTTTTGGCAATGAACTTGAGTTTGGTAATAGGTTTTGGATTATGGCTATCTGGAAATTATAATGGAAAAACACTTCCTATGGTATTTATTTTAAAATATAATTGTGATTATCTTTTACTTTATAAATCTCACAAATTTTTGAAAAACAATACGTTTTATCCGCCAATTGCCAGTAGTTTGTTATATCCATTCTTTTGCAGTTTAGTTGGACTTTATTCGCTTGTTGGAGGTTTTACTTGGAAAGGTAGAAGCTTTTCCAAATAATTATTTTTCAGTTTTGATTATAACTGGTAAAACAAATTGGGTTTTTACAGGAATTCCGCGTTTTATGGCTGGATTTACTTTTGGAAAATCAACTAATTTTACTCTTAGAATACTATCAATTTTAATGGTATCATAAGCAACCGTATCTTTTGGAAATTGTGGCTCAAATTGCATTGACGCATCAGGATTAATAGTAACTCTAACCTCTATAGTGTCTAATTCTGGATACAAAACAGACAAGGTGTCTACACTTAGCTTTTGTTGAATAGTACTCGCTAAAAACTCAAAAAAACATTGTTTACGTAGTGTTTCATCAGAAATTGCTTCACAATCTGCAACAGATGGATACTCATCTACTTCTTTCCAATTGATTTCCTTCATTTGTTTTTCCATCAACTCTTGTTCAGAAGGTACTTCCTTCTCAAAATATTGACAAGAAACTACTGAAATTAAAAAGATATAGGGAATAATTTTTTTCAAAAGATTATGGTTTGGATTTTAAATACTCAACATAGTTTTTATCAAACCATTCTTGCTTTGCTTTATCAGATTCTTCTTTTTGGTCTTTGTACAAAAGTCCTAATTTTTCTGAATAAATAGCAATTTTAATGGTGTAAGTATAATACTCTTCTTTAGTCATAGTAATTTTACTATCCGATTGCTTCTGAAAAAACACAAAAAACAAAGTGTCAAAATCTTTTTTATCAAAAGAAAGTACTTCTTTATTGTATTTAGTATAAAGTGTTTCTTTTATTGCAATATCTGGATCTATAGATGCTATCTGCTGCCCAAAAGATTGACTTGTGGCACAAAAAATTAGACTAAAAAAAACCGCTATTTGAATTATTTTTCTCATATTCGTTTTCAAAAATACTAAAAATTTATTTCAATGGATATTATATTAGTTGTTCTTGGGTTACTATGTTGTATTCTTGGCATATTTGGAAGCTTTCTTCCTGCTTTACCAGGACCACCGATGAGCTGGATTGGCCTTTTTTTACTATACTTAACAAGCTATGTAGAAAATAATTATTGGGTTCTTGGAATTACACTTGTGCTAACTATAATTATTTCTGTTTTAGATTATGTTATTCCATCTAAAGGCGCGAAAAAATTTGGAGGGACTAAATATGGTATTTGGGGGACGAATATTGGATTAATCATTGGATTATTTTTCCCACCAATTGGTTTTATAATTGGACTATTTGTTGGAGCATTTATAGGTGAATTAATTTACAATTTTGAAGATAAAAAAGGAGCTTTGAAAGCCGCAACAGGAGCATTTATTGGGTTTTTAGTATCTACTTTTATGAAATTTATGGTTTGTTTGTGTTTTCTTGTTTTGTTTATTTATGTTGCTATTAGCAATTATATACAAAACTAACCTCAAGTAAACAAAAATCCTTAATATCAATTTTTAGCAATAACATCAAACCCAAAATTTCAAAAAAAACAAAAAAGCCATCCACAAAAGTGGAAAGCTTTTCATTGGTCTAACTACTAAACCATGCTACGAGTTACAAAGTCGTAGCGAAACAACACAACTAATTTTGAATGATTTTAAGAACTTGAACTATTGTTCTACTATTCATTTCATTTGCTTTTTGGGCAAAAAAGCACTTCATTTCTGAAGTGCTTTTCCCAATTTAGCGGTCTGGACGGGACTCGAACCCGCGACCCCATGCGTGACAGGCATGTATTCTAACCAACTGAACTACCAAACCATCGCTTTATTGCGGTTGCAAATATACATACGTTTTTTATTTCTGCAACTATTTTTTAAATTTTTTTTCAATTAATTTCAATGAAATCAACCAAAGTTTTGTTTTTCAACCAAGTATGTAGTAAGAATTTTTTCAAAACTTGCTCCCACATTTACTGGAACATACTTAATTTTGTTCTGAGCACAAGTTAATGACAACTTTTTGAAGTACTCTGAGACGTTTTTTTCATACTCTTCTTTAATATTTTCAGCATATAAATTGATAATTTCACCCGATTCCACATCAATAAACTTCCTTGGAGTGTTGTCAAAATTGAAATTTAACTCGGTTTTCTCATCAATTACATGAAAAACTACTACTTTATGTTTGTTGTGTTTTAGATGCTGTAGCGCATTAAAAAGCTGCTCTTGATTTCCGTCTTGAAACATATCTGTAAAAAGCACAATCATTGAACGACGGTGCATCTTTTCGGCTATTAAATGGAGATAAGTAATAGTGTCAGTGTTCTTAGGAGTCTTAGAATTTTCAAGCAAATTTTCTAATTGATTTAATAACATTCTATGATGTCTATCACTTCCTTTTTCTGGTGCGTAGTATTCGTACGTATCAGAGAACACACTTAATCCAACAGCATCTCTTTGCTTCTTTAATAAATTCATCAAAACTGCAGAAGCTAGAACAGAAAAACCAATTTTACTTTCATAAAAAGGTTGATTACTTTTCAATTTTGGAAAATGCATCGAAGACGAATTATCAATAATCAAATGACAACGAAGATTGGTTTCTTCTTCAAAACGTTTAGTGTATAGTCTATCCGTTTTAGCAAAAAGCTTCCAATCAATATGCTTCGTGCTTTCTCCTGAATTGTAAATTTTGTGTTCAGCAAACTCAGCAGAAAACCCATGAAATGGTGACTTATGCATCCCTGAAATAAATCCTTCGACTACTTGATTAGCAAGTAATTCAAGATGTTTGAAACCTGATATTATTTCCTTTTGTTCTTCTATCCTCATAGTTCAAAGATAAATTGAAATATTTAAATTATTCTAATTTTAACAATTAAAAAACCCTTCAAAAATTTCTTTTCAAAGGGTTTCAAAACAATTATTATTAATTTATTATAGTAATGCGTCTATAGCATCTGTATAAGTTTTCTTTGGAGCAACACCAACTTGGCGACCAACAACTTCTCCATTTTGGAAAATTAAAACGGTTGGGATGTTTCTAACTCCGTATTTTGCAGCAAATTCTTGATTGGCGTCTACATCGACTTTTCCTACTACAGCTTTACCTTCGTATTCTGAAGAAACCTCATCAATAACCGGTCCAACCATTCTACATGGTCCACACCAAGCTGCCCAAAAATCTACTACTACTGGTTTGTCTGATTTTAATACTACTTCGTCAAAAGTAGCATCTGTTATTGCTAATGCCATATTTTTTTATATTTAGTTTATTAATTTTGAAGTACAAAGATAAAGAAACATTTCGCTTCTGAATTGTAACTTACATTACTTTTAACTATTTTTTTATTGAAAGAATTGATTAATTCAATTTAAAATTCACCTGCAACTTCTCTAATTGTTCCAATAATTCTTTTGAAATTTTCACTTTTAGCTTTCTACTTTTCATTTCCAAAGAAGTTATTTTACGTATTTCTTCAATTTCTGTTTTTGTTGTTGTCATTGGAAGTTCTTCTTCGTTTTCGGATTCTACTTCAATTATTTCATCTTCTCCTTCTGATTCATCATCTGTTAATTCAGCTGATGGAATTGGCATTGGAGCAGTAACTGTTTCAATCGTTCTTTTTACAATTTCAGTTTCTACTACTTCAAAATCTACTTGCTTATCACCTTCATTTTCTTGAAAAATAGCACTCAATTGTTGAATTAAATCTTGTCTTATATCTTTAATATTGATTTGAACTACTAATTTTTTTGCAAAAGTTGGTAAAACATCAGCTAATAATTTGGCATCAAGAAAAGTTATTCTCGGATCAGATTTCTTTCCTGTTTCACGGTTTACCCAACCATCTTTTACATTGATTTTAAAATAAATAAACTGATTATTCACTAAGAAATGACGGAATTTTAAATATTCTTCGTCAAAAATTCTAAAGTCATAACTTTCGTCATATCCTTCTAGAGTGAACATCGCCCAATCTTTTCCATTTTTACCTGTACGATATTGCACGTTGGTTACAATGCCTCCAAAAGTTAGATTTTTACCAATTAGGTTCCCTAAACTCTTTAAATGTGTCAACTTAACATTGCAGAAATAATTCATTTCAAATCGATAATCGTCAAGCGGATGTCCCGAAATGTAAATTCCGACAACCTCTTTTTCTTTGGCTAATTTTTCCATTGTACTCCATTCTTCACATGGTGGCACAACTGGTTCGGCAATTTGAACATCACTAGCTTCACCAAATAAACTCACTTGTGATGAATTTTCATTTTCTTGAAATTTGGAACCAAAACGCATGGCTTTTTCTAAAAATGTAATTCCTTCGCCTTCAATGTGGAAATATTGTGCACGATGTGTATCAGTAAAACAGTCAAATCCTCCGGCATAAGCCAAACTTTCAAAAGCTTTTTTATTGGCAGAACGCAAATCAATTTTTTTAGCCAAATCAAATATCGACTTGTAAGGAGCATCTTTTCTACTTTGAACAATAGTATCCACAGCATTGGCTCCAACGCCTTTAACAGCGCCCATTCCAAAACGTACGGCATTGTTTTCGTTTACCGTAAATTTATAAAATGATTCATTTACATCTGGACCAAGAACTTGCAATCCCATGCGCTTACATTCTTCCATAAAGAACGAAACTTGCTTGATATCATTCATGTTATTAGAAAGAACAGCTGCCATATATTCTGCTGGATAATGTGCTTTTAGATAAGCCGTTTGATATGCAATCCATGCGTAACAAGTGGAGTGCGATTTATTAAATGCATAACTTGCAAAGGCTTCCCAATCCTTCCAGATTTTTTCCAAAATTTTAGCATCATGACCTTTTGCTGCAGCTTGCTCGACAAATTTTGGTTTCATTTTATCCAAAGTTGGTCGATCTTTTTTCCCCATCGCCTTACGCAAAACGTCGGCATCACCTTTAGAGAAATCGGCTAACGATTGTGACAAAAGCATAACTTGCTCTTGATAAACTGTAATTCCGTAGGTTTCGCCTAAGTATTCTTCGCAAGCATCCAAATCGTATTTTATTTCCTCTTCCCCATTTTTTCTGCGAACGAAAGAAGGAATATATTCCAATGGCCCGGGACGATAAAGTGCGTTCATGGCAATTAAATCTCCGAAAACAGTTGGCTTTAAATCACGAAGGTATTTTTGCATTCCAGGAGATTCGTATTGGAAAATACCAACGGTTTCACCTCTTTGGAATAATTCATAAGTTTTAACATCATCAATTGGAAAAGTATCTGGATCTAATTGAATTCCGGTTCTGTATTTCACTAATTTGACCGTGTCCTTTATTAAGGTTAGGGTTTTCAAACCCAAGAAGTCCATTTTTAATAATCCAGCACTTTCAGCAACTGAGTTATCAAACTGAGTTACATATAATTCAGAATCTTTAGCTGTGGTAACTGGAACGAAATTCGTAATATCACTTGGCGTAATAATTACACCACAGGCGTGAATTCCAGTATTTCGTAACGAACCTTCCAAAACTTTAGCTTGTTGAATGGTTTCACCAGATAATTCACCGTCGTTAGCAATCGCGATTAATTCTTTTACTCTATCAAATTCATCCGAACGTAATGCTTTTTTGACGTCTTCTTCTTTTTCAGAAATAAAACGCGCCAAATTCCATTTAGAAGGCATCATTCCTGGAATTAATTTGGCAATTCTATCGGCTTCAAATAATGGCAAATCTAATACACGAGCGGTATCACGAATAGCTGATTTGGTTGCCATTTTACCATAAGTGATAATCTGAGCCACTTGATTTGAACCATATTTATTGATTACATAATCCATTACACGACCACGACCTTCATCGTCGAAATCAATATCAATATCGGGCATCGAAACCCTATCTGGATTTAAGAATCTCTCAAAAAGCAAATCATACTTAATAGGATCAATATTGGTAATTCCCAAACAATAGGCAACCGCAGAACCTGCAGCAGAACCACGACCTGGACCAACCGAAACATCCATTTTTCTGGCTTCGGCAATGAAATCTTGTACAATCAAGAAATAACCTGGATATCCTGAATTAGAAATTGTTAGTAATTCAAAATCCAATCGTTCTTGAATTTCTGGTGTGATTTCGCCATAACGTTTTTGAGCGCCATTCATTGTTAAATGTCGTAAATAAGCATTTTCTCCTCTTACTCCGCCATCGGCTTCGTCTTCTGGATTTGTAAATTCTTCTGGAATTGTAAATTTTGGAAGTAATACATCGCGATATAGTGAATACGTTTCAACTTTATCAATAATTTCTTGAACATTGATAATGGCTTCAGGTAAATCAGTAAATAGTTTTTTCATCTCATCTTCTGATTTGAAATAGTATTCCTGATTTGGCAATCCATAACGATAACCTCTACCTCTACCTATTGGTGTGGCTTGTTTTTCACCATCTTTAACACATAACAAAATATCATGCGCGTTTGCATCTTCTTTGTTTACGTAATACGTATTATTGGTAGCAACTAATTTTACTTTGTACTTTTGTGAAAACTCTATCAAGGTTTTGTTAACTCGATTTTCGTCCTCTTGATTGTGGCGCATGATTTCTAAATAAAAATCATCTCCAAATTGTTCTTTCCACCAAATTAGGGCTTCTTCAGCTTGGTTTTCTCCAACATTTAAAATTTTACTCGGAATTTCACCATATAAATTTCCTGATAAAACAATGATATCTTCTCTGTATTGCTCTACTACTGATTTATCAATTCTAGGAACGTAATAAAAACCATCGATGTATGCAATAGAAGACATTTTGGCTAAATTATGATAGCCTTTTTTATTCTTAGCTAGAAAAACTACTTGGTAGCCGTTATCTTTTTTGGTTTTGTCTTTATGATTGTCGCAAATATTGAACTCGCAACCAACGATTGGAATAATCTCATTGTCAGATGGTTCTTCTCCGTTTTCAATTGCTGCTTCAATTTTTGGTTTTACTGATTTATTGTGATTCATTACAGCGCTTACAAAATGAAATGCGCCCATCATATTTCCTGTGTCAGTCATCGCAACAGCATGCATTTTTGTTTTTGCAGCAGCAGCAACTAATGAAGGAATTCCTATAGTAGATTGTAAAACAGAAAACTGGGAATGATTGTGTAAATGAGCAAATCGAGATTGTTTAAAATCTTTTTTATCAGCATCAGAAATTGAAGTTTGAACAGTTTCTTCTTCACTTTTTTGAAGTTTTTTCCTAATTTGCTCAGATGCTTCTTTTAGGTTTATGTGTTTCAATCCAATTAATTGAACTGATCTTGGATTTTTTAATTGAAAATCTTCAAAATATTCTGGTTCAACATCCAGTTCTTCTTTTGTAAAAATTTCTGTACGAATTAGTTCTAAGAAACAACGTGTTGTAGCTTCAACGTCGGCAGTTGCGTTATGTGCTTCTGCAAATGGTTCGTTAAAAAGATATTGATGTAATTCGGTTAATGTAGGCAATTTGAATTTTCCGCCACGTCCACCTGGAAGTTTCAATAAAGATGCTGTAATTTCGGTACAAGTATCCAAAATAGGCATTTGCGACATGGGAGAACTAATTCCCATTCGATAGAATTCGCAACCCATGATATTGATATCAAACCCAACGTTTTGTCCGACTATAAATTTAGCTTTAGATAACGCTATGTTGAATTTCTCCAACATTTCTTTAAGTTGGATTCCTTGTTGTTGTGCTAATTCGGTTGAAATTCCGTGAATTCTTTCGGCATCGTAAGGAATATTGAAACCTTCTGGATTGATAAGATAATCTTGATGTTCAACAAGATTTCCCATATCATCGTGCAATTGCCATGCAATTTGAATACATCTTGGCCAATTGTCTGTATCAGAAATTGGTGCTGCCCAACTTTTTGGTAATCCTGTGGTTTCGGTGTCGAATATTAAATACATAGCTTTCAAAAATCAATGTCAATTGCAAAAATCAATAACAAATTCCGATATTAATTTGTGAATTTGTTATTTATCAAAAGTACATTTTAAGGAAGAGATTGTCAATTTTAGTTATTAACAATAAAAAAAACCATCCGAATTCTCGAATGGTTTTTGTAGTATAATAAGTTTGAAAAACTAGTATCTTCCTCTGTTACCGCCACCACTGTTTCTATCGTTGTAGCTTGAACCACCACCACGAGAATTACCACCACCATTGTAACCACCACCACTTGGACGGTTGTTAGAAAAAGATTTTCTTTCTCCTTCTGGTTTTGGTTCTGATTTGTTTACTACAATTGTACGACCTTCCACAGTAGCACCGTTCAATTCAGTAATTGCTTTTTCAGCTTCTTCATCGCTTTCCATTTCAACAAAACCGAAACCTTTACTTCTCCCAGTAAATTTATCAGTAATAATTTTAACAGAACTAACCGATCCGTACACTTCAAAAGACTCTCTTAAATCTGCTTCCTCAATACTCCAAGGAAGACTTCCAACAAAAATGTTCATAATTTTATTTTAAAATTCCTGTCAAAGGTAGGTTAAATAAAATGTAATCTACTATTAATTAGGTATTAATTATAATTTTAACAAAAAAACCGTTCCAAAATTGAGAACGGCTTTTTTATTATCTTTTATAATTTATGGTGCAGGAATAACAGGAATTTTATAAAAAGTTCCATATTGGAAGTTTACCATTTCTGGTCCAAGTGGATTATTGTTTGCATTTATAGCATTAAATTTAAAAGTACCTGTAACCGTATCACCAGTATTTTCAGTTATAACAACTTCTCCATTACTACCTTCTACATTTAAAACTCTCACTTTTGCATTATTTCCTCCACCAATAATAGTTATTAAATCTCCTGCTTTATAACCATTACCAGGAGAGGCAACTTTAACCGATGTTACAACACCACTAGTGTTTGTAATAACACTTAATGTTAATCCAGAACCTGAACCACCTGTAGTTGCATGTGAACTATTGCACGCATAACCACCATCCAATAAAACACAATCTGAAGTATATCCAGTACCGCCTGCAAACATTTGAGTATTCATTTTAGCAACCGGTCCATTTATAATTTTAGTTTCATAATACAAATTAATATCATCAAATGATGAAGAATATGAGGCTAAAGTATTTAAATTTGTTGTTCCAAGGTAATAAGTACCTTTTGCTCCACTAGCAATGTCAATTTCTACTTCTTCATCTTGTGCAAGAGCCACAAGTGTTAAAGCTCCATTTGATGATCTGTATGCTTTTACATCAATACCATTAAAAAAAACATCATCGCGATAAGCCTGAAAAGCAGGATTACTAAATTTAACTTCTTCACTACATGATGCCAAAGCAAGAGCAATTACTAATATAGAAACTATTTTTTTCATTTTAAATATATATTACAACCACAAAAATAGTTTTTTTCATGAATTAAGCTATTTTTTTTAACGAAAAATCGATGAAAAAGTATTTTTTAGGAATGTATTAGTTTGAATGAAAAACTTTTATATCTTTGCACCCTTAATTAATCGAGGTCGAGTACCTCAAAATTTAATCAAAAAGATTATGTCAGTAAAAATTAGATTACAAAGACACGGTAAAAAACAAAAACCATTTTACTGGATCGTAGCGGCTGATGCTCGCGCAAAAAGAGATGGTAGATTCCTTGAAAAAATAGGAACATACAATCCAAACACAAATCCTGCAACTATTGATTTAAACCTTGACCAAGCGGTACAATGGTTACACAATGGTGCTCAACCAACAGATACTGCAAGAGCAATTCTTTCTTACAAAGGTGCTTTATTGAAACACCACCTTGATGGAGGAGTTCGTAAAGGTGCTTTAACTCAAGAACAAGCTGATGCAAAATTAACTGCTTGGATTGATGAAAAAGCTGGAAAAGTTGATGCTAAAAAAGACGGATTGTCTAAAAAACAAGCTGAAGCTAAAGCTAAAGCACTGAAAGCTGAAACTGCTGCTAACGAAAAACGTGCAAATGCTGCTGCTGAAGCCTTGAAAGCAGCTGAAGCACCGGAAGTTGTTGAAGAAGAAGTTGCTGAAGTTACTGAAGAGGTTGTTGCTGAAGTTGCGGTAGAGGAAACTCCTGCAGTAGAAGAAGCACCAGCTACTGAAGAAGCTAGCGAAGAAACTGAAGCTTAATTTGTTGCGATAATGCGTAAAGAAGATTGTTTCTACTTAGGCAAAATCGCTAAAAAATTTAGTTTCAAAGGTGAAGTCCTTATCTATCTAGATACTGATGAACCAGAATTATACCAAGAAATGGAATCGATTTTTGTTGAATTCAACAAAAATTTGATTCCATTTTTTATTGAAAACTCCAATCTTCACAAAGGAGATTTTCTTAGAGTTAAATTTGAAGATGTAGATAATGAAGAGCAAGCTGATGAAATTATCAATTGTGAAGTTTATATGCCTTTAAATATGTTGCCAAAACTTGAAGGCAACAAATTCTACTTTCACGAAGTTATTGGTTTTGAAATTGAAGACCAACGTATAGGAGTTTTTGGAAAAATTGTTTCTATTAACGATACTTCTGCACAACCACTTTTTGAGGTTATAAATGGTAATGTCGAAATACTTGTTCCAATGATAGACCAATTCTTGGTTAAAATCGACAGAGAGAATAAGAAAGTAATTATGAATCTACCCGAAGGATTGGTAGAAATGTATCTTTAATTAGATTTTTAGATAGTTGGATTTTTAGACTCCTTAGATTTTATCTTTTACAAAAAAATGTCAACATTCAATTTCAAACAATTTACTGTTCAACAAGACAAATGTGCTATGAAAATTGGTACAGATGGGGTTTTACTTGGCGCTTGGTGTCCGATTGATAACAACCCTTTTTCGGTTTTGGATATCGGAGCTGGAACAGGAATTCTTTCTTTAATGTTGGCACAAAGGAGTAATGCTGAACAAATTGATTCTTTAGAAATTGATGAGGAAGCCTACGAACAATGTATGGAAAACTTCGAAAATTCTCCTTGGTCTGATAGATTATTTTGTTTTCACGCAGGTTTGGATGAATTTGTTGATGAACCCGAAGATGAATATGATATTATAATTTCAAATCCTCCATTTTATTCAGAAGATTATAAAACTGACAGTTCTCAACGTGATTTAGCAAGATTTCAAGATGCTTTACCATTTGAAGATTTGATTGAGGCTGCCGATTTATTACTTTCTGAAAATGGCATTTTTGCAGTAATTATTCCTTATAAAGAGGAAGAACGATTTATAGATTTATGTGCCGAAGTAGAACTTTTCCCTGTGAAAGTTACTCGCGTAAAAGGTTCACATACTACACCTATTGTAAGGAGTTTATTAGCTTTTAAACGATATGAACTTTCTGCTTTAACAGCTGACGAATTGGTTATTGAAATCAGTCGTCATGAATACACTGATGATTACATTAATCTTACAAAAGATTTCTACTTGAAGATGTAATTTCACTTTTAATAATATTCTTTCTTTTTTTCGTAAAAAAATTAACAAATTCTGAAAATTTATAACATTCGTTGAATGATATAATAAATTAGTTTATGTAATTTTGCCATCATTAAAATTTCAATCAAATGAAACCAGATTTATTTCAAGCTCCAGATTATTACTTGTTAGACGATTTGCTAACAGAAGAACATAAATTAGTTAGAGATTCTGCTCGTGCGTGGGTAAAAAGAGAAGTATCTCCAATAATTGAAGATTATGCACAACGTGCTGAATTTCCTAAACAAATCATTAAAGGTTTGGGAGAAATTGGTGGTTTTGGACCTTATATTCCAGAAGAATATGGCGGTGCAGGGTTAGACCAAATTTCGTACGGATTAATAATGCAAGAAATTGAAAGAGGTGACTCTGGAGTTCGCTCTACATCGTCAGTTCAATCATCTTTAGTAATGTATCCTATTTGGAAATTTGGAACAGAAGAGCAAAGAATGAAATATTTGCCAAAATTAGCAACAGGAGAATTCATGGGTTGTTTTGGATTGACAGAACCTGATCATGGTTCAAATCCAAGCGGTATGACTACAAACTTTAAAGACATGGGCGACCATTATTTATTGAACGGAGCTAAAATGTGGATATCTAATGCTCCTTTTGCAGATGTTGCAGTAGTTTGGGCAAAAGATGAATCAGGAAGAATTCACGGATTAATTGTTGAACGTGGCATGGAAGGTTTTACAACTCCAGAAACTCACAACAAATGGTCACTTCGTGCAAGTGCAACTGGTGAATTGATTTTTGATAATGTAAAAGTTCCGAAAGAAAATTTATTACCAGGAAAATCAGGTCTTGGAGCTCCAATGATGTGCTTGGATTCAGCAAGATACGGAATTGCTTGGGGAGCAATTGGTGCTGCAATGGATTGTTATGACACTGCTTTGCGTTATGCAAAAGAGAGAATTCAGTTTGACAAACCTATTGCTGGAACTCAATTACAACAAAAAAAATTAGCTGAAATGATTACCGAAATCACTAAAGCACAATTACTTACATGGAGATTAGGAGTTTTGCGTAATGAAGGAAAAGCTACAACAGCTCAAATTTCAATGGCAAAAAGAAATAATGTTGATATGGCAATAAATATTGCTCGTGAAGCACGTCAAATTCTTGGTGGAATGGGAATTACAGGAGAATATTCTATCATGCGTCATAGCATGAATTTAGAATCTGTGATTACTTATGAAGGAACACACGATATTCACTTGTTAATTACTGGTGCTGATATTACTGGCATTCCTGCTTTTAAATAATTGATTAAACAATAAATAAAATTGATATAAAAAGCTTCTCACATTCGAGGAGCTTTTTTACATTTGTATAGAATTTGTTACATGCAATAGTTACATTAAATCCGTATATAATTAAAAAAAACCACCATGAATATTGAAAAAATAAATACTAGTATTCAATCTCAAAAAAATCAATTATTACAACATTCGTTATACGAAAAAGTAAAAACAATTGATGATTTGCATACTTTCTTAGAAAATCATGTCTTTGCTGTTTGGGATTTTATGTCTTTATTAAAAGCTTTGCAAAACAAATTAACTTGCACAACCACGCCTTGGTTACCGATAGGAAATCCACAAATTCGTTACCTAATAAATGAAATTGTGGTAGCGGAAGAAACAGACTTAACTTTAGATGGGTTTCGTCAAAGTCATTTTGAAATGTATATTGATGCTATGGAACAATGTGGCGCAAATACTTCTCAAATTCATGATTTTTTAATCAATGTAAAAGCAACACAAAATATTTTTGTGTCTATCAAAAAAAGTGATTTGCATCCAAATGTGAAAGCTTTTTTAGATTTCACTTTTCGTGTAATTGAAGAAGGAAAACCGCACAAAATTGCCGCAGCATTTACCTTTGGAAGAGAAGATTTAATTCCGAACATGTTTACTGAAATTTTGAAAAACTTTCAGAACAATTTCCCAAAAACCGATTTATCAAAACTAATTTACTATTTTGAACGTCATATCGAACTCGATGCTGACGAGCATGGACCAATGGCAATGCAAATGGTTACAGAACTTTGCAGTAATTCAGAACAAAAATGGAAAGAAGTTGAACAGGTTTCTATTCAAGCATTAGAAAAACGTATTGGCCTTTGGGATGCTATTGAAGAACAAATGGAAGTAAGACTTGAAATGGTATAAAATATATATCTTTATCAAGTAATTTTTTATCATGTCATCTCAAATAAGACTAACACGCGCCTACAATCAAGCCAAACGAATCCAATTTACCAATCAAGATAAATTTATTTTGTTTAGCGATTGTCATCGCGGCGATGGGAGTTTTGCTGATGATTTTGCGAATAATCGTAATATTTATGTCCATGCTTTAAATCAATATTACAAAAATGGTTTTCAGTACATAGAACTTGGTGATGGTGATGAACTTTGGGAGAATTTATTTTTTAAAGATATATTAGAAGCTAATAAAAATGTTTTTTTGTTACTAAGGAAATTCTATTTGCAAAATAAATTACACATGATTTGGGGTAATCACGATATGGTTTACCAAAATCCAAATTTTGTAAAGAAGAATTTTGCAGAATATTTTGATACAACTGCAGGTAAAAAATTGCCTTTAATGCCTGATTTAAAATTTAACGAAGCCATTGTTTTAGAAAATAGCGAAACTGGTCAGGAATTATTTTTAACCCACGGACATCAAGCTGATTTTTTTAATTATGTAGGATGGAAATTCAATCGTTTTTTTGTGAGAATTCTTTGGAAACCTTTGCAAGTTTGGGGAATAAAAGACCCAACTAGTCCTGCAAAAAATTATCTTGAATCCATAAAAGTAGAAAGAAGAATAAAAAAGTGGATAGCTGATAATGGAAATAAAATCACAATTGTAGGACACACTCACCGACCACATTTTCCAAAACCTAATGAAAATTTGTTGAACTTTTTCAATGATGGAAGTTGTGTCCATCCAAGAAATATTACCGGAATTGAAATAGAAAACGGCAAAATTTCTTTAGTGAAATGGCTAATTGATACTAATAATGATGGTGTTTTACAAATTGTAAAAGAATATATTGAAACCCCTGTGGATTTAATTTCGTATAAATCATTATGAAACATTTACTAAAAATAAGTTGTTTACTATTATTTACTTTACTTGTTAGTTGTTCAGTAAATGATACTGTACAAACATCATCAAGTGGAAAAACTATTAAATATTTAGCTCTTGGCGATAGTTACACAATAGGACAAAGTGTATGTGAGACTTGTCGCTTTCCAATTCAATTGCAAACCGAAATTAAAAATAATCTAACCTCAAAAGATGTATTTGTTACCAATATTATAGCTCAAACTGGTTGGACAACTACCAATTTAAAATCAGCAGTTGCTACTCAAAATCCAACAAATGATTATGATTTGGTAACTTTGTTAATTGGCGTTAACAATCAATATCAAAACAGACCTTTCAGTCTATATGAACAAGAATTTCCTGAATTGGTAAACATTGCCATTGATAAGGCGAAAGGAATAAAAGCAAATGTAATTGTAGTTTCAATACCAGACTATGCCTACACACCTTTTGGAAATGGAAACACAACTATTTCTACACAAATTGATACTTACAATACTTTTGCAGAAAATTATTGTATTCAAAACAATATCACTTTTGTGAACATTACTGATATTACTAGACAAGGATTAGTACAACCTAATTTGGTTGCCAGTGATGGTTTGCATCCGTCTGAAATCGCTTACTCTAAATTTGTGGAAAGAATTTTTCCTAAAGCAAAAATTATTTTGGGGTTGTAAAAAAAGCGAAAATTTCTTTTCACTTTTTTTATTATTGTTCTGGTGCAATTTCGAGTTCTAATCCGTCGATGGCTTCTGTAATTGGAATTTGACAGCCTAAACGAGAATTGTCTTTTACGTGATAAGCTTCCCAAAGCATGGCTTCCTCATCAGGATTTCTTTCAAGTGAAATTACATCATTTAAAACATAACATTGACAAGAAGCACACATTGCCATTCCACCGCAAACACCAACGGTTCCTTCTTCGGCTAGTTCATAGGCACGAATCAATTCCATGATGTTCATATTCATGTCAGTTGGAGCTTGAACTTCGTGTCGTTCTCCATTTCTATCGGTTATGTATACTGTTACGTCTTGTGGCATTAGTCAATCGATTTTACAACTGCTTTTTCAGCTTCTTTTCTCGTTCCATCAAATCCATCTACTCCTGAAACTGTTGTATATTTTAATACATATCGTTTTCCTGGATTAATTCTTTGGTAAACACTTTGACACATTAAAGTTGCCTCGTGAAAACCACACAAAATCAATTTCAATTTTCCTGGATAAATATTTACGTCACCAATGGCATAAATTCCGTCGATATTGGTTTGGTAATCTAAAGCGTTGTTTACTTTGATAGCATTTTTCTCAATTTCTAATCCCCAATTGGCAATCGCTCCTAATTTTGGGGTCAATCCGAAAAGCGGAATAAAGTAATCCGTTTCAAAAACTTGTTGCACACCTTCGTTTTCTAAAACAATACTTTCAACATGGTCTTTTCCGTTAATGGCAACAACTTCTGCTGGTGTAATCAAGTTGATTTTTCCAAGTTTTTTCAATTCTTGTACTTTTTCAACTGAATCTAAAGCACCACGGAATTCGTTTCTTCTATGTACCAAAGTAACTTCGGAAGCCACATTGGAAAGGAAAATACTCCAATCTAAAGCAGAATCGCCACCACCAGCGATTACAATTCGTTTATCACGGAATAATTCTGGATCTTTAACAAAATACTCTACCCCTTTTTCTTCGTAGAAAGCAATGTTTTCTAATTGCGGTTTTCTTGGTTCGAAAGTTCCTAAACCTCCAGCAATTGCAACTGCTTTTGCATGATGTTTTGTTCCTTTATTTGTAGTAACAATAAACGTTCCGTCTTCTAATTTATCAATCGTTTCAGCGGTTTCTGCCAAGGTAAATCCTGGTTGAAATTGCTTGATTTGTTCCATTAAATTCGTCACTAAATCACCTGCTAAAACTTCAGGATACCCTGGAATATCAAAAATTGGTTTTTTTGGATATAACTCCGCCAATTGTCCTCCTGGTTGTGGAAGTGCGTCAATAATGTGACATTTTAATTGTAAAAGTCCTGCTTCAAAAACGGTGAAAAGTCCTGTTGGACCCGCGCCTATAATAAGTATATCAGTTTCGATCATTTTTTAAGTTTCAAAGTCGCAAAGTAACAAAGTGAAAAGGTCTTTAAATATGATTTTTATCATACAAGAATTATGCAATGTTTTCAACTGTTTCAATTTGAGGAGCATACTTTTTTATTGTAGTTTCAACTCCTGCTTTTAAAGTCATTTGATTTACACTGCAACCAGTACAAGCACCTTCAAAACGTACTTTTACATGCTTTGAATCATCAATAGAAACCAATGAAATATCACCACCATCAGAATTCAAAAAAGGTCTGATTTCTTCTAATGCTTTTTCGATATTTAAAGTCAATTCTTCGTGTGTCATTTTTTGGACATTTTAGATTGTTAGATAGTTAGACTTTTTAGATTAATAGACACTAATTTAATTAATCTAAAATCTAATAAGTCTAAGTAAGTCTATTTTTTCACAGCAGAACATCCTGCCATTGTTGTTATTTTGATTGCTTCGGTTGGCGCAAGATTTTCGTTTCTGTTTACTGTTTCTTGAACCACATTTCTTGCTATTTCTTCGTATATCTTTTCTAAAGGTGATGCCGTTTGTAATGCTGCTGGACGTCCATAATCGCCTGCTTCTCGGATGCTTTGCACCAATGGAACTTCTCCTAAAAATGGCACTTGTAAATCTTCTGCAAGATTTTTGGCACCTTCTTTTCCGAAGATGTAATATTTGTTATTTGGCAATTCTTCTGGCGTGAAATACGCCATATTTTCTATAATTCCTAAAACTGGAACATTTATAGCATCGCTTTGAAACATTGAAACTCCTTTTCGAGCATCGGCTAAAGCCACATTTTGAGGCGTACTTACTACAACAGCACCTGTAATTGGTAGGGCTTGCATAATTGATAAGTGAATATCGCCTGTACCTGGAGGTAAATCGATTAACATGAAGTCTAATTGTCCCCAATCGGCATCAAAAATCATTTGGTTTAATGCTTTAGAAGCCATTGGTCCACGCCAAATAACGGCTTGACTTGGAGAAGTAAAAAATCCGATGGAAAGTAATTTTATTTCATAACTTTCAATTGGTTTCATTTTAGACTTCCCATCAACTTCAATAGAAATTGGTTTTTCGTTTTCTACATCAAACATTATTGGTATACTTGGCCCATATATATCGGCATCAAGAACTCCAACTTTGAATCCCATTTTAGCTAAAGTAACGGCTAAATTTGCTGTTGTTGTAGATTTTCCAACACCACCTTTTCCTGAAGCTACAGCAATAATATTGCTGATTCCTGGAATTGATTTTCCTTTTATTTCGTTTGGATTTTCTTTAGCTTCAACTTTGATATTTACTTTCACAACTGCATCTGGAGAGAATTGTTCGTGAATTAGTTTTTTAATATCGTCTTCAGCTCTTTTTTTGATATGCATTGCTGGAGTTGAAATCAATAAATCAACTACAACCTCATCGCCAAAAGTGATTACATTTTGAACCGCACCACTTTCAACCATATTTTTTCCTTCGCCAGCAATAGTAATTGTTTCTAAAGCTTTTAGGATTTCTTTTCTATCTAACTTCATTTTTATTTAAACTGAATATGAATTGCAAAGATAGTAAGAAGTTTAAAAGTTTGATAGTAACAAGCTTTAAAGTTTTGTTATAATGAGATAGTTTGATTCTATTGTTTTGTAAATTTTTAAAAATGAGAAAATAGTATTAATTATTTAAAAATATACTTTTTTTAAAACCTTCATAGTAACGAGGATATGAACCATTATGAGAGTCTCTATAAAAATCTAATAAATATACTTGGTTAAATTGAGAACGATTTATAGTTCCACAGATTTCATTAGAATAATAAGTGTTCTTATTATCAAAATATTTCACTCTGATTTTAGTCTTAAAACTTCCTTTATATTTAATAATAGTTGTTGCAGTATAATGCATTGGCTCTAGCAAAAGATTCAATGGTTGAAAACACATTCCGTCTCCATAAAAAAACTCAATCGGCTTCCACTTCCCATCAATATCTTTAGCCTCTTGAATAATTTCAATTTTCAAATCGCTTGTTCCAAGAGGTATTTTCTTTGTGGAATTGTTAAAAAACAATACCGGATAAGCAGCGACAGATTTGTTTTCTAAAGTACTAATTCTGCTAAAAGGAAGTTTATTCTTGTAAAATGGTTTATTGATACTATCGCTTAAAATACTATCATTTACTGAATACAGTAAATTTTTAAAAGCTATACCTTTTGATGTAAAAGAATAGGAAGTGTCAATTATAATTTTTAAATCGTATCTGTTTTTAATTACTTTTTCAGCTAAACCATTGTAAGTTTTATAATTATTACATTGAAATACTCCATCAATATTTTTCAGAATAGCTTTATCATTTAGAAAGTTTAAGGCGATTAATGGAGAACGATTTTGTAACATCTCCCTACTATTAACCTCAACAACATTTTCCTTTTCAGGAACAAGCAATCGTGGCAAATTATTTTCGTTTTTTTTTGAACAAGAGAAAAATAAAATGATAAAAAATATTGAAAGGAGTTTTTTCATTATCAAAAGATTACTCTTTAGTAACGTCAGGACTCCAAAAATATTTTTCGAAATCTACAATTTGATTATCAACAACTTCTATTCCTTCATTTTCTAAAAGTTGTTGCATTAAATTGGTTCCGTCAAAATGATGTTTCCCTGAAAGTAATCCTTTTCTATTCACAACACGATGAGCTGGAATATCGTCACGATTATGACTGGCGTTCATTGCCCAACCTACCATTCTTGCTGAACGAGCTGTTCCTAATGCTTTGGCAATGGCGCTATAAGAAGTTACTTTACCTTCTGGAATTTGTTTTGCAATTGCATAAACACGTTCAAAGAAATTTTCTTCCATTACAAATGATACTTTACAACATTGTATAAGGTAAATAATGCTACAATTCCAGTAATGATTCCGATGATTTTGTTCATGTTTTGCATAAAATAATCGGTTTTAGATTTCATTTTATTGAAAAACAAGACATACAAATAGAACACTAAAAACGAACCTAAAACAACACCAAAAACCAAACTATAAATCGATATCGGATTGAAGGTAAAAATATTAAAGGAAGCTAAAGTAACACTAACAAAAACGTAATATGGAATTGGAAAAAAGTTTATCGCAGAAATCAACATTCCCATAAAAAAGCGACTTCTTTTACTTTTTAAATGTAGTGAATCTTGCGATTTTAGCTTGGGTTTCTTAGCAAAGAATAAAAAGTAAACAGATAAAATTGAAAAGATAACCAAACCAATCTCACGTAATAAAACAACAATTTCTTGATGATTATTAATGTATTGAGCAAAAATTACAGAAATATAGGTTTGAAAAAATATTACAATTAAAGCTCCAAGAACAAAAACCATTGCACGCTTTCTTCCATCGGTAAAATCTACTTTGGCTGCTGTCATATTAATTAATCCTGGAGGAAGAATTCCTATTACAGCAGCGATAAATCCCGAAAAAAGTGGAAGGATTACATTCATTGTATATTGTAAAAATGTATTTTGTATGTTGTAAAAACTGGATAAATACATTATACAATTTTACAGTTTACAATATACAATTTAAAAACTATTTAATTTTAAAACGAATATACGTAATTGCTTTGTTAATTTCCAAATATTGTTTTTCGTAAAACGTTTGAATTTCAGTTACTTCACTTGGAGCACCTTCATTTTTGTATACATTATGATTAGCATATAAAACTTCGTGACCTTCACCATGAAGTAATCCTAAAGTATAGCCATGCATAAACTCAGAATCGGTTTTTAGATTGACAACACCATCCGATTTCAAAATTCTTTTGTATAATTTCAAGAATTCTGAATTGGTCATTCTGTGTTTGGTACGCTTATATTTTATTTGTGGATCTGGAAATGTTATCCAAATTTCAGACACTTCACCATCAGCAAAAATATGATTGATAAGTTCTATTTGAGTTCTAACAAAAGCCACATTATGCATTCCGTCATCTACAGCCGTTTTCGCACCGCGCCAAAATCTGGCACCTTTGATATCAATACCTACAAAATTTTTCTCCGGATAACGTTCTGCTAAACCAACCGAATATTCGCCTTTTCCGCAACCTAATTCAATGATTATTGGATTATCATTTTTGAAGAAATCGGAATTCCATTTTCCTCTCAAAGGAAATTCATTTTCTACAACTTCTTCTCTTGTTGGCTGAAAAACATTGTTGAATGTTTCGTTTTCCTTGAATCTTTTTAACTTATTTTTACTTCCCACTATTGCTTTCTATTTTCTGTTGGCAAAATTAAGCAAATAATATCCAACACAAATAAAGTTTTGATAATGTTTATGTAACCTTAACAATACAGCTGTTCGCCTATTTTTGTAGAAACTATTTATTTTGAAGAAAAGAAAAGTTGAAGTGGTTGTTATTTCCGATGTTCATTTGGGAACTTTTGGTTGTCATGCCAAAGAATTATTACAGTATTTATCTGAAATTAAACCAAAAATACTCATTCTAAATGGCGATATTATTGATATTTGGCAATTCAGAAAGTCTTATTTTCCGGCAAGTCATTTGAAAGTGATTAAGAAAATAATTTCGTTAAGTTCAAAAGGCACCAAAGTGTATTATTTGACAGGAAATCATGACGAATTCTTAAGGAAATTTACCGATTTACATTTAGGAAATTTAAGCTTGCTAAATAAACTAGTGCTAAATTTAGATGGAAAAAAAGCTTGGATTTTTCATGGAGATGTATTTGATGCTTCAATAAATCATGCAAAATGGTTAGCAAAATTGGGAGGTTGGGGTTATGATATTCTAATTTTGATAAATCGTTTTCTGAATTGGATTTTGGCTCAAATGAATAAAGAACCTTATTCACTTTCAAAGAAAATTAAAAACAATGTGAAATCAGCTGTGAAATTTATCACTAACTTTGAAAATGTTTGCACTGATTTGGCCATTGAAAACAACTATGATTACGTAATTTGTGGACACATTCACGAGCCAAAAATTGAATATATTACAAATGAAAAAGGAAAGACAATCTATTTGAATTCAGGTGATTGGATTGAAAATTTAACAGCTTTAGAATACAATAATAAAAAGTGGAAATTATACAAGCATGCTCCGAGTGAAATTGTTACAGAAGAAGAACAATTTGAATATGAAAACCAACTTGCAGAACAATTTATCACTTTATTAAAAAACTAAAAATGACTAAAAATATTCTCGTTGCGCCACTAAATTGGGGTTTAGGTCATGCTACTCGATGTATTCCTATTATTCGTGAATTAGAAAAAAATAGTTTTACACCAATCATTGCTTCAGATGGTGTTGCTTTAGCTTTATTGAAAAAAGAATTTCCGCACTTGACTGCTTTAGAATTGCCATCATATCAAATTGAATATGCCAAAAAAGGTGAGAATTTTAAATGGAAATTGATAAAAAATAGTCCAAAAACGATTAGTGCTATATTGTCTGAAAAGAAATTAGTAAAAAAATGGGGTAAAGAATATGATTTAAAAGGAATTATTTCCGACAATCGACTGGGTGTTCATTCTAAGAAAGTTCCATCTGTTTTTATGACACACCAATTAACCGTTCTATCAGGAAAAACAACCTGGATTTCTAGTAAATTACATCAATTTTTTATTAGAAAATTTGATGAATGTTGGGTTCCTGACATTGAAAGAGCTCCAAATCTAACAGGAAAATTAGGACACTTAAAAAACTCAAATTTAAACATAAAATATATTGGCGTTTTAAGCAGATTAGAAAAAAAAGAACTTGAAATAAAATATGATATCATGATTTTACTTTCTGGTCCTGAGCCTCAACGAACTATACTAGAAGAAAAACTAATTGAAGAACTAAAAGACAACAAAGAAAAAGTAGTTTTTATAAAAGGGAAAGTAGAAAAAGAGCAAAAAACGAATCAAATTGGCAACGTTACTTTTTATAATTTTATGCAATCTGAAGAATTGGAAAAAACTTTTAACGAAAGTGAAATGGTGCTATGTCGTTCGGGTTATACTACTGTTATGGATTTGTGTAAATTACAAAAAAAAGCTTTTTTTATACCAACTCCAGGTCAATTTGAGCAAGAATATTTGGCAAAAAAATATAAGAGAGAAGGCTTAGTTCCTTATAACAAACAAGATAGATTTGTTATTGATGATATTCTTTCAGTTCCTTTATACAAAGGTTTGCCTTTGATACCCTCGGAAATCAATTGGAAGCAACTATTTTTGCTTTTCGAGCGTGAAGGAGAATTCTGATCCTTTACCAAATTCACTTTCAATGTAGATTTTTTCATTGTGTCCTTCAATAATGTGTTTCACAATTGAAAGCCCTAGACCTGAGCCACCTTCACTTCTTGCACCACTTTTATCTACTCTGAAAAAGCGTTCAAAAAGTCTTGGAATATGTTGTTGTTCAATTCCTTCGCCGTTGTCTCTTACACGAACAATAATTTTATTTTTAACCAAATCTTCAATGGATACTTCAGTTGTACCATTTTCTTTTCCATATTTTATGGAATTCATTATCAGATTTGTAAGCACTTGTTGAATTTTTTCTTGATCTGCAAAAACGTTTATTGGTTTATTATATTTTCTGTCAAACATTAGAATAATGTTCTTTTTATCGGCTTGCATTTCAAGTAAATCAAATACATTTTGAATCAACTCAATGATATTAAAATCAGAAAATTCTAAATTTAGATCACCCATTTCAAGTTTCGAAATCATGTCTAAATCTTCTACAATATAAATCAGTCGTTCAACACCTTTTTCTGCTCTTTCAAGATATTTTTTTCTCAAATCTTTATCTTTCATAGCGCCATCAAGCAAAGTAGAAAGATATCCTTGCACTGTAAATAAAGGCGTTTTCAATTCATGAGATACATTACCCATAAACTCTCGACGATATTCTTCACGAACTTTTAGATTTTCAATTTCGATTTTTTTGTCGGTAGCAAATTTCTTTACTTCTTTAGTTAAAGTCGCCATATCTGTAGTAATCGATTGACTTCTTAGAGTTGTTGAATCTAGTAAAGAAACATCATCGTAGATTTTTTTTACACGACGATAGATAAAATGTTCTACACGATATTGTAATACAAAAAAGGAAAAAACAGCAATACCAAATGCAAATGCAAAACAAAATTGTAAAGAAAATGTACCAAAGAAAATCAGCAATACAGCAACTAAACTAGTTGAAAAAAGAGTAATATATAAAGTTGATATTACGGCGAATCGGTATGTTTTTTTAAAGTTTAATCCCATAATTTGTAACCTTTCCTCTAAGCATAGTAAATACATTTGCTACTATGTCCTTACAAAGATATTAATTAAGCTTCAAATTTGTATCCGACACCTTTAATGGTTTTGAATAAATCTTCTCCAATTTTTTCACGGAGTTTTCTAATGTGAACATCAATAGTTCTTCCGCCAACAATAACTTCGTTACCCCAAACTTTATCAAGAATTTCTTCACGCTTGAATACTTTTCCTGGTTTTGAAGCCAACAAATAGAACAATTCAAATTCTTTTCTAGGAAGAACAATTTCTCTTCCATCCATAACAATTTTATATTCTTCACGATTAATTTCAATTCCACCAACATTTAGGTTTTCACTTGAAGTTGTTTCGTCTTTAAGTCTTCTTAATAAAGCTTTTACTTTACTTACCAATAATTTTGGTTTTATTGGTTTAGCTATATAATCATCTGCACCTGCATCAAAACCTGCTACTTGAGAATAGTCTTCGCTTCTTGCCGTTAAAAATGTTATAATGATATTACTCAATTCAGGAATTTTTCTAATGTTTTCACAAGCTTCCATTCCATCCATTTCTGGCATCATTACATCCATAATGATAAGTTGCGGACGTTCCTTTTTTGCAACTGCAATTGCTTCTTTACCATTTGAAGCTGTTACAATTTTATAACCTTCTTGAGTCAAGTTATAACCTACAATTTCTAGGATGTCTTGTTCGTCATCAACTAATAAAATCTTAATGTCTTTTTTCTTCATAATGCAAAAGATTATGCTGTTTTGCGATGTAAATATACTATTTTATCAGTAATTAATTCTTATTAAAAATGAGTTAACGGTAATTTAATTTGTTAACATTATGGTAATAATTACAAAACCTAATGATAAATTGCAAGTAACCTCAACTTTACATTGCATGTCGTTCTTTGCATCAAAATTTAACAATTAGGAAATAATGAAATTCAAGTTACTTATTTTAACTATTCTATTTAGTATCAATGCATTAGCTCAAAACAAAGGAATTATTACAGGTGTTCTTACAGATAAAGACATGAACAATGCACCTTTAACTTTTGCAAATGCTGTAATCAAAGGCACTAGTATAGGAGCTACTACTGACGATAAAGGTAGATATTCTTTAAAAGTTGAGCCAGGAAATTATACTTTAATTTTCAGTTTTATTGGATACGAAACAATTGAAGTTCCAGTGACTGTAAAAGAAGGTGAAACATTAACAATTGATAAAGCTCTTGGTGCCGGTGGCTATAAACTAGACGATGTTGTTATTCAAAAAGTAACAAACAGAGAAAAAGAAACCGTGTTACTTCAAGAACAGAAAAAAGCAGTTGAAATTAAACAAAGTATAGGCGCTCAAGAAATGTCTAGAAAAGGCATTAGTGATGTTGAAGAGGGTTTGACAAAAATTACTGGTATTTCTAAAGTAGACGGAAGAGGTCTTTTTGTGAGAGGGTTAGAAGATAGATATAATAGTTTATTGATAAATGATTTAGCTGTTCCTTCAAACAATCCGTTCAAAAAAATTATTCCACTTGATTTATTTCCAACAGATATTGTTAGTGTTATTGAAACATACAAAACTTTCAATACAAATCTTTATGGAGATTTTGCTGGTGGTACTTTTAATATTGTTACAACAAGAGGTGGTAAAGGACAGACAAAGGTAAACTTTGGAACAAGTTTTACAACTAACAATAATTTAAGTAAATTCTTAATTTCTAAAGACGCTACTTCTACAGGAGATTTCTTTGGTTTCTCAGGAAATGAAAGAGACATTCCAAAAGTTTTAGGAAAAGTTCCAAGTAACAAAATGTTAACTGCTACCGAATCATTAAATCAATTTGGATCTGGATATGATGTTGAAGATGAAAAATCTCCGCTTAATACAAATTTTGGAATATTACACACTGAAAAATTTCTAGTTGGAAAAAATCAAAATTCATTACAATACTTTTTATCATTGAATTATGATAATAAGTATCAAGTAAGAGAAGGTGTTGATCGTTTTTTTAATGTTGCCCAAGGAAATTACGATAATAATCTTTTAAATAAACAATACAAATTCATTACCAGCTCATCTTTATTAGGAGCTTTAAACTATAAAACAAAAAAATTGAATCTGACTTCAAATACGTTTTATCTTAAAACGACTGAAAATATGATTCAAGACCAATTAGGATACACGAATTCAGCTACAATAAACTCAAATGGTTTTATAAGATTAAATCAATTGATGCAAACATCTTTACTTAATTCTCAATTACTAGCAACATACAAAGTGTCAAATGATGAAAGAAAAAATTTAAAAGCTGGTGTTTCATTTACAAAAACTATGTTTGAATTACCTGATAGAAAATCATTTAAGGGAGTTAAATTAGACGATAATACAACTTCAATAAGTTACACTGGTAATAGTTTGTACAGACAATACTTTGATGTTGATGGAAAATATCATCTTTCAGGATTGTTGGAATACAGTTGGAAATTTGGAAATGAAGATATAACTAAAGCAAACAAATTAACTGTTGGATATAACGGTTATATGAATAACATGGAATCTACTTTTAGATTTTTAATTTCACAAGATTTAGCATCAAATGCAGTCAACTTAAATACAAATAGCCCAGACGCAACTTTATCTTCAGAAATTAAAAGTGGTAACTTTACATATAGAGAAGGAACTAACTCTACATATAAAGCAAAATTATTAGAATTTATTAATGCTGGTTATGCAGATATTGCTTTCAAATTTGGTGAATCTTATGAACTAAATTTAGGAGCTAGAGTTGAACAAACTAATAGAGAAACAAAATATAGAGAACCTGGATCATTTGACGACCCTTTTAAGAAAAAGAAACAAGAATCTGTTGATTTTCTACCATCTCTTAATATGAAATACAAATTAAATGATAAATCTAATTTAAGATTTGCTTCATCAAAAACAATTACTCGTCCAGTAATTATGGAAGCATATCCATTAGAGTTTGTGAATCTTGATGGAACAATTGAAAATGGAAATCCAGATTTATTCAATAGTGATAATTACAATTTTGATCTAAAATATGAATTATTCCCAACTAATAAAGAATTATTAGCTGTTACAGGATTTTCAAAAATAATTCAAAATCCAATTGAAAGGGTCTTTGTTCAATCAGCTGGTAGTGGTGGACAAGTAATAACATATGATAACTCGAAAAAAGCAATTCTTTTTGGGGCAGAATTAGAATTTTTACTTCAATTAGACAGAATATCTAAAACATTAAAAGATTTTTCTTTCGGATTTAATACATCGTTAATGTACACTAAAGTTACAATTGACCCAAAAAACACAATTGAAACAAATCCTGATAGACAGTTACAAGGAGCTTCTCCATGGTTAATAAATGCCGATTTAAAATATGAATTTGAATTTAACCCTGAGTGGAAAAACACAATGACATTGGTTTATAACGTTTACGGAAAAAGAATTTTTGCAGTAGGTACAAATGGATTAGATCATTATTATGAACAACCATTCAATAAATTAGATTTTGTATGGTCAAATAATATTTCTAAAAAATGGGATGTTAAATTCTCTGTTGATAATATCTTAAATCCTAAATATAGCATCAAATTAGGAGAAGAAAACAAAGTGTTAATTACAGAATCAGATTTAACAGTTAAAAGTTTTAAAAGAGGAGTTGGATTTTCATTAAACCTTGCATACACATTCTAAACAAATTAACATTAATATAACGTTTTGTTCTATTTAAAATTACGATTTAATAACTTTAAAAAAAGGATGTTTTCTTTTTTTGAACTTAAATTTGAACTTTCAAAATAACACAAATAAAAAATAAAATCATGAAAAAATTAGTTTTAGGTTTAGCCATTTTAGCAACAACTTTTACAGGTTGTTCTAGCGATGACGATGGTGATACAACAAGAGTACCAGCAACTGGTGAAATTACAGGTGATATTACGTCAAATATAGTTTATGGTTATGGAAACTATACTTTAAAAGGAATTGTAAAAATTCAAAGTGGTGTAACTGTTACTTTCGAAGCTGGATCAACAATCACTGCTGATAAAGCAAATGGAGATGACGCACTAGTTGTCTTAAATGGTGGTAAATTAATAGCTGCAGGAACTGCTTCTGAGCCAATTGTTTTCACTGAAGCTTCAAAAGTTCCTGGTTCTTGGGCAGGTATCATTATGTATGGCGATGCGCCAATTGTTAACTCTGCAAGTGCTCCAGCTCCTCAAACAGCAGCTTCTGAAGACGGTTTAACTCTTACTTACGGAGGTTCTAATAGCGCTCACAATGGTGGTACTTTAAAATATGTAAGAGTTGAGTATGCTGGTCAAGTTATTACTCAAAATAACAAAGAACATAATGGTTTTTCTTTCTACTCTGTTGGTTCAGGAACTACATTAGAAAATCTTGTATCATATATGGGTAACGATGATGGATTTGAATTTTATGGAGGTACAGTAAGTGCTAAAAATTTGATCTCTTATGGTAATAAAGATGATTCTTTTGATTGGCAAGACGGATGGAGAGGTCAAGCTAATACAAATTGGTATGCTTATCAAACTGGAACTGCTAACTATGGAATAGAGGTTGAAGCAAAGAGTGTTAACAATGCATTTTGGCCAATAATAAATGGTATTACATTAAAAAGAGCTGCTGGAACTGTAACTGAAGCACAAAGTGAAGTACAATTAGATGCATTTCAATTTAAAAAAGAGGGTAATGGAGAATATAACAACATTATTATTGATGGATTCAAAAATCAAACATCTCCTACTGCTAAAAATGGTGGTGCAATTCAGATTTTAGATTTAGCTACATATAACAATCAAGTTGCTGCAGGTAAAATTAAATTGACAAATGTAAAAATTACAAATACTGATAATGACTTTATTTCAGGTGCTGGAACATTTACAATGTCTGCTTCAAGCTTTAATCCAACTGCAAACTGGACAACTAGTACTACTGCAACTGGAGCTAATTTAACTACTGGAGCTTGGTGTACAGTTAACGGAGTAAACTTATTTCAATAAATAAAGCATTTTTATAAAAAAAAGCTCATCGGTTTCGATGAGCTTTTTTTATTTAAGTCTTGAACTAAAATTAATCTTTATCAGCAATTGCGTTGTGATTGAATTTTTTTACATCAACAATACGATTGTCAACAAAACTTACTTCGCTTACGCAAATGCTATTTGAATAATACATCCATTTTCCTGTTTTCACTCCATTTGTATATTCAGCAGTAGCTTTTAGATTTCCATTTTCATCATATGAAGTCCATTTTCCATCTAGCTTTCCGTCTTTAAAATATCCTACTTGTTGTACAGCACCATTTTCATAGTGGTAAGTAGCTTTAACCAATCCATTTTCTGCTTCTAAAACTGGCTCAATTGCTTGACCAAATGATAAACCAGAAATCAAAATTACAAGTGTTAAAAGAAGATTTTTCATGATATTTGGGTTTTTGAATTAATAATTAGATAACAAATATATAACTATTTTTACAATAACCAAACTTTTTCTTAACAATTTGGTAACATTAGAAATTTAAAGTGAAAACTTTTGAAATTTATTTACTATATGTATTTACCTAAGCATTAAACAATCAATATAAAATTTGTTAAAATTGTGGTTTTTGGCATTGTATTTGAAAACTTATTTATATATTTGCTTTAACCAAGTTGAACTAATGACAAAAAACTACTTTTATATTATTCTTTTTTTCCTAATGCTAAGCACTACAAGTGTGATGGCACAAGATGGAAAACCAGCATCAAAAGTGCAAGAGAACACTATTGAAGGCTTGAGTTTTTACCCAAATCCTGCAACTGGTGGAAAGATTTACATATCAACAAAATCTAATGAAGATAAGCAAATCACCATCTTTGACGTTCTTGGAAAAAAAGTACTTCAAACTACGCTTTCTTCTAGAGAACTTAACATTTCTTCGCTTTCACCAGGAATTTATCTTATTAAGATAGAAGAAGGTGACGCAAGCGCTACTAGAAAATTAATTGTCAGATAGTTAAATATCTATATTGTTAACTATTTTTTTACTTAGATTATTTTTATTTAAAAAAATAGTCTTTATCTTTGTATCCTAAAATTATATTTAAAATTATGAAAAAACTTTACATTTTATCTTTTGCATTAATATCGTCTTTAAGTTTTGCACAGATATCTACATCATTTTCTGGAACTGGTGCATTAAACGCAAATGGATGGACAACTCACAGTGGTACTATTCCTGGACAATTAACATTGTCAACTGGATCATTGTCATATACTGGTTTAACTACATCTGCAAATAGAGCAACTCTTGTAGCTGGAAATACTGAAGATGTTAATAAAGCATCTACAGCTCCATTAACAGGAGTAGTTTACTATTCGGCTGTTTTGAATGTCATAAACACAACAGGTTTAAACCTAAATACAGCAAATGGAGATTATTTTTTATCTGCCGCAACTACTTCTGGTACAACTGGAGTAACTGGTTTACCAGCTAGATTGTATGTAAGAAGTGGAGCAACTGCTGATACTTTTAATATAGGTTTATTAAATAATAGTGGAGGTACTGTAACGCCAACTTATGTAGCAACTGATTTTCCAGTTAATGCATCAATCTTTGTGGTTGTTAAATATGATACTGCTGGAAACACTTCAAGTCTATTTGTTAATCCTGTAATAGGTAGCACAGAAGGAACTCCTACTGTAACAAATGCTACTGGAACTAATACAGCTGCACAAATTGCTGCAATGGCAATTCGTCAAGGCGGAAACGCTACTGCTGGAACAGGAAATGTTGAAATCGACGAATTAAGATTAAACACAACTTGGGCTGACGTAACTTCTGCTGCACTTAAAGTTAACCAAAACGCTATCGCTGGTTTATCAATTTTCCCAAATCCAGTGAAAAATGGTGTTTTCTACATCAATACTGATGCAAATGCTGAAAGAACAATTACTGTTTTTGACGTATTAGGAAAACAAGTTTTAAACACTACAACTTCTGAATCTGCAATCAATGTAAGTAACCTTACTTCTGGTGTATACATGGTTCAAATTTCTGAAGAAGGAAATACAGCTACTAAAAAATTAGTTATCGAATAACTAGATTTAAAATTATATTAGAAAGCTCCAATTTATGTTGGAGCTTTTTTATTTTCATTACTTTTGCCATTCTTCTGAACTTGTTTCAGAATTAAACAAAAAGCATCTTAACTTTGATTTCATCTCACGAAATATTCACCATTCAAAACCAAAAGCAGTTTGAAAAAATAGCTTTAAAGGTTTTTCGTTTTCAATACGACAATAACAAAGTGTATCGTGAATTTTGTGAGTTATTAAAAGTTGAAAAAGGAAGTGTAAAATCTTTGCAACAAATTCCGTTTTTACCCATTCAGTTTTTTAAAAGTCACAATGTTTTATCTTCAAATGATGCTATTCAAGAGACCTTCACAAGCAGTGGGACCACCGGAATGATTACAAGCAAACATCTAATAACCGATGTAACCTTATATGAACAAAGTTATCGCAATGCTTTTTCAGAATTTTATGGAAACATAGAAGATTACGCTATTTTGGCTTTGCTTCCGTCCTATTTAGAACGTTCTGGTTCATCTTTAATCTATATGGTTAAAGATTTGATTGGACTTTCAAATAATGAAAATAGCGATTTTTATCTACACAATTACGACGAACTAATTTCAAAATTAATTGAGTTGGATGAATCGGGACAAAATGTACTTTTAATTGGTGTAACTTATGCTCTATTGGATTTAATTGAACAACGAAAATTTCAATTAAAAAACACCATCATCATGGAAACTGGCGGAATGAAAGGCAAACGTAAAGAAATTATCCGTGAAGAATTACATGAAATTTTATGCAAAGGTTTTGGAGTTTCAAGCATTCATTCAGAATATGGCATGACCGAATTGTTATCGCAAGCCTATTCCTTAGGTAACGGAATTTTTGAATGTCCAAACTGGATGACCGTTTTAATTCGTGATACCGAAGATGCTTTGTCTTATGTAGAAAGCGGTAAAACAGGAGGAATAAACGTTATTGATTTAGCCAACATCAATTCGTGTTCTTTCATAGCAACACAAGATCTAGGAAAAAAATATCCCAACAATTCGTTTGAAGTATTGGGACGTTTTGATAATTCTGATATTCGAGGTTGTAATTTAATGGTGTTGTAATTTTTTTTATTTTTATGCGTTATTTAACTAACTGAAAATAAATTTATGCGCCTTCTACAATACTTACTTTTCTTCATAACTTTTACAGTTTCAAGCCAAATTGAAGTAACAATTGACTCAATTATTTCCGTTGATATTAGTTCCAAAAAGAGAGCATTTTCTATCAATTACCACATCACAAACACTACAGATAGAGAACTATCCTTTTTTTTAATTCCAAATACATTGATTGCAAATTCTGCAGGTTCATTGACATTATTTCCGGTTTATAAAATATACCAAAATGGAATTTTTGAAGATGTTGATGGTCCATTTTACGAAAAAATTTATAAAGAACAAGAGGAAATTGAAGAGACAGATGATGTAGAAAAAAGAAAAAAACTGATAGAAGAAATTACAAAAAAATACACTTTAGAATACAATAACATAATTGAAGCTTACAAAAAAAATGGTGGAACTAATACTGATGAAGCATGGATTTATAAAAATCAAAAGCTACTTCAGTCTATTATAATTCTAAAACCAAATGAAACTAAAAATTACATTATAAAGACTAATTGGAATAAAGAACGTTATTATAAAATAGATGACAAAGAATTTTATTTGAATGAAAATGATAAATTCGAAATAGAACTTTCATTAAGTTTAGACAAGCTGAATAGAAAGACTTCACTTTCAATGGAAGAATACTCTAAATTTGAAAAGGACAATAACTTTCTTCATGGAACTTTTACTTCCAACAAAATGGAAATTAATTTTGGAGAATAAAAAAAGGAGCCGTTAAGCTCCTTTCCTAATTATATTACTTTTATCAAATAATAATTTTTCTTTCCTTTTTGAAGGACTAAAAATTTACCTTTTACCAAATCTTTTTCGGTAATGATATAATCTTCAGCGACTTTTTCTTTGTTTAAAGAAACTGCATTTTGTTTCAATTCGCGTCGAGCATCACTATTGGAAGCTAAGAAACCTGTTTTTGCAGCAAGTGCAGCAATCATATCCAATCCGGCAATGATATCTTCTTTAGCAATTTCGGCATTTGGCACACCATCAAAAACTTCTACAAAAGTAGCATCATCCAACTGGGCTAAATCGTCCATAGTTGGACTAAAAAAAGCATTCGAAGCAAAAATCGCTCTTTCCAACTCTTCTTTTCCGTGAACAAAAGTAGTTACTTCTTCTGCTAAACGTTTTTGTAAAACACGTAAATGTGGTGCTTCATGATGTTCTGCGATTAAAGCATCTACTGTGTTTTTATCTAAAAATGTGAAAATCTTAATATACTTTTCAGCATCAACGTCGGTTGTATTCAACCAAAATTGGTAAAATTTATATACTGATGTTTTATCGGCTGTCAACCAAACATTTCCTCCTTCTGATTTACCAAATTTAGAACCATCAGCTTTAGTAATTAATGGACAAGTCATTGCATATGCTTTGGCACCTTCTCCGTTCATTCTTCTCACTAATTCTGTTCCTGTAGTAATATTACCCCATTGGTCAGAACCACCCATTTGCAACAAACAATTGTGCGATTTGTACAAATGATGAAAATCATAACCTTGAATTAATTGGTAAGTGAACTCTGTAAAACTCATTCCTTCACCAGTTTCTCCACTCAAACGTTTCTTTACAGAATCTTTTGCCATCATATAATTTACCGTGATTCGTTTTCCGACGTCACGAGCAAAATTGATAAACGAAAAGTCTTTCATCCAATCGTAGTTATTTACTAAAATTGGAGCATTAGCTGCAGTTGAATTAAAATCTAAAAAACGAGATAAAACACCTTTTATTCCGGCAACATTTTTTTCTAAAGTAGCTTCATCAAGTAAGTTTCTCTCATCAGATTTTCCTGAAGGATCACCAATCATTCCAGTAGCACCACCAACAAGAGCAATTGGTTTGTGTCCAAATTTTTCTAAATGAACCAATAAAATAATTGGCACCAAACTTCCAATATGCAACGAATCACTTGTTGGATCAAATCCAATATAGGTCGTTGTCATTTCTTTTAAAAGTTGCTCTTCTGTGCCTGGCATAATATCGTGCACCAATCCGCGCCATTGTAATTCTTCTACTAAATTCCTCATTTTATTCGATAATTTGCGCAAATATAGTTCTAAGATTTCAGATTTCAGATTTCAGATTTCAGATTTTGAATTATTTTGCTAGAAAAATACTGAATACCACTTCTAAACTCCTAAACCTTTAAACTTTTAAACCTTTAAACTTTTAAACTTATTTCTTAAATCCTATCTTTACAAAATGATATTAGTTACTGGTGCAACAGGATTAGTCGGAGCTCATTTAGTACTTCATTTGTTAGAAAATGGTGAAGAAAATATTCGTGCCCTTTATCGAAATCCAAAAAATATAGAGAAAACAAAATCTCTTTTTGATTTGTATAAAAAAAGTGAACTATTCTCTAAAATAAACTGGACACAAGGTGATATTCTAGATGTTCCTTCGTTAGAAATTGCTTTTGAAAATATTGATTATGTCTATCATTGTGCGGCATGTATTTCTTTCAACCCAAATGATGAAGATCAACTTCGAAAGGTAAATATTGAAGGAACTGCCAATATTGTAAATTTTTGTATTGACAAAAACGTTAAAAAACTATGTCACGTTAGTTCAATTGCTGCTCTTGGCGATTTAGCATTGCACGAAACCATCATTACTGAAGAAACAGAATGGAATCCAGAAGTTTTACATAGCGATTATGCCATCTCAAAATATGGCGCCGAAATGGAAGTTTGGCGTGGTCAGCAAGAAGGATTGAAAGTGGTAATTGTAAATCCGGGCGTTATTTTTGGACCTGGTTTTTGGCAACAAGGTAGCGGTGCTTTTTTTACCTCTATTGAAAAAGGAATTCCATTTTACACTTATGGTTCCTCTGGTTATGTTGCTGTTACAGATGTTGTGGAAATAATGCATAAATTAATGAACTCTGATTGTAATGGAGAACGATTTGCATTGCTGTCTGAGAACATTACTTACAAAAATATTATCTACAGTATCGCTGAAAAAATAAAGGCTAAAAAACCAAAAATTGAGGCAAAACCCTGGATGCTCAATATTGGATGGCGATTGGATTGGGTGCTCTCTTCTATTTTTAGAACCAAAAGAAAAATATCTAAACATGCGGCGCAATCAATTCTAAATAGTGATGCGATTTCAAATGAAAAAATAAAAAACTATTTGAATTATGATTTTGAGGCTATTGACAATTACTTAGATAAAATTGTAGTTCATTATAAAAAATAATTACTTTACAATTCCTTCTTCAAGATTTTGAACTGGAATTGGAGCACCGCTTAACTTCTTATTTTCTTTATCTAAGCGCTCTTTAACTTCTTCATACATTCTTTTATACTCTTTAATATCTGAAGCATAATATTGAGTACTTTTTGCGAAAGTTAAACTATCTACTTTATATTTTTCTTTTAAAAAGACACTTGCTTTAGGATAATTTCGAGTAGCAGAACCTTGATTTCTAGCCGCTTCTAGAATTGCTAAATCATAAATAATCTCTTTCATCTTATCCTTTTCGATAAGATTATCTGGCTTTTCAATTATTTCATTCTTGCAACTTGGTAGTACAAATGAAATTATAAATAAAATAAATACTATTTTTTTCATTTCTTATCTATCAAACAGTAAACGTTTTCCGGCTTTAATTTCTTTGACTTTAGAATTTTCATAAACCAATTGTCCATTTACAAAAGTATGTGTAATTCTTGATTTAAAATTGGTTCCTTCAAATGGTGACCAACCGCATTTGTATAGAATATTATCTTTATTCACACTCCAAGGCATCGCAGGATTAACAATTGCCAAATCGGCATAAAAACCTTCTTTTATAAAACCTCTATTTTCTATTTTGAAAATCTTAGCCGGATTGTGAGCCATTTTCTCAACGATTTTCTCCACAGAAATTTTACCTTGATGATGCGCTTCAAACATAGCCACAACAGCGTGTTGAACTAATGGTCCTCCTGATGGTGCTTTTGTGTAAACTTGTTGTTTTTCTTCTAATGTATGTGGTGCATGATCTGTAGCTATAACATCGATTCTATCATCTAACAATGCTTTCCAAAGTCCTTCTCTATCTGAAGCGGATTTTACTGCTGGATTCCATTTGATAAAATTTCCTTTTGTAGCATAATCTTCGTCTGAAAACCATAAATGATGGATACAAACTTCAGCTGTAATTTGTTTTTCTTCTAACGGAATTTTGTTGGTAAACAGATCCAACTCTTTTGCCGTTGAAATGTGAAATACATGTAAACGTGCACCAGTTTCTTTAGCTAACTTAATTATCTTTTCAGTAGATTTATAGCAAGCGTCAACACTTCTAATTTCAGGATGTAGCGCTACAGGAATATCGTCTCCATATATAGCTTTATAATGTTCTAAATTACTTTTTACAGTATTTTCATCCTCGCTATGAACAGCAATTAATAATTTTGTGCTTGAAAATATACTTTCTAAAGCGGCAGTACTATCAACCAACATATCACCAGTTGAAGATCCAAGAAATAATTTTAACCCAGCAACATTTTTGGGATTTGTCTTAAGAATTTCTTCTAAATTATTATTGGTTCCGCCCATCATAAAAGAATAATTGGCATACGAAGTTTGAGCAGCAATTTGATATTTATCTTCTAATAATTCTTGTGTAACAGCATTCGGAACTGTGTTGGGTTGCTCAATAAAAGAAGTAATTCCGCCAGCAACAGCCGCACGACTCTCTGATTCAATAGTGCCTTTATGAGTTAAGCCTGGTTCACGAAAATGCACTTGATCATCGATTGCTCCTGGGATTAAATAATTCCCTTCGGCATCAATAACTTTACAATTGGAACTTTTGTGGCTTATGCTTTCGGCAATTTCTTTTATAAACTCGCCTTCAATAAGAACATCGCCTTCAAAAATTTTACCTTCATTTACAATCCTTGCATTTTTAATTAAAACGGTATTCATATATTTTCTATAATCTATTAAATAATTTTTTTATTCTAAGTGATAAAACACCAAAGATGGCTTCTTTAATAATAGAACCACTCATTTTAGATTGTCCTTTGGTTCTATCTGTAAAAATTACTGGTACTTCTTGAATGATAAATTTTTTAGAAAATGCTCTGTATTTCATTTCAATTTGAAAAGCATATCCAATGAATTTAATTTTGTCAAGATTAATTGCTTCTAAAACTTCTCTGCTATAGCAAATGAATCCTGCAGTAGCATCCATAATTTTCATTCCGGTAATCATTCTCACATAAACTGAAGCAAAATAAGATAGCAAAACTCTACTTAAAGGCCAGTTTACAACATTCACTCCGGTAACATATCTTGATCCAATAGCTAAATCGGCACCTCCAAAATGGCACGCATCATACAATCGCTCTAAATCATGAGGATTATGTGAAAAATCGGCATCCATTTCAAAAATAAATTCATAATCATGAGCTAGTGCCCATTTGAATCCATGAACGTAAGCAGTTCCTAATCCAGCTTTTTTTGTTCTTACTTCAAGAAAAAGTTTATTTGGAAATTCTTTTTGAAGTTCTTTTACTTTATCTGCTGTTTTATCTGGCGAATTATCATCTACAATAAGAACATGAAAAGGTTTATGTAAAGAAAATACAGCTCTCACTATACTTTCAATATTTTCAATCTCGTTATAAGTTGGAATAATTACAATGCCGCAATTCATATTTGTTGATAAAAGTTTGTGCAAAAATACTCATTTTATTACTTCATAATCTTAATAATATTATAATACTAATCAACAAATAAAATTTAGTAATTTTGCGGTTCATGATAGCATTAGAATTACATCCACGAATTATAGAAAACAAAGATTGGGCAACAATTATTTTTGTGCTTTCCTTATTTCTAATTGTTTTAGCAAAATCAGTCTTTGAAACGAGATTTAACGATTATATTCGATTAATTGTATCAGATAAATATACTAAAATATATCGAGAAAGTAGTCATTTAATGAGCGGATTTAATGTAATTCTATTTACAGTAAATATAATTTCACTTTCGTTTTTTATTCAATTAGTTTTAGTACACTACAATTATGGCATTAAAACTGATTGGATTCTTTTTACAAGAATTTTTACCTTATTGACCGTTTTTATACTTTCTAAATTTCTCGTAGAGAAGATTATTGCCGCAACATTTGGGATTGAAGAAATCATCGAGCAGTTTAATTTACAGAAAGTTACCTTCAGAACCTATATTGGATTACTACTATTACCAGTTTCGATTATCCTGTTTTATGGTAATTATTCAACGAATTCTTTAATTATTACCGTAATTTGTATATTATTAATAATAAACTTAGTGACTTATCTTATTTCTTTGAAAAATTATCAAAATTTAGTATTCGGTAAGTTGTTTTATTTTATTTTGTATCTTTGCGCACTTGAAATAGCTCCATATTATTTCATATTTTATTTGATTACAAAAAATTAGAGTTTAAACATGGCAAATTTGAAAGTAAGAACGATTTTGGTTTCGCAACCAGAGCCAAAAGTAGAAAATTCGCCTTATTTTGATTTACAACAAAAGCATAAGGTAAAGATAGATTTTCGTTCTTTTATTCACGTAGAAGGCGTAAGCGCGAAAGATGTTAGAGCTCAAAAAATTGACCTTAACAATTTTACTGCAATCATATTAACAAGTAGAAATGCAGTAGACCACTTTTTTAGAGTGGCTGAAGAAATGCGTTATAAAGTTCCAGAAGATTTAAGATATTTTTGTCAATCAGAAGCTATTGCTTTTTATCTACAGAAATATGTTGTTTATAGAAAACGTAAAATTTATGTTGGTCAAAAAGATTTTGCAGACATGAGTTCACTTTTCAAAAAATATAAAGATGAAAAGTTTTTACTTCCTGCTTCAGATCAATTAAATGCTGACGCGCCTGTGACATTAAACAACCTAAAAATCAATTGGACGCAAGCTGTTTTTTATAAAACGGTAATGAGTGATTTATCTGATTTAGCTGATGTTTATTATGATGTTTTGGCTTTTTTCAGTCCAACAGGAATCAAATCATTATTTAAAAACTTCCCAGATTTTAAACAAAATGACACGAGAATAGCTGTTTTTGGAAGCACTACTCAAAAAGAAGCTTTAGAACATGGTTTAAGAATTGATATTCTTGCTCCAACTCCAGAAACACCTTCTATGACAATGGCTCTTGAGCGCTATGTTGCAGAAGCTAACAAAGGAAAATAAAATTTTATTTATAGATATCAAAAAAGCCCAACAGTGATGTTGGGCTTTTTCTTTGTTTAGGTATAGTTTGTTTGTTATTTTATAATTGTGGTCCAGCATTTACTAAATTCTGTCCCTCAGCATTGTCTGTATATTGAACGAAGTTTTTAATGAATCTTCCAGCTAAATCTGTTGCTTTAGTTTCCCATTCAGAAACATCTGCATAAGTATCTCTTGGATCTAAAATGGCTGGATTAACATCATGTAAAGAAGTTGGAACCTCAAAATTGAATGTTGGAATTACTTTAGTTTCCGCTTTCTCAATTGACCCATCAAGAATAGCATCAATTATGGCACGAGTATCTTTTATAGAAATACGTTTTCCTGTTCCATTCCAACCAGTGTTAACCATATAAGCTGTAGCATTGTGTTGTTCCATCTTTTTTACCAATTCTTCACCATATTTAGTTGGATGCAATGATAAAAATGCTTTTCCGAAACATGCAGAGAATGTTGGTTCTGGTTGTGTAACACCTCTTTCTGTTCCAGCCAACTTAGCTGTGAAACCTGATAAGAAATAATATTTAGTTTGCTCAGGAGTTAGTTTAGAAACTGGAGGCATGACTCCAAAAGCATCTGCCGTTAGGAAAATCACTTTTGTTGCATGACCAGCTTTAGAAACTGGTTTTACAATATTGTGAATATGATTAATTGGATAAGAAACACGAGTATTTTGTGTTACAGAACCATCTTTAAAATCGATTTTTCCGCTGGCATCAACTGTTACGTTTTCTAATAATGCATCTTTTTTAATCGCTCCAAAAATATCTGGTTCGTTTTCTGCACTTAAATCGATGGTTTTTGCATAACATCCACCTTCAAAATTGAAAACACCATCGTTATCCCAACCGTGTTCATCGTCACCTATTAATTCACGTTTTGGATCAGTAGATAAAGTTGTTTTTCCTGTTCCAGACAATCCGAAGAAAACTGCTACATCGCCATCTTTTCCTTTATTTGCTGAACAGTGCATAGAAGCAATTCCTTGTAATGGCAAGTAATAGTTCATCATTGAGAACAATCCTTTTTTCATCTCACCACCATACCAAGTTCCACCAATTAATTGTACTTTCTCCGTAAGGTTGAATGCTACATAAACTTCAGAATTTAACCCATGAGCTGCGAAGTCTTTGAAACTAGTTTTTGAACCATTCATTACAATAAAATCTGGTTCACCAAAATTTTCTAGTTCAGCATCAGTTGGACGTATGAACATGTTTTTCACAAAATGTGCTTGCCATGCTACTTCCATAATGAAACGAACTTTTAAACGAGTATTTTCGTTAGCGCCACAAAAAGCATCAACAACAAATAATCTTTTCCCTGAAAGTTGATTTACTGTTGTTTCTTTAAGAGCATTCCAAGTTGTTTGAGAAATTGGTTTGTTGTCGTTTACCGCTTTTTCAGAATTCCACCAAATAGTATTTTCTGTTATTGCGTCTTTTACAATATATTTATCTTTAGGCGAACGACCCGTGAATTCACCAGTCATTACGTTTACAGCTCCAAGTTCAGTCAATTGACCTTTTTCGTAACCTTGTAAACTTGGACTTAATTCTTCATTATATAAAAATTCAAAAGATGGATTGTATATAATTTCTTGGACATTTTTGATTCCATATTGTTTTAACGAAATCGATTTCGTAGATTGGGCAGTATTCTCCATAAAATTGTATTGTGTTGCAATTAATAAATTGACTGCAAAGGTAAAAATTAATTATTACAACGTTGTAGTTTATTAAAAAATTATGCTTTTTTCTTTAAAAAATGTAAAGAAAAAATTGCCCAAGCCATGATTAGCAACATACCTCCTATTGGTGTGATAAACCCAATAACTTTAAAATTGAAAGCATTTAAACTATCTGTAGCCAATAAATAAATAGAACCAGAAAAGAAAATAATTCCTAAAATAGTGAGCACTAAAATTGTTTTTTTTGTTTTAAAACTCAAATGATTGTTTAATCCTAAAAACAGCAAAAACAAAGCGTGATACATTTGATATTTTACTCCAGTTTCAAATGTAACTAATTGATCTACACTCAAAACTTTCTTTAAAGCATGAGCACCAAAAGCTCCTAAAATAATTGCTGTCATTCCAAAAAAACCTGCTGCGGAAAATATTTTCTTATCCATAATATTAGTTCTTAATAATTTTTAACAAAAATATCAGTTATATATGGAATGCTCAAGGATTTTTATGTTTTCCTTTTGATTTTAACAATTATAAAATTTTATATTTGTACCATAATTTTAAGAAATGAAAAAAGCAACATTTATTATCGCTACCCTATTGATTTTCTGTTCCTTTACAGCAGATAACAAAGTAGTTATTCCATCAGGTGAAAAATTAGTTTATGCTGGCTCTTATAATATGAGTGGATTGATGACACAATTGGCTCAAGTAACCATGTCTACTGAAAATCAGAGTACTTCAAAAAACACATATTTACATTTGAACTGCGAATTAGCAACGTTTAGCAAATGGGATAAATTTTTCAAAATAAGAGATATTTACGAGGCTTACGTAAACCCGACCACTTTAAAACCAAGTTTATATAAAAGAAGTGTTGACGAAGGTGGTTACACTAAAAAAGAAAAATACGTTTTCAAAGGAAATTCTGTCACAAGCACCTCAAAAAAAAGGAATAATCCCGAAACAACTCGTACTTTCAATATTGGAGCTTCGACTCTAGATGTAGTATCGTTACTTTATAAAGTAAGAACTATCGATTTTTCGAAAATGAAATCAGGACAAACTAAATCATTTACCATTGTTTTTGACGAAAAAGAAATTCCTGTTACATTAAAGTACATGGGAACAGAAAGCGTTAATGCAGGGAATCTTGGACAAAAAGAATGCTACAAATTATCTATTGGTGCAAAAACTAACAAGCTAAAAGGAACAGACAAAAACTTAATTTGGCTTACCGCCGATGCAAAAAAAGTACCTGCATTAATGAAGTTTAGTATTCCTGTTGGAACAGGACAATTAACATTAACTTCTGCAACTGGAATTTAAGATGAGAAAGGCTTTATTAATTTTGTCATATGTATTTGTTATCTTGAGTATTGTTTTTTCGATACTTCCATTAGATACTTTAGCTCTTTTACCAATTGGAGCTGCTTTGATTTTGATTTTTATAACTTTCAAAAAATCCGAGACTAATCAACGTAAACTTGTTAAATGTTTGTTTGCAATAACTTATATCTGCGCAATATTTGTATTGGGAAAAACTTATCTAATAAAAGATGAAGTGGAAAAAGACCAACAATTTGAACAACAAAAAATTGAAACAAAACAAGAAGCAAAAAAGGAACTTGAAGACTTAGAAAAAGACCTTGAAGGTTTAGAATAAATTATTACATAAAATTCAAAAGCTCAATCAATTTTGGTTGGGCTTTTTTGTTTTTATCAAATTATTAATGAAAATCATTCCAATTTCATAAATTTGTATCCAATTACAAACAAACCATGAGAAACATTCTTATCATAGGCGCAGGTCGTTCGGCTTCTTCTTTAATTCAATACCTTTTAAACAAATCTTTTGAACAGAATCTTCATATAACTATTGGAGATTTATCTTTAGAATTAGCTCAAAGAAAAACCAACAATCATCCTAATGCAACTGCTATTCAGTTAGACATTAACGATGAAACACAACGTCATGCGGAAATTCAAAAAGCTGATATTGTAATTTCGATGTTACCTGCTCACATGCACATTGAAGTTGCCAAAGATTGTATCACTTTCAAAAAACACATGGTTACTGCATCTTATGTTTCTGATGCAATGCAAGGTTTAGATGCTGCTGCGAAAGAAAATGGATTGATTTTCATGAATGAAATTGGGCTCGACCCAGGAATTGACCACATGAGTGCCATGAAAGTCATTGATGAAATTCGTGAAAAAGGTGGTAAAATGATTTTATTCGAATCCTTCTGTGGCGGATTAGTCGCTCCTGAAAGTGATGATAATCTTTGGAATTACAAATTCACTTGGGCACCAAGAAACGTTGTTTTAGCTGGTCAAGGTGGCGCAGCAAAATTCATCCAAGAAGGTAAATATAAATACATTCCATACAATAAATTGTTTCGTAGAACCGAGTTTTTATTAGTAGAAGGCTTCGGAAAATTTGAAGGTTACGCCAACAGAGATTCACTAAAATACAGAAGCGTTTATGGTCTTGATGATGTGTTGACTTTATATCGTGGAACTATCAGAAGAGTTGGTTTTTCAAAAGCTTGGAACATGTTTGTACAACTAGGAATGACCGATGATACTTATATAATGGAAAATTCTGAAACGATGAGTTTCCGTGAGTTTATCAATTCTTTTTTACCCTATCATCCAACGGATTCTGTTGAAATTAAAATGCGTTTGGCACTAAATATTGAACAAGACGATATCATGTGGGACAAATTATTAGAATTAGATTTATTCAACCCAAATAAAATTGTTGGTTTAAAAAATGCCACTCCAGCACAAATTCTAGAACGTATATTGAATGATAATTGGACTTTACAACCCAACGACAAAGATATGATTGTAATGTACCATAAATTTGGTTACGAATTAGACGGAAAACAACAACAAATTGACTCCAAAATGGTTTGCATTGGTGACGATCAAACCTACACTGCCATGGCAAAAACTGTTGGATTACCGGTTGCAATGGCTACATTACAAATCTTAAACGGAAACATAAAAACGCCTGGCGTTCAATTACCCATTAGAAAAGAAGTTTACGAACCTATTTTGAAAGAATTGGAAGAATTTGGAGTGATTTTCAAAGAAACTGCTATGCCTTATATTGGCTATAATCCTGATAAATTAGTAACAAATAACTAATATTTGTTTTAATTTAAAACAAAATACATATTTTTGATTTAAAATTATAATCAATGAAAATCAATCAGCTTCAAATTGAAATTGACGGAATCGATAAAGAAATTCTTCGTTTCTTGATGGAAGATGCTCGAAAACCAATATTGCAAATCGCTAATAAAATAGGAATTTCAGGCGCAGCAATTCACCAACGATTGAAAAAACTAGAAGATGCTGGTGTAATTTCAGGTTCTAAATTTATCGTAAATAACAAAGTTTTAGGTTATAAAACGATGGCTTTTATTGGTGTTTACTTAGAAAAAGCGGCTTCTAATGCTGAGGCTGTAAAAGAATTAAAAAAAATTCCTGAAGTTTTAGAATGTCATTATACTACAGGTAATTGGAGCATTTTAATCAAAATTATCTGTAGAGACAACGAACATTTAATGCAACTTTTGAATAAAAAAATCCAACCCATAGATGGTGTTTCTCGAACAGAAACTTTTATTTCATTGGAACAACAAATAGAAAGACAAATACAACTCTAGACAATAAATATAAAATGAACCTCAACAAATTTTCAAAAGAAAACCTTACAATTGCTTTTTACACTATCTATATTTTGATTGCAGGTGTTTGTTATGAACTTTTTCCTGGCGATGCAAAAACACCTAATTTTGGTGTGCTTTTATTTTATTTAATGGTACCAATTAGTTTGATTTACTTTATGGTGCATTTAGTACGACAATTGTATGGCGGAAAAAATCATGTGAAATGCCTTATCATTCACGGAGTTGTTTGGGTGTCAATTCTTGTAATTCTATCCTCTTTTGTAAAATAAAAAATCCGTCTGTTATAGACGGATTTTTGCTTTATACTCGATTCAAATTAATCATCATTACTTCTACCCATAAAGATAGAAATGTAATACAATAATGTTCCTATCGAACCAATTGCAGCTACAACATAAGTTCTTGCAGCCCATTTTAGTGAATCTTCAGCTCCTGCATATTCGGCTTGGTTTAACATGTTTTTGTTTTTCAACCATGCTAAAGCTCTATTACTTGCATCATATTCAACTGGTAAAGTGATTATTGTAAACAAAGTTGTTGCAGAGAAAATTACAATTCCAACAAGTAATAACGATGGAAAAGTATTTACCATTAGTATACCAGCTAGCAAAATCCACTGGACAAAATTGGATGCAAAAGAAACTATTGGCACCAATTTAGAACGTAATTGCAACATACTATAAGCCGTTGCGTGTTGCACAGCATGTCCACATTCGTGCGCGGCAACTGCGGCAGCTGCGGCATTTCTTTGATTATAAACTGCTTCACTCAAGTTTACCGTTTTATCAGCTGGATTGTAATGATCCGTTAATTGTCCTGGAGTTGAAATTACTTTTACATCATAAATTCCGTTATCTGCTAGCATTTTTTCTGCTATTTCAGCACCAGACATTCCGTTTTGTAAATGCAATTTTGAATAAAACTCGAATTTGCTTTTCAATCGGTTGCTTACGAACCAACTCATTAGCATGATAATTCCAGCTAAAACCATATATCCCATTCCCATATTTTTATATTTAAAGTTTATAGAGTAATATCAAATTACAAGCCAAATTTAAAAAATGACAAGTTGACATTTATTATCTACAAATAGTTATAAACGCAATCAACTCACTAGCTTCATAATAAGTAAAAGAAATATTGACTATTTCATATCCTTCATTTACTTTTTTATCAAGAAAATGTTCTACTTCTTTAGCTAACTCTTCTTTCATTCCGCCAAAACCAGCAGTTTTCTTTAGAATGTGAACTTCGTGTTTTTTCATTATAATTGTTTCTTACTTATACGTAAAAAATGAAAAATGTTACAAAACTCTACAATAAAGTAATCCCAAAAACAAAACGATTATTTCCTTGTTCCTTAACAGTGTTGTTCACATCGGCGTAATCTGATTTCCATTTACCATTTGTAAATGCAAATTCATATCCAACATTTAATCTAAGTTTGGTAGACTTATTATTAAAAAGATACAATGATGCTGATGGTCCTACAAAGAACAAATTATTTCTTAAAGACAGATTTCCAACATTATTAGCTGGTGTTAAATCGTTAAGATCAATAACGTTATTTTTAGTAAAAACGACTAATTCGCCTGTAGTATTTGAAAAGTTTAACCCTGTTGTGAAGGCAACTTTTTCTTTGTTTATTAAATTGTAGTGAACTCTTAATCTTGTAGTAAAACCAATATATCTATTTTCATTATTTCCGGCCTCATTTTTAGAATTTAAAAATCCAAAGTCAATGTCTCCAGAATATTTTTTTCCAAACATGGTCATACCTATAAAAAACTCTGGAGTAAAACTATTAACCTCAGGAAGTCCGGCAACTTTCAGCTTTTTATCAATACTTAACTCATCTTGAACTTGAGCATTTAGTCCGTAGGTGAAATAAAATTTTGGTTTTTCAGGAGTAGTAGTTCCTTCCTTTTCCTGAGCAAATGACCAACTAATAAAAAATAATGCGATTAAAACTTTAAAATTTCTCATATTTACTTTGATTAATGTTATTTTATTCAAAGCTACAAATCAGATTTTTTTTCTAATTCATTTTTAACTTTAAATTATAAATCATCTAACGTTTATTTTCTCAAAACGAAAACAATAGATATAAAAAACCGCAAATTCGCGAATTTCAATATAGTAATTTGTAAATTTGCGGTAAATAATAATTGAAAAATTATCCCACCAAGTTAATGACTTTTCCTGGAACGATGATTACTTTATTTGGAGTTCTTCCGTCTAATTGTTTGATGGTTCTTTCGTCTGCCATTACAATTTCTTGAATTTGCGGAACGGTTAAATCTAAAGGTAATTTAATTGTAAAACGCATTTTACCATTAAACGAAACTGGATATTCTTTCTCAGATTCAACTAAATATTTCTCTTCACAAATTGGAAAAGCAACAGTTGAAACCGAACCTTCATGCCCTAATTGACTCCATAATTCTTCAGCAATATGTGGAGCATAAGGCGAAACCAAAATCGCTAATGGTTCTAGAATTGCTCTATGGTTACATTTCATTTGAGCCAACTCATTCACACAAATCATAAACTGTGAAACTGATGTGTTGAACGAGAAATTCTCGATATCTTCAGTAACTTTTTTGATGGTTTTATGTAAGGATTTGTACATATCTGCTGAAGGTTCATCATTTGTTACGATAGAACCATTATCATCAAAATACAAGCGACATAGTTTTTTCAAGAAACCTGAAACTCCTGTAATTCCTGCAGTATTCCATGGTTTTGCTTGTTCCAATGGACCTAAAAACATTTCATACAAACGCAACGTATCCGCACCATAATCATTACAAATATCATCTGGGTTGACAACATTGTATTTCGATTTTGACATTTTTTCTACTTCGCGACCTACTATGTATTTGTCATTTTCTTCTTTTATAAAAACAGCTTCTTTATAATCTGAATATAAAGGATGGTTTTTGAAAGCATCAATATTTAATTCATTTGTGATATCATTTATTACTGCTAAATCAACGTGGATTGGAGTAAAATCAAATTTCACACTAACACCACAACTTTCTAAATTTGATATTTTATTAGTTATTAAAACCTCAAATTTCTTTTCAATTTCTGAAATTCTTTGATTTATTTCATCTGTAACATTTCCTCTTTCGATACTTTCTTTAGTGCCTTTAGAAAAAAGAATTGGATTTTCGTTTATTAATTTTTTAAATAGCTCAGTCATCTCATTAGTTGAGTTACCCTGTTCCGCCCAAGTTACGTCAAAATAGGTTCTATAAACAAAAGCACTCATTCCCAAAATCATTCCTTGATTAATCAACTTTTTGAATGGTTCTTCTGTTGGTGCGTAACCTCTATCTTTTAGGAATTTGTTCCAAAAACGAGAATATAATAAATGTCCGGTTGCGTGTTCGCTTCCTCCAATATATAAATCTACATTTTCCCAATATTTTAGTGCATCGGCTGAGGCAAATTCGTTTTCGTTGTGTGCATCCATATAACGCATCCAATACCACGAACTTCCTGCCCAACCTGGCATAGTATTCAATTCTAAAGGAAAAATAGTCACGTTGTCAATCAACTGATTACTGACCACTGAACACTGAACACTATTCCACGCCCAAGTCGTTGCGTTTCCTAGTGGCGGTTGTCCGTCTTCGGTTGGCAAATATTTTTCAACTTCTGGCAATACGATTGGTAAATGTTTAGCATCAATCATTTGTGGCAATCCGTTCACATAATATACTGGAAATGGTTCACCCCAATATCTTTGACGAGAAAAAACCGCATCACGCAAACGGTAATTGGTTTTGCCTTTTCCTTGTCCGATTTTCTCCAATTCTTCTATGATTTTTTTTGTTCCGTCTTTGTAACCCAATCCGTTTAAGAAATCAGAATTTACTAATTCAAAACCACCTTTTTCGCCATAAGCCGCTTCAGAAATATCTTGATTGAAAATATTTTTAATTTCAGGCATTCCTTGAGTTCCTTTGAAGAAATTCGCGAAAGCATAATCACGCTCATCACCACAAGGAACCGCCATAACTGCGCCTGTTCCGTAACCAGCCAAAACGTAATCGCCAATCCAAACCGGAATTGGTTCTTTAGTAAATGGATGTTCGGCAAACGCTCCTGTGAAAACTCCTGAAATGGTTTTTACATCGGCCATTCTTTCTCTTTCCGAACGTTTTGCAGTGGCTTCCACATAAGCATCAACAGCAGCTTTTTGTTCTGGTGTTGTAATTTGTGAAACCAATTCGTGTTCTGGAGCCAAAGTCATAAATGTAACTCCGAAAATAGTGTCAGGACGAGTTGTGAAAACAGAAATTAATTTATCTGAATCTTTCAATTTGAAATCAACAGAAGCACCAACTGATTTTCCAATCCAGTTTCTTTGTGATTCTTTTATTGATTCACTCCAATCAATAGTATCTAAACCTTGTAATAATCTTTCGGCATAAGCAGAAATTCGCATCGACCATTGCGTCATTTTTTTACGAATCACAGGATGACCGCCACGTTCTGAAACACCGTTTACAATTTCGTCATTTGCCAAAACGGTTCCCAAAGCTGGACACCAGTTTACTTCGGTTTCTGCTAAATACGTTAATCTATATTGTAAAAGAATTTTTTGTTGTTCTTCTGATGAAAAAGCGTTCCATTCAGAAGCTGAAAATGAAACGATATTGTCATCACAAACCGCATTTACAGTAGCGTTTCCTTCATTTTCAAAAATTGAAATTAAGGTTGCAATATCTTCCGCTTTATCTGTATTTTTATTGTACCACGAATTGAACAATTGAATGAAAATCCATTGTGTATGTTTGTAATAATCGGCATTTGAAGTGCGTACTTCTCTACTCCAATCGAATGAAAATCCAATTTTATCTAATTGTTCACGGTAACGCGCAATGTTTTCTTTGGTTGTTGTATCTGGATGCTGCCCAGTTTGGATAGCATATTGTTCTGCAGGCAAACCAAAAGAATCATAACCTTGCGGATGCAAAACATTGAAACCTTTATGACGTTTAAATCGAGCTACAATATCGGAAGCAATGTAACCAAGCGGATGACCAACATGCAATCCTGCTCCTGATGGATAAGGAAACATGTCCAAAACGTAATATTTTGGTTTTTCGCTGTTATTTGATGCAGCAAAAGTTTGGTTTTCTGCCCAGTATTGTTGCCATTTGGCTTCGATTTGTTCGTGAAAGTATTTCATTCGTCCTTTTTACATTAAAATTTTAGCGGCGATAAACATTGCTATTGTAAGAATTTACTTTGTTAATTTTTTTACTTAAAACCTTGAAAGTTAATCGAAAGTTAATGTCTACGCTAATTGGCCACAAATTTACATTTATTGTACTAAACACAAAACTTTAAACGTTATAAACTATGAATAAACAAATTCTTTATTATTTTTACGGCTTAAATTACAATGTATGTCATCAAATTTCGATAAATTTCAAAAAAGAAGAGTAATCACTTCCTATGTTTCAGTTGTGATGAGTGTGTTTTTAGTATTATTTTTACTAGGAATGCTTGGTCTTTTCATTATCAATTCTAAACGTTTATCAGACAACTTTAAAGAAGATATTGTAATGACTGTTTTCTTTAAAAACGAAGCCAACGACACTGTTTTCAAGCAATTTGAAGCCGAAATGAAGGCTGGGAAATTCGCTAAAGATTTCAAATATATTTCAAAAGAAACTGCAGCCAAACAACATAAAGAAGTAATCGGAGAAGATTTTATGCAATTTCTTGGAGTAAATCCATTGCAAAATTCTTACGACATTCACCTTAAAGCGGATTATGTAACTAATCCTGGTTTCTCTAAAGTGGAAAGTCAAATACGTAAAAATCCTTTGGTTGCTGATGTAGTTTATGACAAACAATTAATCACTTTAGTAAACGATAATGTTAGAACCATAAGTATGTGGGTTTTAATTGTAAGTGGTGTTTTTGCTTTTATTTCGGTTTTGTTGATTAATAGTTCTATGCGTCTTTCTATTTATGCCAACAGATTTATCATTAAAACTATGCAGATGGTTGGTGCAACAAAATCATTTATTAGAAAACCATTTGTAAAAAGAAGTATTATTCTTGGAATCATTGGTGCTGCTTTAGCTGTACTAGCATTACTAGGAGTTCTTTTATATGTATCAACAAACTATCCTGCATTGGATATTTTTAAAGATATTGAATTAACTATTGTGGTTTTATCGGGAGTTTTAGTTCTTGGAGTTTTAATAACTTGGATAAGTACTCACTTTGCCACACAACGTTTCTTAAATCTAAGAACCGACGATTTATACTAATAGACAAATAGATACAAGATAGAATACTTATGAAAAATAACGAACAAAAACCAGATTTTCTTTTTGATCAAATCAACTATAAATTTCTTTTAATTGGAATTGCAGTTATTGCCTTAGGATTTATATTAATGTCTGGTGGCGGAAGCACTGATCCAAAAGTTTTTAATGAAGATGTGTTTAGTTTCAGAAGAATTAGATTGGCTCCAACAGTGGTGTTAATTGGTTTTGGAATTACAATTTATTCTATTTTCAAAAATCCTAAATCTAGTAAATAGTGAATAATAATTAGTGAATAGTTTTATAATTCTATTTACTAATTACTTTTTTACTTATCACTCATCACTAATTACTGAAAAATGGATTTACTTCAAGCAATTCTTATTGCAATAGTAGAAGGATTAACAGAATATTTACCTGTATCTTCAACTGCTCACATGATTTTTACAAGTTCTTTCTTTGGTATTCAAGAAGATGATTTTGTAAAATTATTTCAAGTTTCAATTCAATTTGGTGCCATTCTAGCAGTTGTAGTTTTGTATTGGAAAAAGTTTTTTGACTTTACAAAAATCAATTTCTATATCAAATTGGCTTGTGCTGTAATTCCTGCATTGGTTCTAGGGAAAATATTTGATGATAAAATTGATGCCGTTCTAGGAAATCCTATTCCAATTGCTATAGTTTTAATTCTTGGCGGAATTGTTTTACTATTCATTGATGGACGATTTAATACTCCAACAGTTGCTAACGAAGAAGATATTACAATCAAAAAAGCCGTAACTATTGGTTTTTGGCAATGTTTAGCGATGATGCCAGGAACAAGTCGTTCTGCTGCTTCTATAATTGGCGGAATGCAACAAGGATTGACAAGAGAAACGGCAGCAGAATTTTCATTTTTTCTAGCCGTTCCAACGATGTTGGCTGTAACTACTTACTCGCTTTTCCTTAAAACTTATGAAGTTTCTCAATTGAAAGGTTACGAATTATTAACCCAATCAAGTGAGAATCTAAAATTGTTTCTAATAGGAAATATTGTTGCCTTTGTTGTTGCTGTTATTGCTATAAAATTCTTCATCGGAATCATTAAAAAATATGGTTTTAAACCTTGGGGTTACTACAGAATTATAGCTGGAATTATTTTATTGACCTATTTTTCTTTAAACAAATAAAAATTGAAAACAGCCGAAGATTTTCTTGAAGGTCAAATACTTTTAATTGACAAACCGTTGACTTGGAGTTCGTTTCAAGCGGTGAATAAATTAAAATACATTTTAAAAAGAAAATACGATTTACCAAAAAAATTCAAAATTGGTCATGCTGGAACGTTAGATCCGTTAGCTACTGGTTTATTGATAATTTGCACAGGAAAATTTACAAAAAGAATTACAGAAATTCAAGCACAAGCCAAAGAATATACTGGAACAATTACCGTTGGAGCAACAACACCAAGTTACGATTTAGAAACTGAAGTTGATGCTACTTTTCCAACCGAACATATTTCAGAAGCCTTAATTCTTGAAACAACCAAACAATTTCTTGGAGAAATAGATCAAAAACCACCTGTTTTTTCTGCTATCAAAAAAGATGGCAAACGATTATACGAACACGCTCGTGCAGGAGAAGATGTTGAAATTGCCTTTAGAAAAACAACCATTCATGATTTTGAAATTACAAGAATTGCTCTGCCAGAAATTGATTTCAGAGTAAAATGCAATAAAGGAACCTATATTCGTTCTTTAGCATTTGATTTTGGAATTGCATTAAATTCAGGTGCGCATTTAACAGCTTTACGAAGAACAAAAATTGGTGATTACGATGTAATTAATGGCGTTTCACCTGAAGCATTTGAAAATTAATTTATGAGAAAAATATTCTTTTTCCTTTTTACTTTTTTGTCAATAACCACTTTTTCACAAATACAAAAAGACACTATAATTGACAAAAAAAGTCATTTAGAATCTTACTTAGAACAAGAGAAATCAAAACCATTAAGTGAAAATGGTCAATTTTTTATTTTTGACATAAGTGTTCCTTTCAGAGGAAATGAAACTTATGGTGAAATTGATGAGAATGGAAATCGAAGTGACTATTGGTTTCTTCCTGATGGATTTGGAGCAAAATTTGGCTACGGAATTCATTTCAGTGAATGGATTGGACTAAGTTTAAACACAGGATTTGATGTCATTGCCCAACAAAAGCTATTCAGCGTTCCTGTTTATGCTTCGATAGTTTTAACACCAAGTGTTTCTTCTGAAAGTTCTATTTTATTACAATACGGTTTTGGAAAATCTTTCGCTATAGGACGCGGAAATCTCTCAGGTTATTATAACAAATTTAGAATTGGTTTTGGAGATGAAGAATTTCTATTTTTTGCTGACTTGAGTTTAAATGGTTTTAATGTGCGAAACATTGCAAACACTGGAAGTATCAGTTTGGGATTGACCATTCCAGTATTTAAATAATTGCTAACTAAAGTAACTCAACAATTTCTTTTTGAGTAGAAACTCCTTTGTCTTGTAAGTACCATTTCTGTAATTCAATTTTAGCAGTTTCATCAACAATTCCGTGAGCAGCTTTGTAATCTAAAATTAGTTGTTTAGCTGCTTTTGGTCGTGGTCCGAAATCATTTACAACTTCATTAGTAGCTTTATCGATAATGATTAACTTCGGAATTGATTTGGTTCCATTTGTCAAAAATAAATTCATTAAATCTTCATTATCGTCACGAAGCACAATTCTCAAATCTATATTCTCTGAAACTTCTGCCATTTTATTAATAACAGGAAGAATTTGAGCAGCATCACCACACCAACTTTCTGAAATAACCAACCAAGTATACTCTTTGGATAGCTTTTGTAAAACTGCTTTGACTTCATCAACAACTTGAGTGGTTTTATCCAATCGATGCAATCTTGCTTCGTTCAATTGCGTGTAATGTATTAGATCTTCTCTTTGTTCATGACCTGTAGTTTTAACTTCTTTAGCCAAATCAGTTACAAAATCTCTATATTCTTGGTATGAAAAACTAACTTTCAAGCTTTTCTCTATAATTGAATTCATTTTTGTTAAATTTATTCTGCAAAATTAGTTTTATTTTTACAAATGAAATGTAACAATAATTACACTGAGGCGTTATCTAAACAAAAAACAGGAATGGATTTACAGTCAAAATCAATTGGTTTAGCACTATCTGGCGGCGGTTCAAAAGGATTAGCTCATGCAGGTGCATTAAAATTTCTTGATGAACAAAATATCAAACCATCTCAAATTGCTGGTTCAAGTGCAGGTGCAATAGTTGGTGCGTTGTATGCTTGGGGCAAAACTCCTGAAGAAATTTTATCTTTTTTCAAATCAATTTATTTTTTTCACTGGAAACATTTTACCATCAAAAAAGCTGGAATTATTGATTCGGAATCTTTTAAAAAGTATTTTGAAGATATTTTTAAAGATTCCAAAATGAGTGATTTACCAATTCCAATGCACATTACGGCTACCGATATGGTAAAAGGCAAACTTAAAATTTTGAATAATAGTTCTCGAGTTGTAGATGCTGTTCTTGCTTCTTCGGCAGTTCCTGGTGTAATTTCTCCTTATATAATTAATGGAAATTTATATAGTGATGGCGGTATTTTAAATCATTTCCCGACAGATGTTTTGCAAGGAAGATGCGACAACATTATTGGTGTTTATGTTAGTCCGATACAAAAAATTGAAGCTAAAGATTTGAATTCTATTAAAGCAGTTACAACAAGAGCTTTTGATTTACTTTCTGCTAACTCCAATTTTCAGAAGTTTAATCATTGTGATTGGGTTATAGAACCTGAAGAGTTGGTGAGATTTAGTACTTTTGAAACCAATAAAACAAAAATGGATAAAATATTTGAAATTGGTTATCAAGCTGCAAAAAAATCATTTGAACAATTGAAGGATAATTTTTAATTTACTATTTCATAAAATCATATTATAACTATATTTGCACAAGAAATACACAACCTTGTTCAAAATAAATATCTACCAATGAAATACAAAAGAATACTTCTAAAACTGAGTGGTGAGGCATTAATGGGTGAAAGACAATATGGAATCGATCCTAAAATTCTATCCGAATATGCTGATGAGATTAAGCAAATTCACGACAAAGGTGTAGAAATTGCAATAGTTATTGGAGGTGGAAATATCTTTAGAGGTGTTGCCGGAGCAAGTAACGGAATGGACAGAGTACAAGGTGATTATATGGGAATGTTAGCAACCGTTATCAACGGAATGGCATTGCAAGGAGCATTAGAAGACAAAGGAATGTTGACTCGTTTACAAACAGCCTTAAAAATTGAAGCTATTGCAGAACCATACATAAAAAGAAGAGCTGTTCGTCATTTAGAAAAAGGAAGAATAGTTATTTTTGGAGCAGGAACAGGAAATCCTTACTTCACAACTGACACAGCTGCTGTTTTACGTGGAGTAGAAGTTCATGCAGATGTAATATTAAAAGGAACTAGAGTTGACGGCGTTTATACTGCTGATCCTGAAAAAGACAAATCGGCTGTAAAATTTGACTATATCTCATTTGAAGATGTACTTAAAAAAGGATTAAACGTAATGGATACAACTGCCTTTACTTTAAGTCAAGAAAACAAATTGCCAATCGTAGTATTTGACATGAACAAAAAAGGAAACTTACTAAAAATCTGCGAAGGCGAAAATGTTGGAACAGTAGTAAATATATAATTAGAAAACTTTTAGAATAAAATCTGAAATACAATGGAAGAAATTGACTTTATAATTGATGAAGCTAAAGAAGCAATGAATGGTTCTGTAGCACACTTAGAAAAATCTTTTTTAAATATTAGAGCTGGAAAAGCGTCTCCTCAAATGTTGGGTAGCGTTTTTGTTGACTATTATGGTTCACAAACGCCACTTTCACAGATTGCAAATGTAAGTGTTCCTGATGCTAGAACTATTACTATTCAACCATACGAAAAAAGCATGTTGCAACCAATTGAAAAAGCAATTATGATTGCCAATTTAGGTTTTAACCCAATGAATAATGGTGATTTAATTATCATAAGCGTTCCTCCACTTACAGAAGAGCGTCGTCGTGATTTAGTAAAACAAGCTAAAGCCGAAGCTGAAGAAGCAAAAATTGGTATTCGTAACCATAGAAAAGATGCCAATACAGATATCAAAAAACAAGAAAAAGAAGGTGTTTCTGAAGATGTTTGTAAAGTAGCGGAAGAAACTATACAAAAACTAACCGATAGTTTTATAAAAAAAGTAGAAGAGCATTTGGTTCAAAAAGAAGCTGAAATAATGAAAGTATAATTTTCGTTAAATGTATATTAAAATCCGTTCGATAGTTCGAGCGGATTTTTTTATTCCTACATTTGTCATAATTCTTTTACACGATTTAAACAAAATCATCTTAATGAGAAAATTTTGGGTTTTTCTATTTATTCTTTTTTGCAATTATGCTATTTCGCAAAAAATAATGCAAGGTCAAGTAATTGATTATGATACTACTGTACCAATTGCTTTTGCAAAAATCACTCACAACAACAAAACTATTTCATCCAATTGGGAAGGTAAATTTACTATTACAATAACCGATGATAAAAAACCAATAGTTGTCACGTACAAAGGATATTATGATAAAAATTATCATTTAACCGTTGGCGCCAAATTTCTAATTATAAAAATGGTAAATAATAATACCATGAAAGAGAAAGAAATTTTTTCGGAGAATCAAGTAAATCTTATCATCAAAAAAGTAATTGAAAACAAGAAAAGCAATCAACCTGAAAAAGCTTTAAATACTTTTGAATATAAAAATTACGAACACTTACTTGTAACTGCTAATCCAGATTCTATTTCTAGCAAAATTGATACGATATACAAAAAATCGCTTTTTGGAAGAAAGAAAATGCAATTTGATTCTACCAATTATAAATTTAAAAAACTAGTTGAAAACCAACATATTTATCAAACTGAGAAAGTAAATTTATTACAACACAACAATTCTGGCACCAAAGAGACTATAATTGCTTCGAGAATGGCTGGATTCAAAAAACCGCTTTATGAATATTTAGGATTAAATTTAGTATCTTATTCATTATATGAAAACAGCTTAGACATTCTTGAAATTCCTATTCGAAATCCAATTTCTAGTTATGGAAGAAAATTGTTTGTTTTTAAAATCATAGATACTGTAAAAATTCAAGATAGAACAGTTTACAGAATTTATTTTCAACCTAAAAAATTAAATTCCAACAAGTTAAGAGGATTACTTTTTGTTGATGCTGAAAATTTCGCCATTGCAAAAGCATTTTACAGAATTTACGGAATTGTAAATATTAATGCTACTTACACCTTTAATTATCTAAAAGATCATAAAGTTTGGTTTCCTGAAAAAAGAAAATTTATCGTTGTAAAAGGAAACAATAGTGAAGATTTAAAAGTTTTTGGAGGAACTATAAAATTCAATTCAAGCATTGAAGGTTTGCAAAAAGATGCTTCCGACCAAATGTATCTCAAACTAGAATCTACACCATACGATGTAAAAATAAATGAGGCGGTTTTCTTCAAAACACCAAGCATCAAAATTGATGTTCCTGAAGCTAGTATGTCTAAACCAGACTCATATTGGGAATCTTTAAAAAAGGACACTTTAGACAGAAGAAGATTGCGTACTTATACCAATCTAGATAGTTTGTCTTTAGCTGAAAACATTGAACAAAAAATCTTTTTAGGTAAAAAAATAATCAATGGTTATGTTCCAGTAAGTTTTGTCGATATAGACTTAAAAACGTTAATAAAATTCAACAATTATGAAGGTTTTAGATTAGGAATTGGTGGCGTTACAAACAATAAACTATCAGACAAATACAAAATCAGTGGCTACGTTGCTTACGGATTTAAAGATGATAAATTAAAATACGGAATAACACCTTCCTATTTACTAAACAAAGAGACCAATTCATGGGTTAGTGCTTCATATGTTGATGATTTGAGTGAAATTGGGCAAATTCAATTTGCTACTCAATCGCGTCGCTTTAAGATTTATGATCCACGACCAATAAATATTTCTACATTCTATAATCACAAAACCTATTCTACATTTATTGAAAGTAAATATGTTCCCAAAACGGACATTTATTTTGGTCTAGCTAGAACAGAAATTCAACCACTTTTTGGATATATTTATAATGTAAATGATAAATTGTATTCCAATTTTACTTTTACAACAGCACAGTTTGCAATACAATGGAGTCCTTTTAGTGGTTATATGCAAACCTCATCTGGACGACTTGAAATTGAAAAAAGATTCCCAAAATTCTCTTTTCAATTTACAAAATCATTTGAAAACATTCTCGACAGCGATTTTGACTTTTCAAAAATAGATTTGCGTATTACTCACGAAATTCCATTTCTTTCTGGACAAAATACATCTTTAATTTTTCAAAGCGGATTTGCTTTTGGAAACGTTCCATTGACGCATTTATATAGTATTGCGCCAAATAATTTAAATCGTGAAACGTTGTTTAAACGAATCACCTTTGCCGGAAAAAACAGTTTTGAAACCATGTTTTTCAATGAATTTTTCTCTAGTAAATATGTGAGCTTTCATGTAAAACATACTTTCAATAAAGTGAAATTAGCTTATAAAATAAAACCACTAATTTCTGTTGTAACACGAATGGCTTGGGGTGAAATGGACAAACCAGAACAACACATCGGACTACAATACAAAACTATGGAGCGAGGCTTTTTTGAAAGTGGCGTTGAAGTCAACCAAATTTTCAAAGGATTAGGCTTGACCTTTTTTGTGAGATATGGTCCGAATGCTTTGCCAAAATTTGAAGATAATTTTGCCTTGAAACTGAGTTATATATTGGATTTAGGGTTTTAAGATTATGGCTTAATAATCAAAACCGAAGGAATATTACTTAACCAAACACTTTGAGAATCAACAAGATTTTTCCAACTTTCTAAGGAAATAATCATTAAATCTTGTTTTAATAAAAACCCTGCTTTCATTTGACTTTCATCAATCGTTGCAGTTTTTTCAGGATAGGATTTTTCTAAAGCAGTAATAGCATTTTCAATTACAAAATTGTTTTTTACCTGATTGTTAATGTCTAAAATTGTAACTTTAGAATCGTTATTGTAAACTAATTTTTGAGCATATTCAATCAAAAAGGTGTCTTCTGTGCCAAATATTGGTAAGAAAATCTCATCTACTTTTACTAAATCTTTATCAATTAAAATCCCAAGCGGCTTTTTAGTTTTAGAAATTACTAAACGAGTTCTATCATCAAATGGAGAATTTTCGAACAACCCTTCTTTTCCTGTAAACTTATCTAACAAACGATCTGGATTGATGATTCGAGTTGTAAATCCAAGTACTTTCCCAAGAAAAGAACCCTCAAAAATAGACTTCCCTAAACCTACTAAAACCAAATCATATCCTCCTCTAACAGCAATGTCTGCAATATCTGTTTCAATATCTATAGTTGATTTAAAAATTGTTGTCAATTCTTGATTTAAAATTTTTGACTCATCAAGAATAGGTTCAAAAGTTTCTTTTTCATATTCCTCAAGATTGTAGGAGTGAACTTCATCACTCAAAGACAAATGCAAAGCGGTTACATTAGAATTTTCTTTTTGCTTTTTAATGAAACTATTTGCCAAACGAAGCAGTGATTTTCCTTTTTCATTATTTCCAAATGAAATTAAAATCTTGAAACTACTATTGCTAATTTCGTTTGGGATAATAACCTCTCTTCTTTTGAAAAAATAATTAATAACATCAATCGCCGGACCTGTCATAAAAGTGGTAAATAATGCCATGATTACCATCATCGTAAAAACTTCCGCTGAAAGAACTCCTAAATCGTAACCAATATTAAGAACAACTAATTCCATCAGTCCACGAGTATTCATTAACGCGCCAATGGTTAAACTATCTCGCCAATTCTGCCCAACAAACCTTGCTGCTAAAGCACTTCCAACAAATTTTCCAACAACTGCCACAAGGATTATTAATCCGGTAATTTTCCACAAATAGGGGTCATTGATTAAGCCAATTTGTGTACGCAAGCCTGTAAAAACAAAGAATAATGGAAGCAATAAAATCAAGGCAACATCTTCTACTTTCTCAATAAAAATCTTTCTAATATTTATAATGTCGGGCATAATTGCTCCTGTCATAAATGCACCAAAAAGTGCATGAATTCCAATAATTTCAGTTAAATAAGAGGAAATAATTAAAGTTAAAAGAAAAATAGCAACAACTGGTTTGCTTAAATTATCTCTTTTCGCATATAAATCTCCAATTTTTTTGAGGAAAGGTTTAACCACAAAAAGCATCATTAGAACATAAACCGTTGCTAATAAAATAATATAAAGAGAACTAACAAAAGTACCAGCTTTTACAATTGCTATAACAGCAGCTAACAAACACCATGCTGTAATATCATCGGCTGCAGCACAGGTAATAACAATTGTTCCGAGTTTGGTTTTATGAATTCCTCTCTCTTGAACAATTCTTGCTAAAACAGGAAATGCTGTTATACTCATTGCAATTCCCATAAACAAACTAAAAGACAAAAACTCAATGCCTTCTGGAGCAAATTTATGATAGATAAAATAAGATAATCCTATACCTAGAGCAAAAGGAAACACAATACTTGCATGACTTATAACAACTGCTTCGTTGGCTTTGTTTTTTAAGACTTTCAAATCAAGCTCCATTCCTATTACAAACATGAAAAGAATCAAACCAATTTGACTTAAAAACTGTAAATTCCCTAACGATTCAACAGGGAAAAGCATAGCAGAATATTCTGGCATGTACATTCCAACTACAGATGGACCAAGAAAAATTCCTGCAATGATTTCACCAATAACGCTTGGTTGACCAATTTTTCTAAAAATCCAACCAAAAAATCTTGCTACAATAATTATCGTTATAATTTGTAATAATAAAATAGCTAATGGATGTTCAAGATTGTGAACTAATGAATTAAGAAATTGTCCGAAAAGACTATCACTTGAAGTTTTAGCAATAACATTTCTCCCTATTTCCAATGACTTGCCTTTGGAGACAATCCAAAACATAAGCGCAATAAATCCGCCTGTTACACCAAAGTAGAATAATGCATTCTTAAAGTTTTTCATTCTTGTCCAAAGCTTTTTTTAAAGATACAAATATGGTAAAAAGTTAATCATAAATTGTAAAATGGATATAAAATTAATATAAAATTAAAATTTATAAAATTTATACCTATTTTCACTTAAAAGATGACTATAAGTTCTTTTGTTTTAAGCGGTTTTCACTACCTTTGCACTCGTTTTTAAATCTTCAAATGAAAAAAATATCAGGTATAGGTTTTTGGGAATTAATTGCCCGAATTATCATCAGAAATAGAATTTTACTAATATGTTTAGTTGTATTGATTACAATTCTAATGGCTTTTCAGTGGAAAGATTTGAAATTTACTCATACAGAAGCCAACTTAATTCCTGCCGATGATAAAGTAAATGTTGACTATAATAGTTTTCTAAAAAACTTTGGTGAAGAAGGAAATCTTATAGTTATTGCTACAAAAGATAAAAAATTATTTACTCCTGAAATTTATAAAAAATGGAGTGAATTAATGCATCAAATCAAATCCGACAAAGAAATTGAATTGGTAATCACCGTTGATAATCTTCAAAAACTTACCAAAAACGATTCGTCACAAACATTTGAACTAAAACCTTTAGTTGATCAATCAAAAACGCTTGACGAAAATTATTTAAAACAAATTAAATCAGAATTGTTTAACAAAATGCCTTTTTATGAAGGTTTATTGTTTAATAAAAAATCAGGTGCCATTCGTTCAGCAGTTTATTTAGACAAAAAAATTGTAAATACCATTGCAAGAAAAGAATATGTTTTACATAATCTGATTCCGAAATTAAATAAATTTAAAGACGAAACAGGAATTGAATTGCATACTTCGGGAATGCCTTATATTAGAACGTTAAACGCCAAAACCATAGTTGACGAAATTGGAATATTCATTGGTGCAGCTTTACTGATTACCTCCTTAATTTTCTTCTTTTTCTTCCGTTCGTTTAGAGCTACTTTAATTTCATTAGTAATAGTAATTATTGGTGTAATGTGGTCTTTTGGAATCATTGCACTAATGGGTTATGAAATCACTGTTTTAACTGCTTTAGTTCCAACTTTAGTAATTGTAATTGGAATTCCGAATTGTATCTTCTTCATCAATAAATACCATCAAGAATATCAAAAACACGCCAATAAAGCCAAAGCGCTTCAACGTGTAATTACAAAAACTGGAACGGCAACGTTGATGACCAATTTAACTACTGCATTTGGTTTTGCTACTTTTATTGCTACAAATAACACGTTGTTATCAGAATTTGGAGTAGTAACATCAATCAATATCATCGCTATTTATTTACTTTGTTTGATTATAATCCCAATTTTCTTTAGTTACATTCCTGCACCTATTCCAAGACATCTTGGGCATTTAGAACGAGAATACTTAACTTCTTTCATGAATTGGATTGTTCGAACTGTAAAATTCAATCGTGTTGGGGTTTATGTAACTTCTGTAATTCTTTTAGTTTTTGGAATCATCGGAATTTATGAAATTCGAATTTCGGGAAGTATTATTGAGGACATGCCTAAAAAGTCGGCTTTCTTTGACGACATTCGTTTCTTTGAAAAAGAATTTGATGGTGTTATGCCATTAGAAATAATGATTGACACCAAAAAGAAAAATGGCGCCATGAAGTTGACCAATTTGCGAAGAATGGAAGATTTGGAAGAAACCATTACGGATATTCCTGAACTTTCTAAACCATTGTCTATTGTTAATGTTGCCAAAAGTTTCAACCAAGCTTACTATAACGGAAATCCTGATTTTTATACATTACCTTCTCCAAATGAAGAATTTGCGTTATTGCCATACATTAAAAACTCTCTTAAAAATTCGAAAGACAATCAATTGAAAAGTTACATTTCTGATGATGGAAGTGTAGCCAGAATCACCACCTTCATTAAAGACGAAAATGGTGAAAAGATGAAATCAATCGAAACGCAATTGAGAAATAAAATCAACAAAATATTTCCATCACCAAAATATGAAGTTATAATCACTGGAAAATCATTAGTTTTCCAAAAAGGAACTAAATATTTGTTAGACAATTTATTATCATCATTATTGTTTGCGTTTTTAATTACAGCAGGATTGGTGGCAATAATGTTCCGATCTTTCAAAATGGTTTTAGTATCTATTATTCCAAATTTATTACCACTTTTAATGACAGCAGGTTTGATGGGATTTTTAGGAATTCCTTTAAAACCATCAACAATATTAGTTTTCGGAATTGCTTTTGGAATGTCAGTTGATGATACCTTACGATTCTTAGCACAATACCGATTGGAACTTTCAAGAAACGATTGGAAGATAAAAAAATCTGTTTTTGCGACCTTTGACGATGCCGGAATCAGTATGTTTTATACATCAATCGTATTATTCTTTGGATTTTCCGTATTCATGTTATCAAGTTTTGGTGGAACGATTGCTCTTGGTGGATTGGTAGCTTTAACGCTATTTTTCGGAATGTTATCCAATTTAGTTTTGCTTCCATCATTAGTATTAACTTTGAACAAAACATTGGCAAACGAACAAGAGTTAAAAACTCCAATTATAGACATCTTAGAACACACTGACGAAGAATTGGACGAATTAGAAAAGAAAAATAATTAATTTATATTTGCATAAGATATCTAATATCTAATATTTAAAATCTAATATTAAAATGAAACATACAAAAGTTAAAGACTTATTAAGTAGTTCTAAAGCGAATTATGAAGTAAATGCAAAAGGTTGGGTTAGAACTTTTAGAAACAATCAATTTATAGCGTTGAACGATGGTTCGACAATTAATAATATTCAATGTGTAGTCGATTTTGAAAACACATCTGAAGAAACATTAAAAAGAATTACAACTGGAGCAGCAATTTCTGTAACTGGAGCTTTGGTTGAAAGTCAAGGTGCAGGACAGAAATATGAAATTCAAGTTTCTAAATTAGAAATTCTTGGCGATTGCGATGCAGAAAAATTTCCGATACAACCAAAGAACAAACCTAGTTTAGATTTTCTTCGTGAAAACGCACATTTACGTACTCGAACTAACATGTTTGGTGCTATTATGAGAGTTCGTTCGGTTCTTGCTCATGCCGTTCACACCTATTTTCAAGAAAAAGGTTTTGTATATGTAAACACGCCAATCATAACAGGTTCAGATGCTGAAGGTGCAGGAGAAATGTTTAAAGTTACAGCTTTACCATTTGACAATACACCAAGAACAGAAGACGGTAAAGTAGATTATAAAGAAGATTTCTTCGGAAAAGAAACTAATCTTACTGTGTCAGGTCAATTAGAAGGAGAAACTTTCGCAATGGCTTTGGGACAAATTTATACATTCGGACCAACATTTAGAGCTGAAAATTCTAATACTTCGCGTCACCTTGCTGAGTTTTGGATGATTGAACCAGAAGTTGCCTTCAATGATTTAGACGACAACATGGATTTGGCAGAAGATTTTATCCAATACGTAATTAAATATACGATGGATAAATGCCCTGAAGATTTAAAATTTTTAGAAGGACGTTTATTAGACGAAGAAAAATCAAAACCACAAGCGGAACGCAGCGAAATGGCTTTGTTAGATAAATTAAATTTCGTTTTAGAAAACAATTTCAAACGTGTTTCTTATACTGAAGCAATAGAAATTTTAAGAGATTCAACTCCAAATAAAAAGAAAAAATTCAATTATATTATAAACGAATGGGGTGCAGATTTACAAAGTGAGCACGAAAGATATTTAGTTGAAAAACATTTTAAATGTCCGGTAATTTTGTTTGATTATCCAGCTAACATCAAAGCATTTTATATGCGTTTGAACGAAGATGGAAAAACCGTTCGTGCAATGGATATTTTGTTCCCAGGAATTGGAGAAATCGTTGGTGGTTCGCAAAGAGAAGAACGCTACGATGTTTTAGTTGAAAAAATGAAAGCATTAGGAATTGACGAAGAAGAACTTTGGTGGTATCTAGATACGAGAAGATTTGGTTCTGCAGTTCACTCAGGTTTCGGATTAGGATTTGAAAGATTAGTACTGTTCGTAACAGGAATGTCTAATATTAGAGACGTAATTCCTTTCCCAAGAACACCACAAAACGCAGAATTCTAAGACACTGAAATTTGCCGCGAAGACACAAAGACACAAAGATTTAATTGATTTGTGCCTAACTATTTTATAAGCCAATAACATTTTTATATATGCCATCAGAAAGAATTGAAGAAATAGCGAGAGTTATTGTGAACTCAGCATTTAAAGTACACAAAGAACTTGGACCAGGATTGTTAGAAAAAATTTATGAAGCCTGTCTTGCTTATGAAATTGAAAAAGCAGGATTAATTGTAAAAAGACAAGTTGATATTCCAATTATATATGACGGAATACAATTGAATGAAAAATTAAGATTAGATTTGATTGTTGAAAATCTTGTCATTATTGAAACTAAAGCAGTTGAGATTATAAATCCTGTGTATTATTAGCCACTTAAGATTAACAAATAATGAATTAGGATTTTTAATTAATTTTAATGTTCCATTAATTAAGAATGGAATAAAAAGATTTATAAACACAAAAAAGTAGCCACAAAGGCGCTAAGACACAAAGAAAAAGTTTAAATTTTAACCTTTTCTATATTTTTTTTAAATAAAAAACTTTGTGCCCTAGTGTCTTCGTGGCAAGAAAAACAAAAAAATTAGTGACTTAAAATGTTAAAGCAAAACTTACAATTCAAATTATCTCAAAAATTATCTCCTCAACAAATTCAGTTGATGAAGTTGATTCAATTGCCTACTTTGGCTTTTGAGCAACGATTATTGGAGGAAATGAATGAGAATCCGGCATTAGAAACGGGTAAAGATGAAGAAGAAGTTTATGAAAAGGATGAACTTGACAACAATGACGAATATGATGATTATGAAGGAAGTGATAACATTGAAGCTGATGACATCAACATCGATGAATATTTAAGTGACGACGATACACCAGATTACAAACTTCAATCAAATAATTATAGTGACGACGACGATGATCGCGAAAGCCCATTTGCTGCGCCAGTAAGTTTTCATCAAGATTTAATTAATCAATTGAATACTTTTATACTTACTGATGAGCAAAGAGATATTGCCGAATTCCTTGTTGGAAGTATTGATGATGATGGTTATTTAAGACGTGACATTCAAGATATCGTTGACGATATGGCTTTTACTCAAGGTGTTTATACTGATGAAAAAATGGTTGAAAAAATGTTGCATATCATTCACGAATTAGAACCTGCTGGAGTTGGTGCTCGTGACTTACAAGAATGTTTGCTATTGCAATTGAAACATAAAACTCCTACAGAATATGTTGATTTAGCCATTGACATCATCGGAAATCAATTTGATGCATTTACTAAAAAACATTACGACAAATTATTATATAAATACGGAATCTCTCAAGATCATTTGAAGAAAACAATTCATGAAATTGAAAAATTAAACCCAAAACCAGGAGGTTCGTTTACAGGAAATAATAAAGTTACCGAAAATATTGTTCCCGATTTCGCCATCAGAATTAACGATGGTGAATTAGAATTAACTTTAAATGGACGAAATGCTCCATCATTGCACGTTTCAAAAGATTATCAAGAAATGATGCAAACGTATAAAAATTCGAGAGACAAATCGAATTCCCAAAAAGATGCCGTACAGTTTATTAAGCAAAAATTGGATTCTGCTAAATGGTTTATTGATGCTATAAAACAACGTCAGGAAACACTATTTGTTACCATGAATGCCATCATGCATTTTCAACAAGAATATTTCCTTGATGGAGAAGAAACTTCAATGAAACCCATGATTCTGAAGGATATTGCTGATATGGTTGGTCTTGATATTTCAACTGTTTCTCGTGTGGCAAATAGCAAATATGTTGACACGCCTTATGGTACAAAATTGATAAAAGAATTCTTCTCTGAAGCCATGAAAAATGATCAAGGTGAAGATGTTTCTACTTTAGAAATCAAAAAAATTCTTCAAAATACTATTGAAGAAGAAGACAAAAGCAAACCACTTCCAGACGATCAATTAGCCGAAATTTTGAAAGAAAAAGGTTATCCTATTGCTAGGAGAACTATTGCAAAATATCGTGAGCAATTAGATATTCCTGTGGCTCGAATGAGAAAGAAGATTTAATTCAAAAAATCTTATATTTGTTTATCAAATAAATCATTTTGAAAAAAATACTTCCTTTTTTTTCGTACCTCTTCCATCCTATTTTCATTCCGATATTGGGTACGGTTTTTTATATACTTTTTGGAGGTAATTATTACATAACTGAACAATATTATTTGCTGTTGCTTCAAGTAATTATAATTACATTTTTCCTTCCACTATCTTTCTTTTATTTACTTAGAACATTTGGAAAAGTAGATACTATAATGCTCTCTGACTTGTCGCAAAGAAAAATTCCGTTGTTAATGCAAATGATTTTAACTGCAGTTTTAATTCAGAAAAGTGTTACTATAGAACAATTTCCTGAATTGTATTTTTTCTTTCTTGGAGGAATTGGTAGCACCTTTATTGCCTTCGCATTAATTTTTGTCAAAATCAAAGCAAGCATTCATATGATTGCAATGAGTGCGCTTAGTTTTTTTGTAATTGGATTGAGCATGCATAATGAGTTAAACATCATTTATACCATTGCATCATTGTTTTTAATAACAGGGATTGTTGCTTCATCGAGATTAGTAATGAAAGCTCACACAATAGAAGAGTTAATTATTGGATATGTTTCAGGCATGTTGCCTCAAATCTTAATGTGGATTTTGTGGCTATAAAATATAAAATTGTAACCCAAGGTTAAAAGTGGTCATTTTTATATCTTCACCATTAATTTTTGCCGATTTATAGATTGGACTTAATCCGTAATAAGCATAAAAATTCCAAGTATTCCATCCAGCTGCCATATAACAACCATATTGGAATTTATTCAAATCAGTATTAGACTTGTAAACTTTTGTTTGAACGTCATTCACAAATTTGTATCTATCACCAATTAAATAACTCAATTTGAAACCTGTATAAATTCTCCAAAATCTATGAGAATCTGGTGTTGAAGAACGCCATCTAAATTCAATTGGTAAATCTAAATAATTTAGTGAAGTTTTATTCTTGTCATAATAAATATCAGACGACAATATTTCATAAGTGTTTTCAGTTTTACCAGCAACTTCTAATCTATTTTGATATAAATTATCGTTATAAATATTTAAAGAATAACCCAATCCAGCTGCAATTGCAATAGTTCTGTTTTTATTAATTGGCATGTCTCTCAAAAAACCAATACAGAAACCTGAAGAAAATTTGTTTTGATTAATTCCGTTTAAATTTTTCAAACTGTTGTAAGTAAAATTCAAATAAAATTGATCTTCTCTGTATAAAGAATCTACAACTTTTTTTTCCACAACTTCTTCTTGCGCAAAAGCACTAAAAAAGAAAAATAAAGTTAGTATGGAAAAATAAAATCGCATAAACTGAGAATTATTTTGATTAGGATATTGAATTTGAAAACTTACTTTAATTAATTTTTAGCAACTAAAATAAGATTTGAACTGCTCTTTAATTAATTTTTTCTAAAAATTTAAAAAAACATCTTAGCAACTAAAATGGGATTCGAACTCCTGCTTTAATTAATTTTTTCTAAAAATTTAAAAAAACATCTTAGCAACTAAAATGGGATTCGAACTCTTTTTAATTAATTTTTTCTAAAAATTTAAAAACTTCTTAGCAGAGAGGATGGGATTCGAACCCACGATACAGTTACCCATATACAAACTTTCCAGGCTTGCTCCTTCAACCACTCGGACACCTCTCTAATTGTTGTACAAAGAACAATAAAAATTAGCAATAATCAAAGCGAAAGGTTAATCCATTTCTCCTCGCAATGACGTTTCAAAAATGGTTTTAAAAACATTTGAAGCTACTTTTTGACCTAACAAATACATTAGTTTTGTAATTGCTGCTTCTGTAGTAATATCTTTTCCTGAAATTAATCCGATTTTTTTTAATTGTGTGCTTGTTTCATATTGTCCCATGCTCACACTTCCGCCTGAACATTGTGTTACATTGATGATATACAAACCATTTTTGATGGCTTTTTTCAATATTTGAATAAACCATTCTTCCGTAGGAGCATTTCCAGAACCATAAGTTTCCAAAACAATTCCTTTCAAATTAGGAATAGCAACAATAGCTGAAAACACCGATTCACTTATACCAGGAAACATTTTAACAACAGCCACATTATCATCTAATTCTTTGTGAACGCGAAGTTTTTTCGTGTTTTTTGGTAATAAAGACAAATTATTTACATTCAAATGAACTCCTGATTCTGCTAATGCAGGATAATTTGGCGAAGTAAATGCGTTAAAATGTTCAGCATTAATTTTAGTCGTTCGGTTACCGCGATATAATTTGTACTCAAAATACAAACAAACTTCTTGAACAACAGGTTTTCCTTTTTGTTGTAGTGATGCAATTTGAATTGCAGTAATTAAATTTTCTTTGGCATCAGTTCTTAAATCACCAATTGGTAATTGTGAACCTGTAAATACAATAGGTTTTGAAACATTTTCTAGCATAAAACTCAATGCAGAAGCAGAATAAGACATCGTATCGGAACCATGTAAAACTACAAATCCATCAAATTGAGCATAATTATCCTCAATAACTGAAGCAATTTGGACCCACTTTTCAGGATTCATATTCGAAGAATCTATAGGTTTTTCAAACGAAAAAGTTTCTATTTGACAATCTAATTGTTTCAATTCTGGAATTTTATCCAATAATTGATTAAAATCAAATGCCTTTAAAGCACCTGTTTCAAAGTCTTTCATCATACCAATGGTTCCACCGGTATAAATCAGAAATATTTTTGGTTTAGATTGCATTCTCGTATTTGGATTTATTCACAACAGGATTGGCATACATATTTAAAAAACTTTCTACCATGAAATCATTGGTTACATCAATCTTCATTTCCAATCGTCTTTCAAATAATGACTTTTCGTCTTCTGTATATTTGTCTGAATATTTATTGGTTTTATTCAATAAATCATAAGCGATATAATTGGTTGGCCACAATTTATAAGATTGCAAAATTGAATCATCAATAACTTGCGCTAATGCCTGAATTTGTTTGTTAGAATTGTCATTTTCAGCCGAAATCAAATCCAATTCAGTATCTAAAACATCTCCAACGTGAATGTGAATTCGCTTTTTCTGACCAATAATTCCGCTTAATAAATTTACGAAATCTTCGTTTTTATCTTTAACGTAAACCTCATCGTTAGCTTCTGCCATAAGTTGAGGCATTTTTAAAGCATCCGTTGGATCATATTCATACGAAATTGAAACCGGAACTATTTTTAATTTCTTAAAATAATCCATTAGATTGGCGCCATCAGAACCCATTCCAAGCATTTTTAAAACGCCTGAATGTGTGGCGTCATTGCCATCTTTAGTTCTTCCTTCGCGTTGAGCAATCCAAACCGAACGGTTTTCTCGAAGAAGTAAATGACCAATATATTCTGACATTAACTTGGAGCTTTGCAATAATTCACGAGGCGGCAAACCTCTTTGAACCAAGAAATTACGATTTAATTTTGCCAATGTATTCATGAAATCTCTTTTCACAAGATTATCACCAATAGCAGAAGCCGTCATCACTAATCCATGATCAAACAAACAAACGTTCAACAAAGAAGTATCTAAAATGATATCACGATGATTAGAAATAAACATATAAGAAGTGTTTCTTTCTAATTTTTCAAATCCGGAAGTAGATAATCCTTCCGATGATTTTTGTAAGACTTTTTGAATCGCTTGATAAATAAAATTGCATTGAAAATCTCTAATAGAATGCGTACGTTTCAGTTGCTCTTTCCAAACCTCATCGTCAAGATCAGGAAATGCAAAATTCATAATCGCTTTCATCATCGGATGATTTAACGACGCTTTTATAGCATCATTAACCTCTGTTTCATAAAACGGACGAATGGCGTCAAATTTCTGCATTTTAGATTTCATTTTTAAGAAAAACAAAATAACAAAAAATTTATGACTTTTTGATTATATAATGGTTAAATGGATTAAAGTTGACACGAATTTCACGAATTATCACAAATTTAAAATTCAAAAAAATTACACGAATTTAGAAAGCATATTTATTAGTTCTACTTTAGTGAAAACCTTTTAAATTTGTGTAAAAAAATTAAATTCCAAAAATATCCTTGGAATTTTCTGTAGTAATTCGAGCGATTTCTTCAATGGGAAGATTATATATTTCAGCTAATTTTTGAGCTACTAAAACGGTATAACTGCTTTCATTTCGTTTGCCACGATGCGGATTTGGGGCAAGATAAGGTGAATCGGTTTCGAGAACAATATGTTTTAAATCGATATCTTTCAAAAACTGATCAATCTTTCCGTTTTTGAAAGTGGCAACGCCACCAATTCCTAGTTTTAACCCTAAGGAAATAGCGCGTTCTGCTTGTGAAAAATCGCCTGTAAAACAATGAAAAATTCCGAACAAATCATTGCTTTTTTCACCTTGAAGAACTTCAAAAGTTTCATCAAAAGCATCACGACAATGAATATTTATAGCTAAACCTTGCTTTTTTGCTAATTGAATTTGCTGTTGAAAAGCAAACTGTTGTTCTTTCAAAAAAGTTTTATCCCAAAATAAATCAACGCCTATTTCACCAACGGCATAGAATTTCCTTTTTGTAAATTCGGCTTCTACATGAGCCAATTCTTCAAGATAGTTTTCTTTCACATAACATGGATGCAAACCCATCATCAAGAAAATATTATCTGGAAATAACGCTTCCAAATCATACATTCGTTGCGTATAAGTAGAATCAATCGATGGAATAAAAAATCGTGAAACGCCTGCATCAATAGCTCTTTGAATCATTTCTGTTCGGTCGTCTTGAAATTGGGAAGAATATAAATGCGTGTGTGTATCCGTGAAAATCATTTTTTTTTATTGTAAGTTGAACACTTCGACTCGCACAGTGTAAAAGTTTCGAGTTGCAAAAGTAAGGAAAGAAAGTGTGAAAAAATACTGTAGATTTTACAATTAAAATATAGGGCAATTGTTTTGTTTGACTATTTTTGTTTGAATGTTAACTATTAATACATGAAAGACTTTCAAGATGTGCTTAAAAAAGCAAAATACAAAAAAATTGCTTTCAAAGTTTCTAAAACCCAGCATTTACTGATAAAGGCAAGTATTAATGGCGTAAAAGGAAACTTTATTCTAGATACTGGTGCGAGTAATAGTTGTGTTGGTTTTGAGAGTGTTGAATTATTTCTACTTACAGCCAAAAAGTCTAAAACTAGAGCCACTGGTGCCGGTGCCACTGGAATGTTTACACAAATTGCAAAAAACAACACCTTACAACTTGGCAGATGGAAAGAAACTGAATTTAGTTTAGTAGTTTTCGATTTATCACATGTAAATGAAGCGTTACAACAATATAAAGCCAAACCTGTTCATGGAATTATTGGTGCCGATATTTTATTACAAGGAAAAGCTATTATTGATTACTACAATCATTGTTTGTATTTGAAATAGATTATTTATTCCTAAATGAAAAATACGCAATAATGGTGCTTAAAAACATCAAAATTCCACCTAATACAAATGGAGCGCCTGCAAATTGAAACGGTGCTTCTTTATGAGTAAAAAAATAAAAAACAGTACTCATCATTGGCGGACCAACAATAGAAGAAGCACTCATCAAACTTGACAATGTTCCTTGAATTTCTCCTTGCTCGTTTGCAGGAACTTGACTTGATATAACAGCCTGCATTGCAGGACCAGCAACTCCTCCAAGACAATAAGGTATTAAAAAGGCAAACATCATCCAACTTTGTGAAGCAGTTGCAAAAAGAAACATTCCAACAGTATATAATGCCATTCCAACATAAATACTTTTTTCGTTTCCTAATTTCGGATTTATAACGCGTATCAATCCGCCTTGAACTATTCCGACTAAAAGTCCGATAGCTCCAAGTGAAATTCCTACCATTTTTTCATCCCAATTAAATTTGTACATCGTAAAATAACTCCAATTACTATGAACAGCATGTGAAGCCGTATAAAGTAAGAAAATGGAAACTACAAGACCAATTAACTTTGGATATTTTCTCAAATTCATAAAAGCACCAATTGGATTAGCTCTTTTCAAACTAAATTCTCTTCGGTTGTCTTTTGATAAAGATTCAGGTAAAATAAAATAACCGTAAAGGAAGTTCAATAAACATAAAACTGCTGCTGCGTAAAACGGAACTCTTGAACCATATTGTCCTAAAAGTCCTCCGATTACTGGACCAATAATAAATCCTAAACCAAAAGCTGCACCAATCATTCCAAAGTTTTTGGCTCTGTTTTCTGGTGTGCTGACATCTGCTATATAAGCAGAAGCTGTTGTAATACTTGCACCCGAAATTCCGGCAATAATTCGTCCGACAAAAAGCCAAGTAATGGTCGGAGCAAATGCCAATAGCAAATAATCTAACGAAAAAGCAAACAGCGAAATTAGAATAATGGGGCGTCTACCAAATTTATCACTTAAATTCCCAATTAATGGGGCAAATATAAATTGTGTTATTGCGTATGCAAAAGTCAACCAACCACCAATTTTTGCAGCTTCACTAATATCACCATGAATTAACTCCTTAATTAACTTCGGAATCACTGGAATAATAATTCCCCAACCTGTAATATCGATAAGCATGGTTATAAAAATAAAACCTATCGCTGCCGATTTTTTGTTTGATGCCATAAAAAGTATTGGTTAGTGAACACAAATAAACGAAAAAATCCCAAACTCTTTAGGAATTTGGGATTGGTAATTAATGTTATATTTATTTTATTTTTGGAAATATATCATTGCAGCATCTAATATTGTTTTTTTCAAAGCTACTACACTTTCAATTCCTTTAACATCATATTTTTTTCCACTAATTTCTATGTAATAATTGTTTTTTGAACTTAGTATTTTACAAACTATTTTTTTATTATTATCATCAACTAAAATATTAAAACTATTTTTTTGATCTCTATAACTTATTCTTTCAGCATCAATTTCTTTTCTATGTATTAGAATAGTTTTAATTGTATGATATATTTTCAACTCTTCGGCAGTAGTAATTATTAAACTGCCATTTTTAGATTCCTCTTCAATAACTTTTTTAAGTGCATTTTGAATTGAATTTGAATTAATTTGTTCTCTAATTTTTAATTTAATTTGGTCTGTCATCCTCTTTCCATTCATTCTATTAAAAATTGCTTTAATAAAATCATCAGAAGGCTCATATAATTCATTAGCAAATGCATTTGAAAATCCCTGAAGAAAATAATATTCTGAAGCTTCATCTAACAATTCTTTTACATCGATATTGTTTTTATGTAATTTAGATAAATTATCGATTAATGAATCATTAATATCATTAAAATTAAAAACTAAAAATGGATTTACATTTATGCTCGTTTCTTTATTTCCTTCATCTGCACTATAAACTCGCCATTCAATTCCGTTTGTTAAAATCCCAATTTTACAACTTGGAGTATTAATAAAATAACCATTTAATTGCCATGCTTCTTTATCAGTTAAAGTCTTACCATACTTTTTACATTCAATAATTATTTCAGGGTTTTTACCTTTGACTAATAGTCCAATATCTGCTTTGTCATTTTTTTGTCCCCAGCCAGCATTTATCTCAGTCAACATATCATCCATTCTACTATAACCAAGTGTTTCAATTATAGGCTCAATTAAATATTGTCTTGTTTGTGCTTCGTTCGTACACTTTTCGTCCATTTTACTAAAATCAATTTTAGAAAGTGTTTTTTTAATTACGTTTGAAATTTGTTTATTTACTGGCATATTTTCAAATAGATTAATATAGTTATGTCAAAGATATTGATTTCTTTTTATTTTATTATTCTCTTAATAAAAAAATCCCATTCAGTTTCCTAAACGGGATTTTAAATATTATAGTTAAATTAAAATCTACAATTCTAATGCTTTTTTAGCATTTCCACCCATTAAATGTTCTACTGGATTTTCTAATGCTTCTTTAACAGCCACAAGGAAACCAACTGACTCACGTCCGTCGATAATTCTGTGGTCATAAGATAAAGCAACATACATTACTGGAGCGATAACTATTTGGCCGTTTTTCACGATAGCTCTATCAACAACATTATGCATTCCTAAAATTCCTGATTGTGGAGGATTGATGATTGGTGTTGACAACATACTTCCAAAAACACCACCATTAGAAATAGTGAATGTTCCACCTGTCATTTCATCAACCGTAATTTGTCCGTCACGAGCACGAATTGCTAATCTTTTGATTTCAGCTTCAACTCCTCTAAATGATAATGTTTCAGCATTTCTCATTACAGGAACCATTAATCCTTTTGGACCAGAAACCGCAACTGAAATATCACAGAAATCATAAGAAATTTTCTCTTGACCATCAATCATTGAATTCACGTCTGGAAATAATTGTAAAGCTCTTGTAACCGCTTTAGTAAAGAAAGACATGAAACCTAAACCTAATCCGTGTTTTTCTTTAAATGCATCTTTATAATCAGCTCTTAAAGCATAGATAGCTGTCATGTCAACTTCATTGAAGGTAGTTAACATAGCGGTTTCATTTTTAGCAGAAACTAATCTTTCAGCTACTTTACGACGTAACATTGATAATTTTGTTTTTTCCGAACCACGATTTCCGCTAGTTGGAGTTCCCATTGATGGTACCGCATTTACAGCATCATCTTTAGTGATTCTTCCCCCTTTTCCAGTTCCAATGATTTCCGTTGGTTGGATGTTTTTCTCGTCTAATATTTTTTTAGCCGCTGGTGAAGGCGTTTGTGTAGCGTATGTTTTTTCAGCAACTGGAGCCGCTTTTACCTCAGCTTTTGGAGCTTCTACAACTGGTTTCGCTTCTTCTTTTGCTGGTGCTTGAGCATCACCTGATGGTTTAGCTGCGCTTGTGTCAATTAAACAAACTACTGCTCCAACAGCTACTGCATCGCCTTCTTCTGCTTTTAGAGTAATAATTCCGCTTGCTTCTGCAGGTAATTCAAGAGTTGCTTTGTCTGAATCTACTTCAGCAATTGCTTGGTCTTTTTCTACATAATCGCCATCTTTTACTAACCAAGTAGCAATTTCAACTTCTTTTATCGATTCGCCTGGAGAAGGCACTTTCATTTCTAAAATCATATTCTTTTAGTTTAAAGTTTCAGGTTTAAAAGTTTAAAAGTTTAAAAGTTTATTCTGAAAATTATATAATTATTTGTTATTATGTTCTTTTATTATTAGTTCAATTTGAAAATGCAATTCAGGAATTTCTTGTGTGATTATGTTCCAAATAGTCTCATAATCTACTCCCTGATAATGATGAATAATTTTATCTCTCAATTTAGCCATGTAACTCCAAGGAACGGAATTATATTTTAATCTAAAATCTTGATTCAGATTTTTTGTTGCTTCTCCAATTATTTCTAATGCTCTAGTTATAGCTCTTTTTAAAGTTTCATCATTATAAAAATCTTCTTCATCTAACTTTTCAACTATAGTTAGAATATAGTTTATTTCTATAAAAATGTGCTTAATGAATTCTATTTCATCAGATTTTGACATAATCTACCTCTTTTAAAATATGTGGTCCAATAAATTCACTTAATCCTTTTTTAGAAACAATATCAATTTTATTATTTTTAAAGAGGTTTTCTAATAAATCACAAAAATCAATATAATTTTTTAGAGTTTTCTTCTCTTTAATTATATCAACTAAGAAATCAATATCACTATCTTCTGTTTGTTCATTTCTTACGTAAGAACCAAACAAACCAATTTCTGTAACACCAAAACTTTTAATTGTTTCCTTGTTATCTTGGATAGTTTTGAATATGTCTTGTTTAGTTAACATAGATATTTTAAAATTTATAATCTATTCTCTTTGTTCTTTATTCTATTTTCTTCTTTAATTATCTAAATAAATTTTTATCAAAAACCATTCTAATTGCATCAGCGTGACGTCTTCTATCTCTAGTATGACTTCCTGCTGCTGGTGCTGCATAAGCTTTTAATGATGCTAATCTCCATTTTACTAAATCGAAATTCATCAACATATAACTATATGCTCCCATGTTTTTTGGCTCTTCTTGTGCCCAAACATAATCGTCAGCGTTTGGATAACTAGCAATAATAGCTTTTAATTGTTCTACTGGCAAAGGAAATAATTGCTCTACACGAACCAAAGCTACATCATTTCTTTCTAATTTTTCTCTTTCTGCAAGAATATCAAAATAGAATTTTCCGGTAACGAAAACTATAGTTTTTACTTTTTTCTTGTCAACTGAATTGTCATCAATTGTTTCTTGGAATTGTCCATTGTATAATTCTTCTTGAGTAGAAACACATAATGGATGACGCAGCAAACTTTTTGGAGAAAAAACCACCAACGGTTTACGGAATTTCGTTTTCATTTGTCTTCTCAATAAATGATAGAAATTGGCTGGCGTTGTACAATCAGCTACATACATATTATGACGTGCACAAAGTTGTAAATAACGTTCCATTCTAGCCGAAGAGTGTTCAGCACCTTGACCTTCATATCCGTGAGGTAATAAAAGAACAATTCCGTTTTGGTTGTTCCATTTGTCTTCACCGCATGAAATATATTGGTCAATCATGATTTGCGCACCATTAGAGAAATCTCCAAACTGTGCTTCCCAAATTGTTAATGCATTTGGATTAGCTAAAGCATAACCATAATCAAAACCTAAAACACCATATTCTGAAAGGAAGGAATTAAACACATTGAACTTCCCTTTTTTATCTTTAAGTGAATTTAAAAGAATTACTTCTTCTTCACTATCTTCTACTTTTACGACGGCATGACGGTGAGAAAATGTTCCTCTTTCAACATCTTGTCCTGAAATTCTAACATCAAAACCTTCGGTTAATAGTGAACCATAAGCTAATGACTCAGCTGTTCCCCAATCGATAACATTGTTATCATACATTGTTTTTCTGTCATTAACAATTTTTGAAATTTTGCTAATAAACTTTTTATCAGACGGCAATGTTGAAATTTCGTTGGCTATTTGATCTAATTTCTTTTTATCAAATTTAGTGTCAAATTTTTGCAACATAACATCATCAGAAACTTGTTCGAATCCTTTCCACTCGTCTTGTAAGAATGGTTTGATTATCGTCAAATCTTTCTTACGAGATGCTTGAAGATTTTCATCTAATTTATCTTTGTATTCGTTTTCAATTTTGGTAATGTAGGCAGCGTCAACGATTCCTGCAGTAATTAATTTCTCTGCATAAATATCTCTTGGATTTCTATGTTTAGCAATGATTTTATATAAAACTGGTTGTGTGAAACGTGGTTCATCACCTTCATTATGTCCATATTTTCTATATCCTAATAAATCGATAAACACATCGCGTCCAAATTGCATACGGAAATCTAAGGCAAATAACATTGCGTGAACAACTGCTTCAGCATCATCTGCATTTACATGGAGAACTGGCGATAGTGTAACTTTTGCAACATCTGTACAATAAACTGACGAACGTGCATCTTGATAATTTGTGGTAAATCCAACTTGGTTGTTGATTACAATATGAATAGTTCCACCAGTTTTGTAACCATCTAATTGAGCCATTTGAACAATTTCGTATACAATTCCTTGTCCGGCAACAGCTGCGTCACCGTGAACTGCAATTGGTAATACTTTAGAGAAATCGTCTGGAGTATATTTATCTTGTTTAGCACGCGCAATTCCTTCAATTACAGCACCAACAGTTTCAAGGTGCGAAGGATTTGGAGCTAAATTGATGTTGATTTTTTTACCCGATTTGGTTTTTCTTTCAGAAGTTAAACCTAAATGATATTTTACGTCACCATCAAAGTATTCTTTATCGTAATCTTTTCCGTCAAATTCTGAGAAAATATCTTGAGTTGCTTTTCCGAAGATATTAGCTAAAATATTTAATCTTCCTCTGTGTGCCATTCCCATAACGAAATGTTCTACACCTTTTTCTGCCGCAGATTCAATCAAAGCGTCAAGTGCAGGAATGATACTTTCACCTCCTTCAAGAGAAAAACGTTTTTGACCAACATATTTTGTATGAAGAAAGTTTTCAAAAGAAACCGCTTCGTTTAGTTTTCCTAAAATGTGTTTCTTTTGGTCTCCGTCAAAATTTGGAAGATTATCGTTTACATTTATTTTATTTTGAATCCACTGAATAACTTCTGGTTTTCTCATGTACATGTACTCAATACCAATATGTTGGCAGTACACATTTTTAAGATGAGTGATGATTTCTTTTAAAGTTTGAGATTGCTGTCCAATTACTTTAGCAGCATCAAAAACGGTATTCAAATCTGCATCTGAAAGTCCGAAGTTTACTAAATCTAAATTTGGTTCGTAGGTTCTTCTTTCACGAACAGGATTAGTTTCAGTAAAAAGGTGACCACGTGTTCTGTAACCATCAATAAGTTTAAGAACATTAAACTCTTTTTGAAGTTTTTCAGAAGCTTGTCCGTTATCTATAGATGTTGCAGCATAATTGGCTACATATTCACCTGCGTTTTCTTCGTTGAAAGTTGCCATTCCAAAGTCAAAACCTTGAAAGAAAGCACGCCAACTTGGTTCAACACTATCAGGATTTACAAGATATTGATCGTATAATTGAGCGAAAAATTCGGTGTGAGCTGCGTTTAAGAAGGAAAATCTATCCATATTTAAAGATAAAATAATCGTTGTGTTAAAAAATTTATGCAAAAGTAAAATATTTATAACAATCTTTCAATGTTTTTACTACTTTTATGTCGCTAATTAACTATATATACATGTATGAAAAAGAATGCCTTACATAATTTAACAAAAAGATTAACATTTGTGTTTTTTATTGCGCTTAGTTTACAAATGATAGCGCAAGAAAACCCTAATACTGAAAATAAAAGTGATTTTTGGAGCGATGTACAATTTGGTGGTGGAATAGGTCTTGCCTTGGGATCAGGTTACAGCAATATTTCTATTTCTCCAACAGCTATATTTAACGTAAACCAATATGTTTCTGTAGGTGCAGGATTGCAATATAGCTTTTTAAAACAAAGCGATTTTTACTCCTCTCACATGTATGGTGGAAGTGTAATTGCCTTATTCAATCCAATCGAAGAAATTCAATTATCTACCGAATTAGAGCAATTAAGAGTAAATGTAGATTTAGAAGGTTCTAATAGTAATTCGGCTGATTTTTGGAATACTGGTTTGTTTGTTGGAGCTGGCTATCGTATGGATAATATAACCATAGGCATTCGTTATAATGTTTTGTTCAATAATGATAAAAACGTGTATGCTGACGCTTTAATGCCATTTGTCAGAGTATTTTTCTAATATTTACTTCTAAACCAAACTTTCATCCATTCGCGTTTTAAAATTAAAAACGAGACTTGTTCGGAAAGTTCCATAATATCGGAACCATCTAATTTTTTTACTTGATCTTCTGGAACATCAACTATATAAAGTAAACTCAAATACTCAGCGAATTTGTATTGAATTAATCGGTAAATTTTTTCGTGAAGTTGAACTTTTAATTCATCAGGTTTAGTGCTTAGATGAAAATCTACAGGTTCATTTGCAAAATTGAAATCCTTATTCAATTGCTCAATAAGTTTTTGGTACAAATTCTCTTTTTCTGCCTCAGAAAGTAGGTGATCTGTTGATATTGGAGCTATAAAACTAGACATTTCTATTCATTAAGTTTTCCCCAAAAGCTTTTAACATTTGTTTTTTATCATTTGAAATATTCATTTTTTCTAAGGTTTCAAATGCTTTAAATGTATATTCTTGAATAGCTTTTTGCGTAGCTGCAGATGCCTTTGTTTGATTAAAAATTGATTTTACTGATTCTATTTTATCCGAATTATCACTTGGTTGAATAGAAAATAAATGTGTTAATTGCTCTTTTTCATCAGCATTAGAAAACTCCATTGCTTTCAAATATAAATAGGTTTTTTTGTTTTCAATAATATCACCACCCACTTGTTTACCAAAGGTTTCAGGATCACCAAAAGCATCTAAATAATCATCCTGCAATTGAAAAGCTATTCCTAAATTCAAACCAAAATCGTAAATCAAATTGGCATTTTCTACTGACGTTTCAGCCACAATTGCTCCCATTTTCATTGCTGCACCAACCAAAACAGCTGTTTTGTATTCAATCATTTTTAGATATTCCGGAATCGTAACGTCTTCTCTAGTTTCAAAATCGACATCATATTGTTGTCCTTCACAAACTTCTAAAGCTGTTTTGCTGAACAATTTTGCTAATTCTCTAAAAATTTTTGGTTCGTATTCTTCAAAATGTTGGTAAGCCAAAATTAGCATTGCATCACCAGAAAGAATTCCGGTATTAACATCCCATTTTTCATGAACCGTTTCGTTTCCTCTTCTCAATGGTGCATCGTCCATAATATCATCATGAACTAATGAAAAATTATGAAAAACTTCTATTGCTGTTGCTGCTGCTAATGCTTTTTTACAATCTACATCAAAAACTTCGGTCGCCATTAATGTTAAAATTGGACGCATCCTTTTTCCGCCTAAATGAAGAATGTATTCAATAGGTTCATAAAGATTTTTGGGTTCTTTATCCAAATGCAATTCTGTGAAATAAGCTGAAATAAGTTCTTGATAGTGAGAAAGTGCGTGCATTAATTGTGAGTTTAATTTTTAATGTTTCAGGTTCACAAAAGTAAGTCAAAAAAACTTTAAAGAGCAAAACCGAAACTTTATCAAATGTTAAATTTATGTAAATACTATGGAAACTATTTTTGTATTCAAAGTTTCCAACTTACATTTGTAATCGAAATTTAGAAGAAAAATGAAAGAAAAAATCATCAAAAAAGCAACAGACATGTTCCTGAAACTTGGTTTCAAGAGTGTAACTATGGATGATATTGCTTGTGAAATGTGCATTTCTAAAAAAACAATTTACAAATATTTTAGCAACAAAGAGAAATTAATTGAAGAAGGAACAGAAGTTATTCATCAAAATATTCATGCTCTAATGGATGAAGTTGTAGCAAAAAACCTTAATGCAATTGAAGAAAATTTTGAAATACGTAAAATGTTCAAGGAAATGTTTCAATCTTTTGATCATTCACCAGCGTATCAATTGAAAAAACACTATCCTGAAATTTATGAGAAAATGATGGCCAATGAAATTGAAGATTGCAATAAAATGTTTTCTCAAAATATTGTAAAAGGAATTCAACAAGGACTTTATAGGCAAGAAACAGATGTTGAATCGGCTACAAAATTCTATTACACCCTTATTTTTTCAATAAATGAAAATACTCAATTAGAAAGTGACGCCTACAAACTAGAAGGAAAAGCATTAGAATATCATACAAGAGCCATTGCAACACCTAAAGGAATAATAGAATTAGAAAAACAATTAATAAACTATATATAATCAACAATCCATGAAATCGCCATAAACACAAGTCTGCGAATGCAAACATCTATGAAAATAGCGATACATATGCACCAAAAAACAAATAATATTTACATATGAAAAACAAAATCATTCTAACCTTACTTTTCTTTGCTTCTTTACTGCAAGCCCAGGAACAAAAAAAAAGCTATTCTTTTACACTAAAACAAGCCATTGAACATGCTGTTCAAAATAATTATTCAGTAATTAATGCAAACAGAGATATTGAAACAGCTAAACAAAAAAAATGGGAAACTACTACAATAGGTTTACCTCAAATTAATGGAGCTGTTGGCTATCAAAATAATTTTAAATTACAAACCAATATTATTGATTTTGGTGGTGTTCCAACAGCATTAACTTTTGGAACTAAACACAATATGAATGCTTCTGCAACATTGAGTCAATTAATTTTTGATGGCTCTTATTTGGTAGGATTGCAATCAGCAAAAACCTATTTGAAAATATCTGAAAATGCAAAAGTAAAAACTACACAAGAAATTAAAGAGATTGTAATAAACTCTTATGGAAATGTGCTTTTAGCTGACGAAAGCATTTTAATACTTCAAAAAAACAAAGGTATTTTAGAAAAAACGTTGTCTGACACCAAAGAAATCTATAAAAACGGATTGATTGAAGAAGAAAATGTAGAACAATTACAAATCACTTTAGCATCCATTAATAGTTCCCTAGAAAATGTAAAGCGTCAAAAAACAATAGCAAATGATATGATGAAATTGTTGTTAGGAATAAACTTAGATAAAGAGTTAAAACTAACAGATAAGTTAGACAGCTTAACACAATCTAATGTTGACCTAGCATTATTAAAAGAAGAGTTTAATGTGACAAACAACATTGATTATCAAATAGGTCAAAATCTTCAAACTAGTAAAGAATTACTTTTAAAGTTAGAAAAAAGTAAAGCTTTACCATCACTTGGAGCAGCAGTAAATTTTGGTTACAATTCCTTTGGAAATGAATTCAATTTTTTAAATCAAGATCAAAAATGGTATAACTATTCTAATCTTGGTATTAATTTAAACGTTCCTATTTTTAGTAGTTTTGGAAGAAGTTCTAGAACACAACAAGCAAAAATTGCTTTAGAACAATCTAAAACACAATTAACAGAAACCGAACAAAAACTAAAACTACAATTTGAAAAAGCTAAAAGTGATTATGAATTTAGTTTAGAACAACTGACAACTTATAAAAGTAATTTGAATTTAGCAGAACGAATTGAAAACAAAAACCAAATCAAATTTACAGAAGGTTTGGCTAGTAGTTTCGATTTAACGAAAGCTCAAGAACAATTATACTCTGCTCAACAAAATTATCTTCAAGCAATGCTTGATGTGATCAATAAAAAAGCAACTTTAGAAAAATTAATAAACAAAAACTAATCCCAAAAAAATATGAAATCGACAATTCACGAATTCCAAAAAATAAAAGTCATGAGTAAAAAAATACTTTTAATCACTATAATATCTTTATCGATATTGTCTTGTTCCAAAAAAGAAAATGCTACAACTGTTGATGAATTAATTAAAGCTGGTAATGTAAAAGATCTTCAAACAAAAAAAGGTGTTATTCAAGCTGATTTAGCTAAAATTGATGAAGCTCTTTCAAAATTAGTAGATGTTAAAAATCAAGAAGCTTTAGTTTCTGTCTTAACTGTAAAAGATACTACTTTTAATCACTATTTAGAAATTCAAGGTAATGTTGACACAAAAGAAAACATTCTTGTTCAACCAGAATTCGGTGGAAACCTTACTTCTTTAACTGTAAAAGCAGGACAAAGAGTTTCTAAAGGACAAATTCTTGGTAGAGTTGATGATGCAGGTATGAGTCAACAATTGGCAAGTTTGGAAAACCAATATGCATTGGCAAAAACATCATTTGAAAGACAAAAAAATCTTTGGGATAAAAAAATTGGCTCTGAAATTCAATTTCTTCAAGCTCAAACTCAAATGGTTTCTGCTCAAAAAGCCGTTGCGCAGATGAGAGCTCAAGTATCTAAAACATTAATTCGTGCTCCTTTTTCAGGAACAATAGACGAAGTTTTTGTAGAAAAAGGGCAAATTGTTTCGCCAAGTCCACAAGGTTTGATGAGGATAATAAATCTTGGAAACATGTATGTTTCAACATCTGTTCCTGAAACCTATATCGGAAAACTAAAAGTTGGTACCGAAGTTGATGTTTTCTTAACTTCTTTGGGCAAAACTTACAAAGGAAGAGTGCGTCAAGTAGGTAATTATTTAAATCCAAATAACAGAAGTTTCGGAATTGAAGTAAGTGTACCAAATCCAGAAAACTTATTACGTCCAAATCAAGTTGCAAAACTAAAAATCATTGATTATACCAATAAAAATTCGATTGTAGTTCCAAGCAATGTTATTCAAGAAGATGGAACAAAAAACAAATTTGTTTTCACGGTAACTAATTCTAATGGAAAAACAGGAACTGCTAAAAAAGTACTTGTAAAAATTGGAAAATCTTCTGATAATGTAACCGAAATTGTAAGCGGATTATCAGCAAATGACATTATTGTAATAGAAGGTGTAAACACTATTGCAGACGGAATGAAACTTAATTTCTAAATGTAAAATAGTTGTCAGTTTTCTGTTGTCAGTTCTAAACCGACAACTGATAACCGACAACCAACAACAAAATATATGAGTCACACAAATAAAGAATTCAGTATATCAAGTTGGGCAGTTGACAATCGAGTTACTGTTTACATCTTGACCTTATTAATCGTTGTTACAGGTGTAATTGCCTATGTAACAATGCCTCGTGAAGATTTTCCAGAAATCATTGAGAACAAAGTTTACATTTCGTCTGTTTTCCCAGGAAATTCTGCCGAAGATGTTGAAAAATTAGTTATCAAACCACTTGAAAAAGAATTTAAAAACATTTCTGGTGTTGAAAAAATCACTTCTAGTTCGTTTCAAGATTATGGTATGATTATCGTTGAATTTGCCGATAAAGTTGGTATTGAAGAAGCGAAAACTAAAATCAAAGACAAAGTCGATTTTTCTAAAGCGGATACAGATTGGCCAAATCTTGACAACGGAAGCAAAGTAGAACCAAACGTATTTGAATTAAACATTTCAGAAGAAGTGCCAATTTTAAATATCAATTTGCAAGGAAATTATACTACACAACAACTTAAAAAATATGGCGAATTGCTTCAAGATGATATTGAAGAAATTCCAGAAGTTAAAAAAGTAGATATTCTTGGTGTCGATGATAAAGAAGTTGAAATCGCTGTAGATATTTTCAAAATGACCGCTGCACAAGTTTCTTTTGACGAAATTCAAAATGCTGTGAAATATGAAAACATGACACTTTCGGGTGGAAATTTAGTTTCTCAAGGTTCTAGAAATAACATCAGAATTGTGGGTGAAATAAAAGATCCTAAAGAATTAGAAAATATTATAATCAAATCTTATGGTGGCGCAGTTTATCTAAAAGATATTGCAACAATCAGTTTCAAGGAAAAAGAAAAAACTACCTATGCTCGTGAAAAAGGAACTGAAGTGGTGATGTTGAATGTAAAAAAACGTTCTAATCAAAACATGATTTCGGCTATTGAGCAAGTAAAAGAAAAATTAGAAAAAGCGGAAACTTCATATTTGCCATCTAACTTAAAACTAACACTTTCAAACGATCAATCATCAAGAGTTGAACACCAAGTTAGTGAATTATCAAACCACATTATTTTTGGTATTGTGTTGGTAATGATTGTATTGATGTTTACTATGGGATTACGAAATTCGCTTTTCGTTGGAGCAGCAATTCCGCTTTCTATGTTGATGGCTTTTAGTATTCTTTCTATGTTTGGATTGACCTTAAACACTATGGTTCTTTTCGGATTAGTTATGGGATTAGGAATGCTTGTTGACGACGGAATCGTAGTTGTAGACAACGTTTTTGCCAACATGAAAAAAGGAATGGATAGAGTTACCGCTTCCAAAGTTGGTATTGGCGAAATTGCTTGGCCTGTAATATCCTCAACTGCAACAACACTTATGGCATTTTTACCATTTGCATTGTGGCCAGGAACTATGGGTAAATTCATGAAATATTTCCCAATTACATTGACAGTTACACTTACGGCTTCATTATTTGTGGCAATGGTTGTAAATGCTGCCATGACTGGTGGTTCTATGGCTATTGAAGATAAAAATGTTTCTAAAAAATCAGCAAAGACCTATTCAATTGTATTTACAGTAATAGCTGTAATTTTTGTGATACTTGGTAATATTTATGATTCAAAATTTGCTAAAGCAATTGGACATTTAGCAATAATTTCATTAGGATTAATGTGGTTGTACAAACTAAAATTACACCAATGGACGCAAGATTTTCAACATAACTTTTTTCCAAAAATGGAAGACAAGTACAAAAATTTCTTGGCTAAAATATTGACAGGAAAAAGAGCTTGGTTTGCCTTGGCAGGAATTATTGGTTTGTTGTTTTTCTCCTTCATTTTACTTGCAATTTTCCCAAGAAAAGTATTGTTTTTTCCAGAAAATACTCCAAATCAAGTAATTACTTATATTGAATATCCGCAAGGAACAGACATTAAAAAAACTAACAAAGCAACCTTATTTGTAGAAAAACAAGTTATCGAAATTTTGAGCAAATATGTTGATGAAACTACCAAAGAAAATTTCTTGGCAGAATCTATTGTTTCTCAAGTTGGTGTTGGTGCAGGAAATCCTAATGTTGACGCAGGTTCAGCATCGGAAACACCTTTCAAAGGAAAAGTAACCGTAAATTTCTCTGAATTCAAATTCCGTCAAGGCATTGACACCAATGTAATTTTAGAAGAAATTCGTGCTAAAGTAAAAGGTATTGCAGGCGCAACTGTTACGGTTGAAAAAGATTCAAATGGTCCGCCAGCAGGTTATCCAATTAGTATTCAACTTACAGGAACTGACTATGATTTGATGTTGAAAGAAGCCGACAAAATGATTGCTTTTATTGATACCAAAAACATTCCAGGAATTGAGCGTTTGAGTGTTGATGTTAATAAAGAAAGTCCAGAACTTGAAGTAAAAGTAGATAGAGTTAGTGCAGGAAGTTTAGGCGTTTCAACAGGACAATTAGGATTTAATTTACGTCGTTCCGTTTATGGTCAAGAAATCTCAACTTATAAAGAAGGTGACGACGATTATAATATTACGATGCGTATGCAAGAGGACCAACGCAAGAACGAAAATGTATTGTTCAATCAATCATTAACTTTCCGTAATCAAAATAATGGACAGATGATGCAAGTGCCAATTTCGGCAGTTTCTCAAACGGAAAAAACGACTACTTACAACCAAATCAAAAGAAAAAACCAAAAACGAATCATGACGGTTTATTCTAATGTTTTAACAGGTTTTAATGGTGACGAAATAACAAAACAAATTCAAACAGAATTAAAAGGATATGAATTACCAAAAACAGTAACCTATTCGTTTTCTGGAGTTCAAGAAGAACAAGGAAAGAATCAAAGTTTCTTGATGTACGCACTGTTTTTAGCCTTGGCAGGAATCACAATTATTATTGTTTTGCAATTTAATTCGGTTTCAAAAACAATGGTAATTTTATTTACAGTTATCTTGAGTTTCAGTGGAGTTTTCTACGGATATGTCATTGCAAATATGGATTTCGTAATCCTAATGACAATGATGGGGATTATTTCTCTTGCCGGAATTGTAGTAAAAAACGGAATTGTATTAATGGACTTCTTTGTACTTTTATTAGATAAAAAAGTAGCAGACAAGCATTTATCAAGCCACGATGATTTATCGCTTGAAGAAATAAAAGAAGTAATCATCGAATCAGGTAAATCTCGTTTACGTCCAGTATTATTGACTGCTTTAACGGCGGTTCTAGGATTAATTCCTTTGGCAATTGGTTTAAACTTTGACTTTTTCTCTTTAATAACAGACTTAAATCCACATATATTTATTGGTGGAGATAACGTAATGTTTTGGGGACCATTAGCATGGACTATCATCTTCGGATTAACCTATGCAACTGTTTTAACTTTGATTATGGTTCCAGTAATGTTCTACTTAGTAAAACGAGTAAAATATAAATTGAGAGACAGAAGAGAAAACAGAAGAATTGCAACTGAAGATTAATAAAATTGTTTATTAAACAAAAAAGCTCCGAAGAATATTCGGAGCTTTTTATTTTATAAAATGATTTCTATTATTTCAATAAAGCATCAAGTTGTTCTTGCAATTTAGGGTTTGAAGGTCTATCAGCATCTGCATTAACCACTTTTCCAGTTGGATCGATTAAAATAAATCTTGGAATAGAATTAATTCCAAATGCTTTAATAAAATCAGACATCCAATTTTTATCAGCATACAATTGAATTCCTCCAAGTTGTTTTTCAACGACAAACTTTTTCCACTTCTCATAATCTTTTTGCTCATCAACAGAGATACTTACAAAAGCAATTTTTTTATCATGATATTTCTCTTCAATTTTTTGAAGTGAAGGAATTTCAGCACGACAAGGTCCACACCAAGTTGCCCAAACATCAATATAAACATACTTACCTTTTAAATCCTCTAACTTTGTTTTTCCACCTGCATGGTTTTCATAATCAAAAGAAGGTGCTTGAGTATTGTTTAATTTTTGTTGTTTTAGTTTCTCTCCAAAATACATCTTCATTTGAAACATTTCTGTTTCCATAGCTTTTTTCTGTAGTGCAACAAAATTTGGATCTAATTTTACAGCATCCAACTTTGCAATATCTCCTTTTTGCTTTTCTGTAATTTTAGCGGTAAACTCTTCCATAGTTTTAGCAGCAAAAAGACTTTCTGCATCAAATTTACTTTCACTCAATATTTTTTGAGCTAAATAATTATTCTCCGCTGCTCCTTTTCCAGAATAAACAATCGATTCGTCAAAATTTTCTGCATCCATTTTCAATTTTAAGTCAAAACCATTTTTCAAAAACAGTTCACTGTACTCAGCCCCATCAAACAATTGATACATTCCTTCTTTAATTTCAAATGACGAACTAAAATGTCCATCACCTTCTACTTTAATTTCTTTTACAATAATTCTATTATTTTTAATAAAAAGGATATCGCCATTTCTGTGAGCAACATCTGCTTCAAACTTTACAACATTATCTTGCCCAAAGCTTATATTTGATAAAACAAGCGCAAATAAAAAGAATCCAAATTTTTTCATATCATTAATTTTAATTTAAGTAAAACCAAATGTAGTTAAATTTATTTACCATCAATTATTCATTATGAAAATATTTAGTGTTTATTTTCGGTTGAAGTTTTTTACTTTTGCACTCGAGACCGAAGGTCGTATTTTTATTTATAAAAAAATTTTATTCCAAATGTATAGAAGTCATAATTGTGGTGAGTTGAACGCCTCACATATTAATCAAGAAGTAACACTTGCTGGTTGGGTACAAAAATCAAGAGATAAGGGATTCATGAATTGGGTTGATTTACGAGACCGATATGGAATAACTCAATTGTTATTTGACGAAAGTCGTTCCGAAAAATCAGTTTTTGAATTGGCTAAAACCCTTGGAAGAGAATTTGTAGTTAAAGTAAAAGGAACTGTAATTGAGCGTGAAGCCAAAAATAAAAATATTGCAACTGGCGAAATTGAAATTCTTGTAAAAGAAATGACAATTCTAAATGCAGCTTTAACTCCACCTTTCACTATTGAAGATGAAACCGACGGAGGTGAAGACATTAGAATGAAATACCGTTACTTGGATATTCGTAGAAATCCAGTTAAAAACAGTTTGTTGTTCCGTCATAAAGTAGCACAAGCAGTTAGAAATTACCTTTCTAATTTGGATTTTTGTGAAGTTGAAACACCTTATTTAATCAAATCAACTCCAGAAGGTGCTCGAGATTTCGTAGTTCCAAGTAGAATGAACGAAGGTCAGTTTTATGCTTTACCACAATCACCTCAAACATTCAAACAACTATTGATGGTTGGTGGAATGGATAAATATTTTCAAATTGTAAAATGTTTCCGTGACGAAGATTTACGTGCCGATAGACAGCCAGAGTTCACCCAAATCGATTGCGAAATGGCATTTGTAGAACAAGAAGATATTTTAAATGTATTTGAAGGATTAACACGTCATTTACTAAAAGAGATAAAAGGCATTGAAGTAGAAAAATTCCCAAGAATTACCTACGATTACGCAATGAAAACTTACGGTAACGACAAACCAGATATTCGTTTTGATATGAAATTTGGTGAGTTAAACGAAGTAGCAAAACACAAAGAATTTCCAGTTTTCAATTCCGCTGAATTAGTTGTTGGAATTGCAGCTCCAAATTGCGCAAATTATACTCGTAAAGAAATTGATGCATTGATTGATTGGGTAAAACGTCCACAAGTTGGCGCATCTGGAATGGTTTATGTAAAATGTGAGGCTGATGGAACTTATAAATCATCGGTAGATAAATTCTACGACCAAGACGATTTAGCAAAATGGGCAGAAATTACTGGTGCAAAAGCTGGTGATATGATTTTTGTGCTTTCTGGTCCAGCTGACAAAACTAGAACGCAACTTTCTGCATTAAGAATGGAATTAGCAACACGATTAGGATTAAGAAATCCAGCAGAATTTGCTCCATTATGGGTTGTAGATTTCCCATTATTAGAATTGGATGAAGAATCTGGAAGATGGCATGCAATGCACCATCCATTTACTTCGCCAAAACCAGAAGACATGGAATTGTTAGCAACAAATCCAGGAAAAGTTCGTGCCAATGCTTACGATATGGTTTTAAACGGGAATGAAATTGGTGGTGGTTCTATTAGAATTCACGATAAAGCAACCCAACAATTAATGTTCAAATATTTAGGATTTACAGAAGAAGAAGCTCGTAATCAGTTTGGATTCTTGATGGATGCGTTCCAATTTGGAGCACCACCACACGGAGGTTTAGCATTTGGATTGGATAGATTAGTAGCAATTCTTGGTGGTCAAGAAACCATTCGTGATTTTATTGCCTTTCCAAAAAACAATTCTGGAAGAGATGTAATGATTGATGCGCCATCTGTAATTGATGACTTACAATTGAACGAATTACACATAAAAGTTGATTTGAAGTAAAAACTATCAAATTCTCAAATATTATAAAAGCAACTATTTAAAAATTTATAAATAGTTGCTTTTTCTATTACAAAATTTAGAATTTTTCAAATATTATGTTGAAAATCATTCAATTATAATTTTAAATTATTATAAAATTTTTAAAATTTTATTTAATTTTTGTTTGCTATGTCATAAATAAGTATATCTTTGACCATTATTAATTTTTTTTACATTACAAAATGCGCACAGGTACAGTTAAATTTTTCAATGAGTCTAAAGGTTACGGATTCATTACAGATGATGAAAATGGAAAAGACATTTTCGTTCACGCTACAGGTATTAAAGCTGAAAACTTAAACGAAGGAGACAAAGTTTCTTACGAAGAAGAAGAAGGAAGAAAAGGTAAAGTAGCTGCTCAAGTAGTAGTTATCGAAGACTAATATATATTATTTTTTGATTGCCTAAATGGTCTAAACGCTCTGAAAATTTCAGAGCGTTTTTTTGTTTTAATAAATATTATTTAGAATAGGTTTAAATAAACGATTTTAACGGATAAATAACAAACGTTTATCTAATGATTTTTGAGAATTAAATAATGCAATGTATATTTGTAGCTATTTTACAAATACTAACTTTTAGAGACATGCCATCTACACAAATTGATTATTTACCAATCTTAATGCAAGCTGGTCTAGCAATAGGATTTGTTGTCGCAACTATTATTGGTTCTAGTTTTCTTGGACCAAAAAGACATTCTAAAAACAAAGATAAAAATTTCGAATGCGGTATTGAATCTGTAGGAAATGCTCGTATTCCTTTTTCTGTAAAATATTTTCTTGTTGCAATTCTTTTTGTGCTTTTTGATGTAGAGGTTATATTCTTGTATCCTTGGGCGGTAAATTTTAAAGAATTAGGAATAGATGGAATGATAAAAATGGTTATTTTCATGTTGTTACTTTTAGTTGGTTTCTTCTACATTATTAAGAAGAAAGCATTAGAGTGGGAATAGATTAATTACGAATTATAAATTACGAATTATAAATGAGTGATTCTAAAACAAAAATGGTTGCTCCACCAGAAGGAGTAACAGGTGAAGGATTCTTCGCTACTAAACTAAATGATGTTGTTGGGTTAGCACGTGCTAATTCACTTTGGCCTTTACCTTTTGCAACTTCTTGCTGTGGTATTGAGTTCATGGCTACCATGGCGTCTCATTACGATTTAGCGCGTTTTGGTTCAGAAAGAGTAAGCTTTTCTCCGCGACAAGCCGATATGTTAATGGTAATGGGAACGATTTCTAAAAAAATGGCACCTATTTTACGTCAAGTTTACGAACAAATGTCTGAACCTCGTTGGGTGATTTCTGTTGGTGCTTGTGCGTGTTCAGGTGGAGTTTTCGATACATATTCTGTTTTACAAGGAATTGACAAAGTAATTCCAGTAGACGTTTATGTACCAGGTTGTCCTCCAAGACCAGAACAAATTGTTGATGGCGTAATGCAATTACAAGAATTAGTGAAGAATGAATCTGTTCGCAGAAGGAATTCTCCAGAATATAAAGAATTATTAGCTTCTTACAACCTATAATATGGCTTTAGAAACGGCATACATACAAGAAAAAATGACTCAAAAATTTGGAAACAAAGCTTTGAATTTTTCTATGAGTCGAGATATTTTTTCATTCGAAGCTACTTCAGATGCTATCTACGAAGTAATTAGAACTTTAAAAACAGAAGAGGATTTAAATTTTCACTTCTTAACCGATTTATGTGGGGTTCACTATCCAGACAATGATGAAAATCATCAATTTGCAGTAGTTTATCATCTTCACAATTGGGTTGAAAATGTTAGAATTAGAATAACTACTTATCTTAATGGTGAAAATCCGGAAGTTCATTCAATGACCGATTTATTTCTTTGCACCAATTGGATGGAAAGAGAAACATTTGACTTTTACGGAATCAATTTCATAGGTCACCCACAATTGAAACGTATTTTGAATATGGATGAAATGGTTTCTTTTCCGATGCGAAAAGAATTTCCAATGGAAGATAGCGGTAGAACAGATAAAGACGATCGTTTCTTTGGAAGAACGGCACAAAAAATATAAAACAAAATAAATAATTCAACATTATAAAATGTCAGACTTATTATTATTACCAGAGCATCGATATGCCAAAGTTATTGAACAAACTCGCAACGAAGACGGAAGCGAGCTTTCAATATTAAATCTTGGTCCAACGCATCCAGCAACACATGGTATTTTTCAAAATATCTTGCTTATGGATGGTGAACGAATTCTTGATGCAGAACCAACCATTGGTTACATTCACCGTGCTTTTGAAAAAATTGCAGAAAACCGTCCTTTTTATCAGGTAAATGTTTTGACTGACAGAATGAACTACTGTTCTTCTCCTATTAATAACATGGCTTGGTGGATGACAGTCGAAAAATTATTAGAAATTGAAGTTCCAAAACGGGCTCAATATTTAAGAGTTATCGTAATGGAATTAGCGCGTATAACAGACCACTTAATCTGTAATTCGATTCTAGGAGTTGATACTGGAGCTTATACAGGTTTCCTTTATGTATTCCAATTTAGAGAAAAAGTATACGAAATTTACGAAGAAATTTGTGGTGCTCGTCTTACAACAAATATGGGTAGAATCGGTGGTTTCGAAAGAGATTGGTCGGAAGCTGCCTTCAAAAAATTAGACACTTTTTTAACAGATTTTCCAGTTGCTTGGAAAGAATTTGAAAACCTTTTCGAAAGAAACAGAATTTTCATCGACAGAACTGTGAATGTCGGACCAATCACTGCTGAAAAAGCAATGCAATATGGTTTAACTGGACCTAATTTACGTGCTGCCGGAATTGATTATGACGTTAGAAAAGCACAACCTTATTCTTCTTATGAAGATTTTGAATTTGATGTTCCTGTAGGAAAATCAGGTGATACTTACGATAGATTTTGTGTAAGAAATGCCGAAGTTTGGGAAAGTTTAAGCATCATCAAACAAGCATTAGCAAAATTACCAGAAGGACCAATTCATGCTGATGTTCCTGATTATTATTTGCCTCCAAAAGAAGATGTTTACCACAATATGGAAAGCTTAATTTATCACTTTAAAATCGTGATGGGTGAAGTCCCAGTTCCAGTAGCAGAAATCTATCATCCTGTAGAAGGCGGAAATGGAGAATTAGGATTTTATTTAATAACTGACGGAAGTAGAACGCCATACAGACTTCACTTTAGAAGACCTTGCTTCATTTACTATCAAGCTTATACAGAAATGATTAAAGGTGGAATGTTATCTGACGCCATCGTAATATTATCAAGTTTAAATGTAATTGCTGGAGAATTAGACGCATAATAAGAAAGATTGCAGAATGCAGATTTTAGATTGCAGATTCAAATATCTAAAATCTAAAATTTAATATCTAAAATTAGAAATGGAAAGATCACATATAAAACAAGAGATAAACATAACTGAATCATTGATGAACCGTATCAATGAATTAATCAGTCATTATCCTGAAGGCAAACAAAAATCGGCTTTACTACCAGTTTTGCACGAAGTTCAAGATGCTCACGACAATTGGTTGAGTATTGAATTGCAAAACAAAGTTGCTGAAATTCTTCAAATTCAAAATATTGAAGTTTACGAAGTTGTAACTTTTTACACGATGTTCAACCAACGTCCAATTGGAAAATACATGTTTGAATTCTGTCAAACTTCTCCTTGTTGTCAAAACGGAGTGGAAGATTTAATGGATTACACCTGTTCTAAATTGGGTGTAAAAGTAGGCGAACCAACTCCAGACATGATGTTTGAAGTTCGCGGTGTGGAATGTCTTGGCGCTTGCGGATATGCTCCAATGATGCAATTGGGTGATTTCTACCAAGAGCATTTAACAAAAGAAAAAATCGATCAGTTAGTGTCTGATTGTAAAGACGGAAAAATCACTTTACACGATAAATAGTATCATGGGAAGAAAAATATTATTAGACAAAATAAACGTTCCAGGAATTAAAACTTATGAAGTATATCGTCGTGAAGGCGGTTACGCATCAGTAGAAAAAGCCTTGAAAAAAATGACTCCAGATGAAGTTGTTGAAGAAGTAAAAACTTCAGGACTTCGAGGACGTGGTGGTGCAGGATTTCCAGCGGGAATGAAATGGAGTTTTATCGATAAAAAATCAGGTAATCCAAGACATTTAGTTTGTAATGCTGACGAATCAGAGCCAGGAACTTTCAAAGACCGTTTCTTAATGGAGTACATTCCTCACCTTTTGATTGAAGGAATGATTACATCAAGTTACGCTCTTGGAGCAAACTTATCCTACATCTACATTCGTGGTGAATACATGTGGGTTTACAAAATTTTAGAAAGAGCCATTGCCGAAGCAAAAGCTGCTGGTTGGTTGGGTAAAAATATACTAGGTTCAGGTTACGATTTAGAACTTTTCGTTCAAATTGGTGGTGGTGCTTACATCTGCGGAGAAGAAACTGCACTAATTGAATCACTAGAAGGAAATCGTGGAAATCCAAGATTGAAACCACCATTTCCAGCTGTTAAAGGTCTTTGGCAAAATCCAACCGTAGTAAATAACGTAGAAACGATTGCTGCTGTGCCTTGGATTATCAATAATTCGGGTACTGACTATGCTGCAATCGGAATTGGTCGTTCAACTGGAACCAAATTAATTTCAGCATCTGGAAACATAAAAAATCAAGGCGTTTTCGAAATTGAATTGGGTGTTTCTGTTTACGAATTCATGAATTCTGATGAATATTGTGGTGGAATGCAAACCGACAGACCATTAAAAGCGTTAGTTCCTGGAGGAAGTTCGGTGCCAATTTTACCAGCCAATTTAATTTACAAAACTGCTGCTGGTGAAGACCGATTAATGACTTACGAAAGTTTATCTGATGGTGGATTCGCAACTGGTTCTATGTTAGGTTCTGGAGGATTTATTGTTTATGATGATAGAGCATGTATTGTTCGTAATACTTGGAATTTTTCACGTTTCTACCACCATGAATCTTGCGGACAATGCACACCATGCCGCGAAGGAACAGGTTGGTTAGAGAAAGTATTACACCGAATTGAAAACGGTCATGGACGCGAAGAAGACATCGAATTGTTGTGGAGTATTCAATCTAAAATTGAAGGAAATACAATTTGTCCATTAGGTGACGCGGCTTCATGGCCAGTTGCTGCGGCAATTCGTCATTTCAAAGAGGAATTTGAATACCATATTCGTTTCCCAGAAAAAGTAAAAAATAGAGATCACTTTGTTGCTGAACCATTTGAAAAAATGGGACATTTAGTAGCAAAACAAGAAATATAATTTAAAAGTACGAAGTTATAAGTTGGAAGTACGAAGTGGAAACACTTAAACTTTTAAACTTTTAAACAATTTGAAAATGAAAGTAACCATAGACGGTCAAGAAATAGAAGTAGAAGCAGGAACAACCATCCTTCAAGCTGCTCGTATGATTGGTGGAGAATCAGTTCCACCAGCCATGTGTTATTATTCTAAACTAAAAGGAACTGGTGGAAAATGCCGTTGTTGTTTAGTTGACGTTACAAAAGGTAGTGAGGCTGACCCAAGACCGATGCCAAAATTAGTAGCATCTTGTGTTACTGGTTGTCAAGACGGAATGGAGGTAGCCAGCAAATCTTCTGAAAGAGTAACCGAAGCTAGAAAAGCAGTAACCGAATTCCTTTTGATAAATCACCCATTAGATTGTCCGGTTTGTGATCAAGCTGGAGAATGTGATTTGCAAAATTTATCATTTGAACATGGAAAATCGGAAACTCGTTTCATAGAAGAAAAAAGAACTTTCGAACCTGAAGATATTGGTCCACACATCCAATTACACATGAACCGTTGCATCGTTTGTCAACGTTGTGTCGAAGTTGCCGATCAATTAACTGACGGAAGAGTTCACGGAGTTTTAAATCGTGGTGATCATTCACAAATTTCAACATGCGTTTCTGCAGCAATTGATAACGAATTCTCTGGAAATATGATTGATGTTTGTCCAGTTGGAGCTTTAACAGATAAAACTTTCCGATTCAAATCTAGAGTTTGGTTCAACAAACCTTTCAACGCTCACAGAGAATGTACTACTCCAGGATGTTGCGGAAAAACAACACTTTGGATGTTTGGAAACGAAATCCAAAGAGTTACAGCGAGAAAAGACATTTACCATGAAGTAGAAGATTTTATCTGTAACACTTGTCGTTTTGACAAAAAAGAGGTTGCCGATTGGATCATCGAAGGACCAAGAAGATTCGAGAAAGACTCTGTTATCAATCAAAACAATTATACACGTAAAATGGATAAAGTGGTGATTGAAACAGAAAAAGGAATATTAATGGGAAGAGATATTGACCGTAAAAAAATCAGTATGTCCGAAATTGATTATAACGAAAAAATTGATGGTAACAAAATAGATACAAAATAATGGATAGTGCATTTATAATAGAAAAAAGTATCTTTATTGTTGTGATATTTGCAGTCACAATGGTTATGGCAATGTATTCAACTTGGGCAGAACGTAAAGTTGCTGCATATCTTCAAGACAGAGTTGGACCTAACCGTGCTGGTTGGGGTGGATTATTACAACCACTTGCCGATGGAATGAAACTTTTTGCCAAAGAAGAATTTGAACCAAATACTAAAAATAGATTTTTATTTTTTGTTGGTCCAGCAGTAGCAATGAGTACGGCATTAATGACCAGTGCTGTAATTCCTTGGGGTGATAGATTAGAAATCTTTGGTAGAACGGTAATTCTTCAAGCAACAGATACAGACAGCGCAATTTTATACATTTTTGCTGTAGTTTCACTTGGTGTTTATGGAATTATGATTGGAGGTTGGGCTTCAAACAATAAGTTCTCATTGATGGGAGCAGTTCGTGCTGCATCACAAATGGTTTCCTATGAAATTGCAATGGGATTATCCATAATTGCTTTATTGATGATGACAGGAACATTGAGTTTAAAAGAAATCTCTGTTCAACAGCATGGTTTACATTGGAATGTATTCTATCAACCATTGTCATTCCTAATCTTTTTGATTTGTGCTTTTGCAGAAACCAACAGAACACCTTTCGATTTGGCAGAATGTGAATCAGAATTAATTGGTGGTTATCATACCGAATATTCCTCCATGAAAATGGGATTCTATTTATTTGCTGAATATGCTAATATGTTTATTTCGGCAACAATAATTTCTGTCTTATTCTTTGGTGGATACAATTATCCAGGAATGAGTTGGGCTATAGAAAATTGGGGTGTAAATATTGGAAATGTCATTGGAATTTTTGCTTTGTTTGCCAAATTGTGTTTCTTCATCTTTTTCTTTATGTGGATTAGATGGACAATACCAAGATTTAGATACGATCAATTGATGAATTTAGGATGGAGAATATTAATTCCGCTATCTATTGTCAATATTATTATAACAGGAATTTGCATTCTAGCTTTTAAATAAGAAAAGAAATTATGTCAACATCGATACAAAGTATATCATTATCAGGTAAGAAAAAACAAGTTTCTAATAAGGAAATGACTTTTCTTGAAAGAATGTACCTGATAGCAATTTTTAAAGGTTTATGGATTACCATCAAACACTTTTTTAAGAAAAAAGCAACGATTCATTATCCAGAACAAGTACGTGAATTTAGTCCAGTTTATCGTGGTCAGCACATGTTGAAACGCGACGAACAAGGAAGAGAAAACTGTACGGCTTGTGGTTTGTGTGCTCTTTCATGTCCAGCAGAAGCAATAACAATGAAAGCCGAAGAACGTAAAAAAGGAGAAGAACATTTATACAGAGAAGAAAAATACGCTTCAATTTACGAAATTAATATGTTGCGTTGCATTTTTTGCGGATTATGCGAGGAAGCTTGTCCAAAAGACGCAATTTACCTTTCAATCTCAAAAGAATTAGTTCCAGCACAATATAATAGAGAAGATTTTATTTTCGGAAAAGATAAATTAGTGATGCCACTAGAAATGGCTATGGCAAATACTAAAAAACTTAATTAATTATGTCACCGATACTTATCATATTTTACGTTTTAGCTGCTATCACATTAGCAACAGCGTTTTTGACCATATACAGTAAAAACCCAATTCATAGTGCTATTTATTTAGTATTATGTTTCTTTTCGATTGCTGGACACTATTTATTATTTAATGCACAATTCCTTGCCATAGTTCATGTAATAGTCTATTCTGGTGCCATTATGATTCTTTTCTTGTTCACCATCATGTTAATGAATTTGAATAAAGAAGATGAAGTTCACAAACCAAGAATTACTAGACTTGGTGCCATAACAACATTTATTTTATTGAGTACAGCATTAGTTTTAATATTTATGTACTCAAAACCTTTCGTTGGCGATTACCCTACAACTGGTGAAGATTTTCAATCCATAAAAAAATTAGGTACTGTTTTATTGGATGACAAAGAAGGATTTATGATTCCATTTGAATTTGCTTCTATCCTACTTTTAGTGGCAATGATTGGAGCTGTTTTATTATCAAAAAAAGAAAAACCAACTAAATAATCATGGAGAATATTTTAAATCAAATTGGTATTGAAAATTACATTTTCCTTTCTGTTCTTCTATTTTGTATAGGAGTCTTTGGAGTATTGTATAGAAGAAATGCCATCATTGTTTTTATGTCAATAGAAATTATGTTGAATGCAGTAAACTTACTATTTGTTGCCTTTTCAACGTATTGGCAAGATGCAAAAGGAGAAGTATTTGTATTCTTTTCAATGGCAGTTGCTGCTGCAGAAGTTGCTGTAGGTTTAGCGATATTAGTTGCTGTCTTCCGAAATATTGGTTCGGTAGATATATCAAATTTAAAAAACTTAAAAGGATAATCCCTAATGGAGAATAGTTTAGTTTTACTCTTATTATTAACCCCATTTGTTGGGTTCTTATTCAATGTTTTCTTTGGAAAGAAAGCAGGAAAAAACATTTCAGGTGCCATTGGAACACTAGCTGTTGTTGTCTCTTTTGCAATGAGTGTTTACTTCTTCATGCAATTAAATACTTCAGGCAAACCAATTCAAGTTAAATTATTTGATTGGATTCAATTAGGAAATCTAAAAGTTGATTTTGGAATTTTATTAGACCAATTATCATTATTATGGTTATTATTTGTAACTGGAATTGGTTCTTTGATTCACTTATACTCTATCAGCTACATGCACGATGATGAAAATATGCCCAAGTTTTTTGCATATTTGAATTTGTTTATCTTCTTCATGATAACATTAGTAGTTGGAAGCAACTTATTAGTAATGTTTATCGGATGGGAAGGTGTTGGTCTTTGTTCTTATTTACTTATCGGATTTTGGTATAAAAACCAAGATTATAACGATGCAGCAAAGAAAGCTTTTATCATGAATAGAATTGGTGATTTAGGTTTCTTGATTGGGATCTTTATTTTGGCAAATTTATTCTCTACTGTTGATTTTGTTCAATTAAAACAAATAGTTACTGGTATTAGTCAGATGCCTTATCCAAATTCATTTTGGTTACAAATTTCAATAGCGGCTTTATGTTTATTTATAGGAGCAACAGGAAAATCTGCACAATTACCACTTTATACTTGGTTACCAGATGCGATGGCCGGACCAACTCCAGTTTCAGCATTAATTCACGCTGCAACGATGGTAACAGCTGGTATTTTCATGATTATAAGAATGAATTTCTTATTTGATTTAACTCATGATGTACAACATATAATTGCAGTAGTTGGAGCAATAACAGCTTTAGTTGCTGCATCAATAGGATTATTTCAAAACGATATTAAAAAAGTACTAGCTTATTCAACAGTTTCTCAATTAGGACTAATGTTTTTAGCTTTAGGAATGGGTGCATATACTGTAGCTGTATTCCATGTTATAACACATGCATTCTTTAAAGCTTGTTTATTTTTGGGTTCTGGTTCAGTAATTCACGCTTTACATGGCGAACAAGATATGCGTAAAATGGGTGGTTTACGAAAAGTAATGCCAATAACTTTTGCAACAATGTTAATTTCAACATTAGCTATCGCTGGTATATTTCCTTTCGCAGGATTTTGGTCAAAAGATGAAATTTTAATGGTAGCCTTTGAACACAATAAAGTTCTTTGGATATTTGGTTCTATAGCGTCAATTATGACAGCATTCTATATGTTCCGATTAATGTACTTAACATTCTTCAGAGAATTTAGAGGAACAGAAGAGCAAAAACATCACTTACATGAGAGTCCGAGTTTAATAACTTTGCCACTTATCATACTTGCTGCATTAGCTACAGTTGGTGGATTAATTAATTTACCTGGAAGCAATTGGTTAAATCATTTCTTAGAACCAATTTTAGCGGCAAAACAGGAACATCATGCTCTTGGAAGTCAAGAATACATGTTGATGGCTATTGCCTTAACAGGTGCAATTATTGGAATTGTTTGGGCGTATTCGAAATACATCAAACAAGGATTTGTTCCAAAAGAAGATTCAAAAATAACAGGTTTCTCAAAAACCATTTATAACAAATATTATGTTGATGAATTTTATACTTCATTAATTGTAAAACCATTGAATGCACTTTCAAATTTCTTTAGAACAACTTTAGAACCTGCTCTAGGAAAAGTAGTTTACGGATTTGGAATGGTTGCAAATGGAATCGGAAATCAAGGGAAAAAATTACAAACAGGAAGTATTGGATTGTATTTATTTGCATTCGTAATAGGAATTTTAGCCATAGTTAGTTACTTATTTTTAGCTCAATAATTTAAAACAAAATGAACGTATCACTTATATTAATACTACTCTTAGTTGGTGCCATTGCAACCTTCCTTTCTGGAGATAAATTCGCTTCTAAAGTGGCTTTATTATTTAGTTTGGCTGCTTTAGTATGCTCTTCAATATTAGTAAATCAATTTTTGGGCGGAATAAACATTAGCTTATCAAATCCTTGGATTTTACAACCTAATGTATCCTTTGCACTTAAAGCCGATGGGTTATCTTTAGCAATGGTACTTTTAACAACTTCATTGCTTCCATTAATTGTATTATCTTCTTTTGGAAATAATTTCAATAATTCTAAAAACTTCTATGGATTAGTTTTATTCATGGCATTTGCTATGGTTGGAACTTTCTTAGCAAGCGACGGATTATTATATTATATCTTCTGGGAACTTGCTTTAATTCCAATATACTTTATAGCATTAGTTTGGGGTAATGGCGATACTGAAGAACGTAAAAAAGCCGTAGTTAAATTCTTCATTTATACTTTAGGTGGTTCCTTATTTATGTTAATAGCATTTGCTTATTTATATACTAAAGCCGGAAGTTTCCTATTGGATGATTTAACAAAATTAGATTTATCTACAACCGAACAAACTTGGATTTTCTTAGCTTTCTTTTTAGCTTATGCTATTAAAATTCCTATCATACCTTTCCATACTTGGCAAGCAAAAGTTTATCAAAAAGCACCAACTGTTGGAACAATGCTTTTGTCTGGAATTATGTTAAAAATGGGATTATATAGTGTAATTCGTTGGCAATTACCAATTGCACCTTTAGCTGCTAAGACTTATATGCCAGTTTTAATTGGTTTGAGCATTGCTGGAGTTATTTATGGTTCAATTGTGGCTTTACGTCAAAAAGATTTGAAAAAATTATTAGCATACTCATCTCTTGCTCACGTAGGATTAATTGCCGCTGGTTGTTACACTTTAACAGCAGATGGTTTAAGCGGAGCTGTTTCTCAAATGATTGCTCACGGATTTGTAATCGTTGGGTTATTCTTTGCGGCAGAAGTAATTTTCAGAAGATTTGGAACGTACAAAATTGATGAAATGGGCGGTGTTCGTTCGCAAGCATCAAAATTCACTTCTATGTTTATGATTTTGGTTTTAGCATCTGTTGCTTTGCCAGGAACATTGAACTTTATTGGAGAGTTTACCGTTTTGTATAGTTTATCTCAAGTAAACATTTGGTATGCAGTTCTTGGTGGAACAACCATAATATTAGGAGCTTATTACATGTTAAAAATGTTCCAAAATGTAATGCTAGGAGAAACAAATACTAAATTATTTACAGACGTTACAATAACCGAAATAATTGTCTTTGTGATAATAATCGCCTTTTTACTATTCTACGGATTATATCCAAAACCAATTGTAGATTTGGTAATGCCAAGCATAAAAGAAACTCTAATTCAAATTAATAGATAGTTTGATTTAGGATTCTTAGAATACGTAGAGCACACAAGTTATGACTAAAGAAGAATTAAAAGCAAGAACGAAAAAATTTGCTGTTGATACGTTTAAGTTTTTAATGGAAATTGAAAAAAACAAAGCTGTTGATGTAATTTCGTTTCAACTTTTTAAATCTTCATCATCTATTGCAGCAAATTATAGAGCAGTATGTAGAGGAAAATCAGATGCTGATTTTTTAAACAAATTAAAAGTTGTTGATGAAGAAGCTGACGAAAGTTTGTTTTGGTTAGAATTTTTAAAAGAATTAGAAATTAAATACAATACTGTCGAATTAGAAAGATTAATAAAAGAAGCCGATGAATTGGTGTCAATTTTTTCAGCTGGAATAAAAACAATTAAATCAAGAAATAATAAAAATTAAGATTTAATGGTGTTGGATAAAATCCTAAATCATTAAATCCTAAATCCTTAATAAAAAATGAATACATTAATAGCAATATCAGGTTTAGGCGTTTTCTGTCTTATAGCTGAAATCTTTAATTTTAGAAAAGCAATTGTACCTGTAGTTATCTTAGGTCTATTAGCAATACTAGGTACAACACTAAATATTTGGTCATTTGGAGAATTGTTAAACAGTCAATACACCAATATGATTGTTGCTGATAAATTTTCTAATGCTTTTTCATCGTTATTCATTGTTCTTACTATATTTTTAGTAGCCATGAGCCATGATGTTTACAAAGATCATGAGACAAAAATTTCTGACTTTATAGCAATAAAAATTTTCCTTTTAGCAGGTGCTGTTGCGATGGTTTCTTTTTCTAACTTATCAATGTACTTTTTAGGAATTGAAACATTATCAATAGCTCTTTACATTCTTGCAGGAAGTAGCAGATTAGATATAAAAAGTAATGAAGCCGGAATGAAATATTTCTTAATGGGTTCGTTTGCATCAGGATTTATTCTATTTGGTATCTGTTTGATTTATGGAGCTATGGGAAGTTTTGATGTTACAGAGATTAGCGAAATGTCTCGCTCAGCAGAATTACCAATTTGGTTTCCAATAGGAATTTCATTGCTAACAGTTGGTATGTTATTCAAAATTGCAGCAGTACCTTTTCACTTTTGGGCTCCAGATGTTTATGAAGGTGCACCTTCAATTGTAACAGCAACCATGAGTACTTTAGCAAAAGTTGTTGCTTTTGCAACATTGTATAAATTATTGGCTACTATGAATGCTGATATATCTTCGGCATACCAAAATATTATCATAATAGTTTCAATTGCTTCTATGACTGTTGGAAATATTATGGCTTTACGTCAAAATAATGTAAAACGTATGTTGGCGTTTTCAGGTATTTCTCATGCTGGTTTTATGATGATGACTTTATTGAGTCTATCTAATTCATCTGGGAACTTACTTTATTATACGGTTGCTTATGCTTTAGCAGGAATTGCTTCCTTTGCAGTAATCATAAATGTTACAAGAAATAAAGACAATGAAGATATTTTAAACTTCAACGGACTTGGAAAAACCAATCCAATAATGGCAGCTGTTTTAACAGCGTCACTTTTATCAATGGCTGGAATCCCAATTTTCTCAGGATTTTTTGCTAAATTCATGTTGTTTACTCAAACCATTCAAGCCGGATTCCTAATTGTTGTTATTGCTGGTGTTATTAATTCTATTATCAGTGTTGGATATTATTTCAAACTAATTTTAGCAATGTATACTAAAGAACCAAATGAAGAAAAACAAAACACACCATTTGTATATTATGCGGTTGGAATAGTTTCAATTGTATTAAATATAATCATCGGACTATATCCGTCTTTAGTTACAGATTTGATTAATTAAGAAACTACGTTTTCAAAAATATCCAAACCATCAAAAGCAATTTTGGTGGTTTTTTATTTATCAACAATCGAATTATTTAACAATCGTGAAATTCAATTATTGACTAATTTTGTACTATGTATGCATTAGTCGATTGTAACAATTTTTATGCTTCGTGCGAACGTGTTTTCCAACCTCAATATAATGGAAAACCGGTTGCTATTTTGTCTAATAATGACGGTTGTGTCATCTCTAGAAGTAACGAGGCTAAAGATGTTGGAGTTCCAATGGGTGCGCCCGAATTTAAAATTCGTGAACTTCTGAAAGATAAAAATGTTAAAGTGTTCTCTTCTAATTACCCACTGTATGGCGATTTGAGTAATCGTGTGATGAAAACTTTAGAAGCGTTTACTCCAAATCTTGAAATTTACAGCATTGATGAAGCCTTTTTAAACTTTGATGGAATGTCGATATCTGATTATCATGATTATGGCATTCAGATGAAGAAACGTGTACAAAAATGGGTTGGAATTCCAGTTTGTGTTGGATTTGCACCAACTAAAGCGTTATCAAAAGTAGCTAATAGAATTGCTAAAAAGTTTCAAGACAGAACAAAAGGGATTTATGTAATTGATACCGAAGATAAACATATCAAAGCTCTAAAATGGACCAAAATTGAAGACGTTTGGGGAATTGGATTCCGGTTGAGAAAAAAAATGATGGCACACAATATTCTAACAGCTTATGATTTTACAAAACCTCAACACGAAGCTTGGATAAGAAAAGAAATGGGCGTTATAGGTATGCGATTGAAATATGAATTAGAAGGAAAATCAGTTTTAGATTTAGAACCTATTCGGGAACAGAAAAAAAGTATTGCTACTACAAGAAGTTTTCCAAAACAGATTTCAGAATTTGATGATTTAAGAGAACGCGTGGCAACCTTTTCAGCAGTTTGTGCCGAAAAATTACGCAAACAAAAATCATGTTGCCAGACGATAATTGTAATGTTAGTAATTGATAAACACAAATACCAATCGCAAAAATACTATTTCAACAAAGCTATTACTTTGCCCTATTCAACCAATTCAACTTTGACAATTTCAACGGTTGCTATATCCATGTTGAAAGATTTGTACAAAGGAAATGAAGGAATCAAATTCAAAAAAGCAGGAGTAATAGTTACTGAATTAATTGATGAAGATAAAAAGCAACTTCAATTATTTGAAGAAGAAAATCCAAAGCATTTAGCGATAATGAAAGCTATGGATTACTTAAATGCAAAAATTGGAGATCGAAAAGTAAAATTAGGAACACAAAATTTAAATCTAACTTGGAACATGAAACAAAATCATTTGTCGCCAAGATATACCACAAGATTCAATGAAATACTAGAAATAAAATGCCACTAAAAAAAGAACCCTCTTTAACTTTTTTCCGTCCAGATTTAGAAAGCGAGTTGAAAATTCCTTACATAAAAGAAGGAGTTTCTGCTGGATTTCCATCGCCTGCAACCGATTTTATGGAAAGCGGAATTGATTTGAATAAAGAATTATGTAAAAATCCGTTAACGACATTTTACATAAAAGTGAAAGGAAATTCAATGATAAACGCAGGAATAAATGATAAAGATATTTTAGTTGTTGACAGAAGTTTAGAACCTCAAAACAATAAAATTGCTATTTGCTTCATCGATGGTGAATTTACTGTAAAACGAATCAAAACCGAAGAGAATTGCATGTATTTAATGCCCGAAAATAAAAATTACCAACCCATAAAAGTCACAGACGAAAATGAGTTGATAATTTGGGGTATTGTAACTTATGTAATTAAAAATCTATAATTCTCTCTACCAGAAAACAGTATATAAAGCAGCGGTAACAGCAACAATAACAAGCATTCCTACAGTAAAACTTGGTGACATTTTGAACATCGTTTTATCAACTTCTAAGCCATTGGTTTGAACACCTTTTTTATTTTCATAAATACTAATAAAATACATTCCGATAACGCAAATTAAGAATACAAATCCCATTCTATCAATAAACGGAATTTCATATACGCCATCAGCATTTGGCACTGCAAATCCCATCGGATTTAAGAATGATAAATCAACGAAAGCTGGCATGAATTTGAAAATGATTGAAAGAATAAATCCGCCAATCGTTGCAAACAAAGCGGCGTTTGAAGTAGTTTTTTTCCAAAAGAAACCCAAAATAAACATCGCAAAAACTCCTGGACTCACAAAACCAGTATATTCTTGAATGTATTGAAAACCTCCTTTTTTATCTATTCCTAAAAATGGCGCAACGACAACTGCTATAATCATTGCGGTAATAATTGTTAATTTTCCAATATTTACTAATTTTTTCTCGCTTGCCTCAACATTAATTTTTTCTTTATAAACGTCCAATGTAAAAATCGTTGCAATGCTATTGGCTTTTCCTGCCAAAGAAGCTACAATCGCTGCGGTCAATGCTGCAAACGAAAGTCCTTTTAATCCAACAGGTAATAAATTCAATAAAATAGGATAAGCTCGGTCAGGATTTACACTTCCGTCTTGTAACATTTCCGTTTGAAAATGTCCGTTTTGATATAAAACATAGGCTGCAATTCCTGGTAGAACCACAATAATTGGCATTAATAATTTTAAAAAAGCCGCAAATAAAATTCCACCACGAGCTGTTTTTAAATCGGCACCTAAAGCTCTTTGGGTAATATATTGGTTACAACCCCAATAATTCAGATTGATAATCAACATTCCACCAATTAGTACAGAAAGTCCTGGTAAATCCATATAATTAGGATTCGATTTATCAAAAATCATATGAAAATGATCATCGGCTTTGTCTCGCATAATAGTAAATCCGTTGATAACTCCATCTGAACCAAATTCAGTTGCTACTAAATTTAATGCTAAATACGTGGTAATCAATCCACCTAATATCAAGAAAAATACCTGTATAACGTCGGTGTAACCAATAACTTTCATTCCGCCAAGTGTTATCATAACCGCAAAAATCGCCAAGAAAATCATACACAAAGTAATATTCAAACCTGAAATACTGCTAATTGCAAGAGCTCCTAAATATAATATTGAAGTAAGATTTACTAAAACATACAACAGCAACCAAAAAACCGCCATAATCATTGCTACATTGCCATTGTATCGTTTTTTGAGATATTGCGGCATCGTGAATATTTTGTTTTTAAGATATACTGGCATGAAGAAAATCGCTACAATTACCAAAGTAATTGCTGCCATCCATTCGTAAGTGGCAATAGCTAATCCCATTTTGAAACCACTTCCACTCATTCCAATAAACTGCTCAGCACTAATATTACTTGCAATTAAAGACGCTCCAATCGCCCACCAAGTAAGCGAACCTTCAGCAAGAAAATAATCGTTACTACTGGTTTGCGCTTTCTTTTTGCGGTTGTAAATCCAAAATCCGTAGCCTACAATTATGATAAAATAGAGGAAGAAAACAATATAGTCTTTGGTTGCTAAGGTTTGCATATTAGTTGATTTTAGTTTTATAATGTTGGTGGGGTAATTCTCTTAAAATTTTAGCACTTTGTTCAGGTGAAATATCGCGTTGCGCTTCGGCAAGCATTTCGTAACCGACCATAAATTTTTTTACAGTTGCGCTTCGTAACAATGGTGGATAAAAATGCATGTGAAAATGCCATTCTGGATGCGAAACTCTGTCCGTTGGCGATTGATGAATTCCTGCTGAATAGGGAAAAGAGGTTTCAAATAAATTATCATATTTGATGGTTAATTCCTTTATGATTTCGGCAAATGCCTTAGTTTCATCATTGGTCATTGCGATTATGTTTCCGAAATGGCGCTTACTTACTATCATCGTTTCATATGGCCAAGTTGCCCAAAACGGAACCAAAACCACAAAATGGTCATTCTCAATAACGACGCGCTCTTGCAACTTCAATTCTTGTTCAAAATAATCTTTCAACAAACTTGATTGGTTTTTATCGTAGTAAGAACGAAGGTTTTTTTGAGTCTTTTCTATTTGAGTTGGTAAAGAAGACTGTGCCCAAATTTGACCATGCGGATGCGGATTACTACAACCCATTACGCTTCCTTTATTTTCAAAAATTTGAACGTAATTGATAAAATCTTGACTTCCTAGTTCGATGTATTGCTCTTTCCAAACTTTTACTACTTTCTCAATATCTGAAACTTCCATTTCGGGTAATGTGAGATTGTGTTTTGGTGAAAAACAAATGACTTTATTGATGCCACGCTCTGGTTTTAACTGAAATAAATTGTTGGAATTATTTTCAAAATCAACCTCATCTCGCAACAAAGCAGAAAAGTCATTTTCAAATACATAACAATCGGTATAATTGTCATTTTTCACCCCATTGGAACGAACATTTCCCGAACACAAATAACAATTTTCATCGTGTTCTGGACGATTTTCTTCTGCAATTTTCTCGTTTTGACCTTGCCATGGACGTTTGGCGCGATGTGGCGAAACCAAAATCCATTCGTCTAGTAACGGATTGTATCTTCTATGTGGATGTTCATTATGGTTGAATTGCTGCATAATTTTAGTTTCTCGCAAAGTCTAAAAAGCGATATGATTTTAATTTTTATACTCTGTTGTTCCTTTGGATATTTTGACTTTATATGATTTTAAATCTATTCCAAATTTGGAACGATATTGTTGTGAAACTTTTTCGATTAATTCCTTTTCCGATCCTTTTTCTACTAAATTTATCGAACAACCTCCAAATCCTCCACCCATCATTCTTGCACCTAAAACAGAAGCTTCGTTTGCTACAGCATCGACTAAAAAATCTAATTCCTCACAACTCACTTCATATTCTTTAGACAAACCGTGATGTGTTTCAGACATTAAATTTCCTAATCTATTAAAATCTGAATTTTCTAAAGCATCAACGGCATCTTGGACACGTTGAATTTCTTTTACTACAAAATGACATCTTTTGTAAACGATTTCTCCTAATTCATTTTTAAGAGTATTTACCATTTCTTCAGTACAATTTCTAAAGGTTTTTACTTCCGGAAAATGACTTTTTATAATGACTAAACCTTGTTCAACTTCGTTTCTTCTGTCGTTGTAACCTGATGTTAAATGAGTGTGTTTTACATTGCTATCCAATAAAAGTAACGAATATTTTTTGAAATCAGCTTTATGATATTCGTATTCTAAGGTATTGCAATCCAATTTAATTACTTTATTTTTTTGGCCAAAAACAGATGCAAACTGGTCCATAATCCCACAATTTACACCAACAAAAGTATGCTCTGATTTTTGTCCGATTAGCGCAATTTCCTCTTTGGTTAAGCCTAAAGTAAACATTTTATTGAACGCATAAGCAAATCCACATTCCACAGCCGCAGAAGATGAAAGTCCTGAACCAATAGGAACGGAACTACTAAAAACTGCGTTAAATCCGTTATCAAATTGTTTTTTTTCTTTTAGTTGTTGCAAAACACCAAGGATGTAATTAATCCACATGGTTGGATTTGGAACTAAAGTATCCTTCAAATTAAATTCAAAAACCTCATTCAAATCTTTAGCTATAATTTTACAATCAGAATTTTTATTGGGCGAAATTGCGATGCAAACGTATTTATTAATTGCGGCTGGCAAAACAAATCCGTCATTATAATCTACATGTTCGCCTATAATATTGATTCTTCCTGGTGAAAGGAAAATATGTTCCGGTTTATTTTGAAAGGTTTTTTCAAAATGTTCCGTTGTGTTTTTTATTAATTTTTTCTTCATTTTATGCTTTCCCGAAAATTTAGGATTTTTTCAAATTATTTTTGATTAATTTCCACTACAGTTGAAAGTAATCCGTTTGATTTTACCTCCAATTTTACATCGCCAACTGATTTTCCAGCTTGAATAATCACTTGACATTTTCCGTTGAAAGCGATTCTTTGCCAAGCTCCATCAGCACATTTATCTGGTTCGTGTGAACTTGGATCACCACTGCCTACTCCAATAATTTTAGCATCGCCAGAAATATAAAATTTCACCATATTATCAGCAACTGGCACTTCACGACCATTGTCATCTACTATTGAAATATTCACCACTACGCCATCTTTTCCGTCAGCTAAAACTGTGGTTTTATCAGCAACTGCGACCACTTTTGTAGCATGATTAGTAGTTTCTACTTTTGTAGTTAGCTTTCTTCCATTCTTGTAACCAATAGCTTCTAAGGTTCCTGCTTCATAGATAACATTCCACTGCAAATGACTGTTTCTCTCCATGGTTTTCTTTCCAAGACTTTTTCCGCTTAAGAAAAGTTCTACTTCATCGGCATTAGAATTTACCCAAACATCAATTGGTTTTCCCACTTTTTCTGGCCAATTCCAATGCGGTGAAATGTGCAAAATATCGTCGTTTGTCCACCAACTTTTATAGTAATAGTAAATGTTTTTTGGGAAACCACATACATCTAAAATTCCAAAATGCGAACTGATATTTGGCCATTTATAAGGCGTTGGTTCACCTCGATAATCAAATCCTGTCCACACAAAACCTCCAAGCCAATAGTCATTTTCTGCAGCTAATTTCCACCAAGTTTCAGCTTTACTTGCCCACCAAGGATGTGTAATGTCTTGGTCTGGAACATAGGCGCGAATTTCATCTTTTTCATAGATTCCACGAGTAGTTACGGTACTTCCCATTTCAGTTCCAAGTAAAGGTTGATTGGGATGATCAAGATGGTAATCGGCAACGGCATATTCTCGATAATTAAATCCGCGGATTGGAATTACTTCATTTACACCTTTAAAATCATTTGCCATATCGGCAGCATAAGTCGAAGTTCGACTTGGGTCTAATTCTTCTTGAATGGCTAAAAGTGTTTTTGCAATTCGCTTTCCATAATCGTTTCCTTGAATGTTTTGTTCCTCATTTCCAATGGACCATAAAAAAACGGAAACGTGATTTCTATCGCGTTTAAGTATTCTTTTAAATTGGTCGATATATTCTGGACTGCTGTTTAGCAAACGTTGTTCATCAAGAACTAACATTCCCAAACTATCACAAGCTTCTAAAAGTTCTGGAGTTGGTGCGTTATGACTAGCTCTGTATGCATTGGAACCCATTTCTTTCAGTAATTTTATACGATAATATTGCATGAAATCAGGTAGCGCACTTCCAATTCCGGCATGGTCTTGATGATTGTTTGTTCCCTGAATTTTGATTTTTTTACCGTTTAAGAAAAAGCCTTCTTTAGAATCGAATTTAACCGTTTTAATTCCGAAACGAGTTTTCGTTTGATGTAGAATTTGGTTTCCCGATTTTACAACAGAAATTACCCTATACAAATACGGATTTTCAAGTGACCAAAATGTAACATTGTTCAAATTCAAATTTTGCTTAATGGTAGTTTTCCCATTTACTGAAAGTGCTACTTTTTGTTCAGAAGTTTTACCTAATTGTTTGCCGTTTCTATCAGTAATTATGGAATAAACAACTGCATTAGAAGATTGTAGATTTTTATTTTCAATTTCAATTTCTACAGTTACTGTTGCGTTTTTACCGTTTACTTTTGAATGAACAAAAACACCATCATTTGGTATGAAAATTTTATTGGTAACATTCAACCAAACGTGTCGATAAATTCCGGCACCTTCATAAAACCAACCTTCATATTGTGTGGCATCCACTCGAATTACAATGACATTATCGCCTTCAAAATTGATGTAATCCGAAACATCATAAGAATTGCCAACGTAACCACTAAAATTAGTTCCCACATAAAATCCGTTCAACCAAATTTCAGCATTTCTATAAATACCGTCAAATTGAAGTTCAAATCGTTTTCCATCGTCTTTTTTATCTACAGAAAAACGTTTGCGATACCAACCAATACTCGTTTCTGGATAAGCACCACCAACAGGTTTGTAACCATGACTATCCATTTCAACTTGGTCTGATTTTACAAAAGGAAGTTCAACAACCCAATCGTGAGGAACGTTAATTTTTTTCCAGGTGGAATCCACAAACTTTGGATTTACAATAGTCGTCGCATACACATTAGACTTGTGAAGCAAAGTTGTTTTTCCATAATCGAAATCTTTGGAAACATCAGATGAATTTCCAAAATGAAATTTCCAATCTTCGTCTAAACTTATTTTTTTCTGAGCAAAAGTTGTACTTAAACTCATTAGAAGTAAAGCAAAATAGTATATTTTTTTCATCATAATTATTCTTTAAAAGCATCTAATGCTGGTGAAGGTTTTCCATCTGCTTGCCATGCACTTAAACTGTAACCACTCCATGATTTTGCTCCTTGTGGTTCCCAATACATCACTCCCAAACCTCTATTATTTGGCACTTTTTTAACGGCTTCAATGGTAGCTTTTAATAATTCATAAGTGTTTTGAACTTTGTCGTCTTCACCACCAACTTCAACAATCATAACGTCTTTATTGTAACGTTTTACCATATCGTTTAGGTTGAATTCTAAGTCGGCAATGGTTTCAGAATAATCTTTTTTAATCCAATACGGATAATAAGAAAGTCCGATGATGTCGTATCTTACATTTTGAGCTGTGGCATTATCAAAAAACGTTCTAAATTTTGCATTGTTATTGCCCTCATCAACATGAACGATTACTTTGATATTTTTATCTACAGCTTTTACAGCATCGTAACCTTTATTCAAAAGTTGACCTAGTTGGTTCCAATTATCGGTACTTCCCTCTGGCCACATCATTCCGCCTGGTATTTCATTTCCAACTTGAACCCATTCAGGAGTTACACCTGCATTTTTCAGAGCAGAAATGACTTCAAAAGTATGATTGTAAACATCATTTAGCAATTCTGGAAAAGTATGATTTTTCCAAGCTGCAGGTTTATTTTGCTTTGCAGGATCAGCCCAAGAATCGGAATAATGAAAATTAATCATCACTCGCATTCCCATTTTTTGCGCACGTAATGCCATTGCTACCGTTTCGTCTTTACTGCTATGTCCGCTAGCTTTGTCGTCATTTGGATTTACCCAAACACGCAAACGAACGGAATTCATTCCTCTATCTTTAAGTAATTGTAAACACTCTTTTTCGGTTCCGTCTTGGTCGTAAAATTTGTAACCTGTGGCTTCCATTTGAGGCAACCAACCCACATCGGCACCTTTTACGAAAGATGATTTAGAACTTTTACATGAAGCAAATAAAACGAAAAGCGCTATTATTTTTAGAATATTTTTCATTATTAATTTGGACTAAAAGCATCCATCACTGGAAGCGAATTGTTGTTAAAATCCCATAAAGCTTGATTTTCCCATGAAGAACCATTTGTAGATTGCGTACCTCTAAAAGCAACCCACTCTGAGCCCCAATAGCAAAAACCTAGTCCGTGAGAATTTTGTTTCACAAGGTTTTTTATTGCCAAAACAAAATTTTTCTGACCATCAGTAGTTGCTGGATATGTTGTAATAAGTTGGTCATTTTGTCCTACAATATTATTGGTCCAATCGTTCCAATTTAATGTAAAAGGATAAGCTGTTTCGGCTATAATAACTTTTTTGTTGTGTGTTTGTCCCAATGAAGTAATTGTAGCATTTACATCCGAAAGATTTTTTCCATGCCAAATTGGATAATAAGACAATCCGATGTAATCATAATTTACAGTACTCATTTTATTGAAAAACCATGTAGCTCCACTTCCAATTCCTGCATAATGAAGCATTATTTTTGTATTAGGTTTTTGTGTTCTAATTTTAGCACTTATGGCATTAATCAGTTGTAGACTCTGACTTTCATTATTGATTAAATGTCCTTGAGGCCAAAGTAATCCGCTGTTGATTTCGTTACCAATTTGGATAATATCAGGATTGATTTCAGTTAAAATAGTTGATGTGTAATTTTCAGCCGCTGTTTTTAAATCATTAAAACTTAAACTTTGCCATTCAGCTGGAGTTGTTTGATTGGCTGGATCTGCCCAAGTATCTGAATAATGAACCGAAAGCCAAACTTTAAATCCGGCATTTTTAGCTCTTGTTACTAATGTTTTCACTTCATTAAAAGTAGATTGATTTACGGTTGGATTTTTCCATAAACGAATTCTTATCGTATTACAACCTGCATTTTTTAAAGTTGTTAATGCGTCTTGTACTGCACCATTATTTTTATATGTTATTCCTTCACTTTCGATTAAGGGTAAAAATGACATGTCTGCGGCACGAATAAAATCATCCGTTGGTGTTGGAAACGGTGATGGTGTTGGTTGAGCATCATCACTTGAGGAACATGACACTAATGAAATACTAAAAATTAAAATAAATAGCTTTTTCATAACTTATATTTTTTCAAATTTGAATGTAGTTTCATGATGATAGGTTTCGCCTTTTTTCAAAATTGCACTTGGAAAATGTTCGTGATTTGGTGCATCTGGAAAATTTTGAGCTTCAAAACAAATACCACTTAATGGGTGGTAACTAGCGCTTTCCTTTCCTTTTATTTGATTAAAACAATTCCCTCCAACATAAATATGAACTGCAGGTTGATTGGTAAAAACCGACATTTTCAGATTATTCTTTTTACTTATTAATATTGCCGAAACAGTATCGTTATCATTTAAAACAAAGGTGTTATCAATTTTAGTCGGACATTCTTTTGGTGAACTAAAATCAAATGGGCTTCTAGCAACTTCAAAAAATCTACCAGTTGGTATGTTTTCAATATTGGTTTCCAAAGTTTTGGATGAATTTACAAATAAATCTTGATTTACAGTATCTTCAGAATGTCCATCTAAGTTAAAATAGCTATGCTGTGTTAGATTTATTATGGTATCTTCAGTAGATTTCGCAATCATATCAACTTTTAATTCGTTTTCTTCAGTAAGAGTATAGGTAACTTGAGTGGTCAATTGTCCTGGAAAATTTTCTTCATTTTCTAAACTGATATTTTCCATCATAATAGAATTTGTTGTAACACTCATAACGCTCCATAATGCTTTGCTAAATCCATTGATTCCTCCGTGAAGTTGATGAGAACCATGATTTTTTGTAAGTTCTACTTTATTTCCATTTAAAATAAATTCGGCATTTTTTATTCTTCCTGCATATCTTCCGACTATTGCGCCTAAATATGGAGCACTAGGTAAATTATATGATTGAATATAATTTTCTATAGTTTCAAACCCTAGAACAATATCAACTTTTTTATTTTTAGAAACAGGAACTTTTATTGAAGTAACTACTGCTCCATAATTAATGATTTCTACTTCAAAACCATTTTTATTTGACAAATTGTAACAAAATACTTCTTCTCCACTTGGTAAACAACCAAATGATTTGTCTTTTTTAAGTTCCTTAAAATGTGAATTACGAATTTGTAACATCGTTATTTTATTAATACAATATCAAATGTAAAAAAATACATTATTAAACCATACCAGTACCTACCAGTTTTTATGTAACTTGCCACCAGTTAATTCATTTGTCATGAAAATTATTACTGTTGATAATCATTCAAATTTACCCAAGTACAAACAAATTGTTTTTTCGATAGAAGCAGCTATTTCAGAAAATCGATTGACAAAAAACGACAAATTACCTTCGGTCAACAAAGTTAGTTTAGAGTATTCTATTTCAAGAGATACGGTTTTACTAGCTTATGATGAACTCAAAAAACGTGGTATTATTTATGCCATTTTAGGAAAAGGATATTATGTAAAAAGTGTTGAATTTAGTTTTGAACAAAGAATTTTTTTATTGTTTGATGAGTTAAACATTTTTAAAGAAGATATCTACAATTCTTTTTTGGAAAAGATGAATAATACAGCCCAAATTGATATTTTCTTTCATCATTTTAATATTGAGATGTTCAAAAAATTGATAAACGAAAGCAATGGGAACTATTCAAAATATATCATAATGCCAACAAATTTAGTTGGTGCGGCATCATTAATAAAAACCCTTCCAAAACAAGATGTTTATATTTTAGATCAAACAAATTCGGATTTGAAAGATTATCCTTCCATTCATCAAAATTTTATAAAAGATATCTATGAAGCGTTATTAAAAGGAAAACATCTAATTGACAAATACCAAAAGTTAATTTTAATCTTTCCAGGATTTCGTGAACCATTAGGAATGAAAATTGGATTTGAAAAATTCTGTAATGACAATCTTTTAACTCATGAAGTTATCAATCAATTTGAAGAAAGAGAGTTACAACGAGGTGAAATTTATGTAATTCCAGATGACAGAGATTTAGTAAAAGTTATTGAAAAATCTAAAACTCAAAATTTAAAATTAGGATTGGATTTCGGAATTATTTCCTATAATGAAACACCTCTTAAAAAGGTTGTAGAAAACGGAATCACTACCATTTCAACTGATTTTCAATATATGGGCAAGCGACTTGCAGAAATGATTTTAGAAAATAAAAAAGTTCAAATTGAAAATAATAACAATTTGATTATCCGGAATTCATTGTAAAAAAACCTTCTGAAATAATCAGAAGCTTTTTTTTTACACAATTCATTTAAAATTTTAACCAACTAATATTTTATTGCATAAATTTTGCAGATTACATTTGTAATTAAAACTTTTGAATTAAGACTAATATATACTGATTTAAATATTTTTATAATACTTCTTAATCTGTATAAAAAATAATAAGCATATACTTTATGAGCTAAGTAAATCGAAATTTAAAACAAAAACCTCCTCAGTTTCCTGAGGAGGCTTTAAACTATTTAGTTTTTGTTTAAAAACTATCTTTTAATAACACGTAGTGTTTTAGTGTTGGACTCTTGAGATACAATGACATTGTAAACTCCAGATGGATATTGGTTTCCTAATTCGAAGTTTTGAATATCAGAAGCATTTATCATTTTGTCTTCTACTAGTTTTCCTATCATGTCATAAACTCTAACATGAATGTTTGCCTCACTATTAGTTTTTACATCCAACTTGAAGTTGGCTGCAAATGGATTTGGATATGCTAAAGCCTCAAATACATTTACTACTTCTAATTGAACATCGGATGCAATAATTCTTGATGTTTGCATAGGAGTCTTGATGGTACATGTTTTACTAAAAGATCCAAAATTTGATTGATTTGGAAACTTAATAGCTACTTGAACAGAGTATATCTCACCATTTGGAACTAATCCAGGGAAGTTATCTAAAGTAAAGCTATTATTTGAACTATCGTAAAAAGTGTCATAATCGATTCCATTGAAAACTCTAAATCGATACATTGTTGCACCTGCTACTGCATCTGCTTCTATTAACATCGAATTACTTGTAACTTGATAATTGTCGCACTGTGAAGCTACCAACGAAGTTGTTGTTAGATTTTGATATATTACATTACATGAATTACCATATGACCCATAATTCCCATTAAATCCAGCAGCTACACGTATTTGATAAGTTTGATTTGGTTGTAAGTTACTGATTAAACCAAGAACTAAAGCTCTATTATTTCTAATTACTTCTATTGGATTAATAAGGCTATTTCCACTTATTTCAAATTTATAACTTGTTGCCCCCAAAACTGTATCTGCAAATATAAAACTAGAACCATTAAATGTGTTTCCACAATGTGTACTGATTAATTTTGTTGGCTTAATTACAGATGTAGTAAAGGTACATGTTGGTCCCCAATCCGAAAATTCTCCATTTGCTCCAAATTTAATAGCCACTCTTACATTGTAAGTTTGATTAAATATTAAACCATTAATTTGGTTTAAACTTAAAACAGGTGATGTATTTGTAAGATAAACAGGGCTTGTCAAGTTACCGCCTGAGATTTCGAATTTATAGTTTGTTACTCCAGCTATTAGACTTGTATTTAGAATATCATCAAGCGCTACATTTTTATTGCAATCTGAACTTGTTAAACTTGGAGGATTTCCCGGGAATACAGTTTGTATAGAGCAAGAAGCTCCATAAAATCCAAAATTGGTATTCCCATTTAATTTAACAGCTACTCTAACGCTGTAAGTTTGATTAAATGAAAATCCAGGTATTTGACTTACGCTTAAAAACCTATAATTTCTAATCAATTCTATAGGTGAAGTTAAATTTCCACCGCTAATTTCAAATTTATATTCACTTGCATTATTGACATTAGTTGCCTGAATTACATCAGTATTATTTACTTGTCTGCCACAATCCAAATCTCTTAAATTAGTGTAATCCCCACAAGCAACGGTAATATTAAAAGTTCTTGTACCGCCACATGCTGTAGTAAAGGATACAGAAACCTGATTAGAGTTTGCAAAATTTATTGGGTGAGTAATACTAACTTGTATACTTGATGTACCAGAACCACCCGTTATGTTCATACCAGTAGGTAAACTCCATACATAATTTGTTCCTATATCTGTTGGTACCGAGTAGGTAGCAGTGGTTAGCGAACATATGTTGGTAGGTCCTGCAATATTTCCGGTAACGCTGCTCACGGCAAGTGTGCGAATAATTCCTGTTCCACATGAGTTACTACCTTGAACATTAATGTTACCAGATCCAAAATTAGATAAATTAAAACTTACTACAATAGCATTTGTTCCTTGCCCAGAAACCAAAGTTGCACCAGTTGGAACAGACCAATTGTAGTTTGTAACACCTGCTACAGCAGCAACAGCGTAAGTATATTGATTTACTGGATTGTTGTTTAACACCTGACCATTAGCGCCTATGGTAGCTTGTGCAGCACCACATACAACCGCAGCACCACTTATCCCGCTTAAAACAGGAGTAGTACCAACAGTTAGGTTAACAGCAGCACTCGTTCCGCAAGAAGAGATAGAACGAACACTTACCAAACCTGATACAGCGTCAGTAACAGCAACAGAGATACTAGAAGTTCCTTGTCCTGAGGTAATAGTCATTCCAGAAGGAACAGTCCATTGGTAGGTTAACCCAGCAACATTAGTAACACTATAGCTTGCTTGTGTTAGAGAACATACAGTACTTGGTCCTGCTATTACAGAAGGAAGTGGAGCGCCAGAAACGTTAATTGTAGCTATTTGCGTAGCTGTTGCCGTAGAACAACTAACACGAATTTGACCCGATACAAAATCTGAAGTTGAAGAAACTGTTATACTTGAAGTTCCCTGACCAGATACAATAATAATACCCGTAGGTACTGTCCAAAAGTAAGTACCGTTGTTTACAGTAGTAGCAGTATACTCTTGCGTAGCATTTGTACAAAGTTCAATCTCACCTGTAATTGCTAAAGCAAAACCACCAGGAGGTATTGGCGCCGCTCTACGAATACGTAGACTACGAGTTGGACTCTCATTACAAGTATTTGTTGCCTTAACACGAAGCGTACCATCGGTATAAGTAGAAGATAAATTCACTGTTATCGATGGACCTGTTTGAGAAAGAATAGTCATACCAGCTGGTAATTCCCAAACATAACTTGTAACACCAGTAACTGGTGTTACAGAATAAGTTGCAACAGTTGTTACAGAAGGTAAAACTGATATTCCGTTAATTGAACTTAATGCTCCTAAATTAGGCAATATTGTAACAGCTACCGCAGTTCTCGCACTTGTTGAACCCGATATGGTCTGTGAAACGAAATAGCTTCTTGTTGCTAAAATAGTATTATTACTTAGCGCAACTCCACCATTTGCAGTTGTAAACCAACTTAAATTAGAGCCTGTAGCTACTAAATTAGCTACTGTTGATCCTGGGCAAAATTCTTGGGTAGCAGGGGCTGTTGGTGGAGGAGTAAATGATCTAAAATTAGCAGTAATGGTTTTTGCTTGATTCATTGTTACTGTTATTGGGTTGGTTGTACCAGTAGCAGCTCCACTCCATCCTGTAAATGATTGCGGCGCAATAGGCGTGGCAGTTAGTGTAACTAATGAATTTTCTGCAAAATTAGAAAAGTTTACATTGTTGGCAGTATTGATACCTGATGGATTACTTACCACATTACCAGTACCTGTTCTATTTACTGTTAGTCCCACGGGATTTACTCCTCCTTGTACAGAGGAACCAAAATCAAAGGTATTACCATAGGCGTAATCACCACAAAGCTCAGGTATAAAGTTATATACCATTATTAAACGCATTCTAACTGGACCGTTAAATGCATTTGCTGGTACTTGTATATTTCCTGTAAATGTAAAAGTAGAACTGTCAATAAACTCCGTTTCGTCATAAACCAACTCTCCTGGATCTTCTAAATTTCCATTGTTGTTAAAGTCAATCCAAAATTTCACATATTCTTGGTAAGGTCCATTGGTTGTTACAACTACGCTTAATGGTACCGTTGTACCTGCTTGTAAAATAGGTATAGGAACGCTGGTGTAGTTGTAATACCCGGGACCTGTGTAATCGTTGTTACCCTGGAAGGATACTCCATTAAATGTTAGTGATTCAACATATTCGCAACAGAATTGCGTCGCCGTCGAAGGGCACAAATCTGTTTGGGCATGGTTAAGCTGACTAATCAACAAAAACCATATAATGAATAGTTTGGTAATTATCTTCATAATTTAAAATTAATTAATTGATTGTTGGTATAAATTTGTAATACGCTGTAATCCGTCTTCAGTGGAAAATTTATCTTTAGGAAAAATAATCCAAACATAGCCATATGGTAAACCGTGATTTACTTGAAAAGAAAATCCGTTTTCAGAAAGTTTTCGATAAAAATTATCTTTTTGTGGAGCTGATAATTGACCAATGTCACTTAAAAAATAAATTTGATTTTTATCGGTAACTAAATGCACAAATTCGCCATTAGCAGGTTTAACTTTTTGAATTTCTTCAATTGTTTCTGCAGATAAACTTTTAAAATAATTTTCTACAATTAGAGTACGAATTCTACCATTTTCACTATGAAAAATCGACTTGTTCTGCGAAAAACAAGTTCCCATAGTGACAAAGAATAGAACTAAAAAATAATGTTTCATTGTTTTGTTTTTTAAATTAATTTTTACTTTTTTAATTGTTTCTACAATAAGATTGATTTTCTATGTCATTGGCCAAATTTTTTTAAGATTAATTATTATTGTACAAATTTGGAATTTTTTTGATTAAAATATATATAGAAAAAATATAGATTTTTTTTTACTTAATTTTATTTAAAATATTGAAAAACAATTAGTTTGGATAAAATGATTTTATTGTGTTTACTTTTTCTCAGTCACTATTTTTTTTTAAATTTAGTTAATTTTTCAGTGAAGCTTTTTAACGGTATAACTTCATAGATAAATAATAATGATGCTTACAATTATTTATATTTTTTTTTAATTTTATTGATACTAGAAAGATAAAGTTGCGGCTTTTTTATTATTGCAAAATAGCTTAGATTGTTTTAGAAAAATAAGATACTGTTATTTTGTATGTTTGTCAGACTTTATTTTATTTAAATAGATTTTTTATGAAGACTTTTCAGTTGCTACTACAGTTCGTTTACATATTCTACAAGTTCATTCTCAGATGAGAAGTTCATTTTTTTTCTAAGTAAGTATTTTTTACTTATAACACTTTCATATGAGATGTTTATAAGCGTTGCAATTTCTTTATTATTTAAGTTTAGTTTTATCAATGATAAAAAGTCAATATCTTTTTTTGTTAGTACGGGATATGTTTTTTTTATTTTTATGGTAAAATCAGGATGCATGTTTGTGAATCTAATTTCAAATTCGCGCCAATAATCATCATTATTAAAAAAACTTTCAATTTTAACAATTATATTTTTCAGTTCTTTATCGTTTGTTTTAATAATATTTGATTGTAAAAAATCAATAATATTAGATTTAATTTGGAATATCTTTAATTGAAGTGCTGTGAGCTCTCGTTCTTTTATTCTTAATAGCTCTCCTTCCAATTTTAATTGCTCGTCTTTAAGTAGGTTATTTTGTTCGTTTAGTTCTTTTTCTTGTTGCAATTGCATCAATATTAGGCCTTGTATTTTATTTTTCTTCTTGTATTTATCAAAAAAATAGGAAATTAGTAATACTGTAAAAAGTATTAAAATCCAAATAATAGTATTTTGTAGTTTTAAATTGGATACTTGTAATTCAAGGTTGCGGTTTTTGTTTATTTCATTCTTGATATTGTACTGATTTAATTTTTTTTGTAACTCTTCAAAAGTATTTTCCTTTTGTCGCTCTGCATAGAGCGTTTGCAAACTTTTTAGCGCGCTGTATTCGGATGCTTTATCTCCAAATTTTCCGTATAGAGTAGCTAGTGTTTCGTAATAAAAAATCTTTTCCTGCAAATTAGCCTGCGAAAGCATTATAGCTGCATCTAAAGCCAACAACTCCTCTATTTCAGAAAAACTATTTTGTTTTTGCAAACTATTAAGATAAAAAGTGAAAATCTCTAAAGATATGTGAGGCAAGTTGGCATACATATAATCAAAAGATTTCTTCAAATAAGGTGTTGCTTTCTTATAATTTTTGATTTTATAATAATACTTCCCAATTCTTCCCATGCAGAAAAACTCATTTCTACTATCTGAAATAACTCGAAATCCTTTGAGCGCAATTGAAAAATAGTGTAACGCTTTGCTTTTTCCTAATTCACTGTAGCACGAACCTATATTCATAATTGCCACATATTTATTTTGAAGGTTATTATCTATATCCTTACCAAAATAAGGTAAGGTTTTATTGTAATTAACAATAGCATTTTCAAAATCACCAACATTGAACTCAATATTAGCTTGACGTAATAATTGAATATTTAATAATTTTTTATCTCCTAAAGCTTCTAATTTTGGTAGTAATTCAGATGAAATTTCTAATGCTTTATTGAAATCAGATTTACTATAGTACACCGAACAAATTTCACTTTCAATTTTTAATAAATTTTTTTCGTCAGAAATAGACCCATATAATTTTTTTGATCGATGTAAATTCGCAATCGCCAAATCATATTTTCCAAATAATTTTTGTGTGTTAGCAATATTACACAAAATATTTGCCTTAGTTTTTACTCCACAATTAGGGTCAAATGCATAGGATTTTTCAAAATAACGAATAGCGCTATCATAATCACCTATTGTGGCATGATAAATCCCAACGTCATTATATGTTTTACAAATTATACTATCCGGTAACTTGGGAAGTAGTAAAATAGAATCCAAATATTTTTTTGCGAGTTTAGTATTAGAAAACTGTACCTTTAAAAATCTCTTATAATAACCATTATAAACCTGATTACTTTGAGCAAAAAGTAAAGAAATATTGAGCAAGAAAATAAAAAAAAATACTTTTTTAAACATACTGAACTTATTTAACGTGAGTTCGACATAAAATTATTGAAAAAGAATTAATTGTTTAGTATCTACAAAGTTGTTTTTTAAAGATGGTTTTTTCTCAGCAAAATTGTAAGCA
>NZ_BAABCS010000011.1:0-7213 GCF_039539165.1 Flavobacterium chungnamense
AGGGCAAGCTCCGCCTCCTGCTTTTGAAGAAGACACAGCAGACAACACACCTGTTTTGCCCATAGACGACAAACTAGGACTATTAATATTTTCAGGAATAATTTTGGGTGCCTACATAACCAACAAACATAAGATAATAAAAAGTAAAAATGCTTAGTTCATTTAAGGCAGTAAAAATTATTTTTAAGTTTTACAATAAAAGTATATGCATCTTTATTACCTTTTTTATTGTAATATAAATAATAATAAAATAATTATTTATTCAATAAGTTTGACTGCAATTTTTATTTTTAAATTCATAGAATTCACAAGGGTGTTATCCGTGTGAATTCTTTTTTTTTATTTAAGTATTAGTCAAATTAAATAAAACCAAAAACTAATATAAGATAACTTTTACAAGCTGTAAGTCCCTAAACAAAATTGATTTTTATGAATAATATTATCCGAACAGTTTTTACTATAAGTAGAATTTCTTTCAATAAATTTGTATCAGCTTTTGGGTTTCTGATTTTGTTATTGGTTGTTTTGTCCCTTTGTGGGAAGACAACCTAAACTTGGAATGGAACTACAATCGCATCCACTTCAGGTTCAAATGCTAAAATCATGTCTGCAGCATTTACTTCCCAAAAAGGAGATAATAATGGAATAACCACACTTAGGGTAATATCATCATTTCATAATAAAATGGTAACACTAAAATGTTGTGTTAAACAATTTAATTTTATAGTTTTGCCTGCTTTTGAATTTTAATGCTAATTTGATTACTTTTTTGAATTAATTTTTTACTAAAGTAGTAAATAGATGCTTTAAAGGATTTGGTATTATAAATTATCTTAAAAAAATTCAATTTTTAACGTTGAATTGGTTTATCTTTTTTATTTCCTAGGATTTACGATGAAATAAAATTAAATAACGAAACGGATTATTTTTAGACTATTTAAAAAGTTAATTCGCTTTGATAATAAAACCCATAACAACAAATTTAATTTTTAATCTACTAACAAAATATATTTATGAAGAATTTTACTTTTTTAAATGCAATAGTACCGCGAAGGTATTTTTTATTGATGGGGTTTTTAAACCTAGTTACGATAAATGTCTGGGGGCAAACGGTAGCACTTAACTTCGAAAAAAGCAAAATTTCAAATACCAGACAAACAGATAAATCAAATGCTATTTCTTACCCATTTGTTGGCACTAATTATGCAAGAACAGGAGGTACTACCACAGCTGCACCAATCGTTTTAACGGCTACATCGCAAACAGAAAATACTCAAAAAGCCATACTAACTATCAAAAAATACTTTTTATGTTAAAATTTTACAAATCGTTTAAAAAAACCCTTCTTTTCCTTACTATCTTTTTGATGGGATTGAATCTGAGTTGGGGCCAATTATTGACTGAAAACTTTAATTATTCAACTGCTGGAAATATTAATGTAGCGACAACAAACTGGACTGCTCATAGTGGATCCACTTTCTATCCTCAATACACTAACACGGGTCTCACCTTTTCAGGACATGCCGGAGGTGGTGTTGGGGGAGCTGTAACAATAGCTACTAATGGAGTTGCAGATGTAAACAGAACTTTTACTTCTCAAAACTCGGGTACAGTATACATGAGTTGTTTAGTAAATATATCTTCAGCAGCTTCAGCGGATTATTTTTTACATTTTAATACTGGTGCCAACATTACCGTAAGGGTTTTGGCAACTAATAGCAGTGGTAATTTAAGATTCGGGGTAAATAAGTCAAATACGCCTACCGCGGCAACTACTAATTTTTCGTTTGGAACTACATATATGTTAGTGGTTAAATATACATTTATTAGTGGCACTTCAAATGATCAGTGTGATTTATGGGTACTGCCCGCTTTTGCTGCTACAGAGGCTGCTGCAGGGACTGCTTTGCAAACGACAACTGCTGGAACAGATGCTACAGCACTAAACGCAGTAGCTATCAGACAAGGCACCCCTCCTGCGGGAACTATCGATGCTATTATGGTGGGTACAACTTGGGCTGATGTAACTCCAGCCTCGGTAACCCGTACCATCTCCACCACAGGAACACTTACCGCCGTTTCCACCACTTATGGAACCGCTTCTTCCAATACAACTTTTAATGTTTCAGGTGCTAACATGACTGCTGGTATTTTAGTAACTCCTCCAGCTGGATTTGAAGTTTCACAATCTGCAAGTAGTGGTTTTGGTTCAACAACCACAGTTGGTGCGGCCGGAACTATTGCCAGTACACCAGTATATGTTCGGTTAGCAGTAACGACTGTCCCTGGAACATATTCGGGAAATATTGTTTTAAGCAGTTCAGGTGCCTCTAACGTCAATGTTGCAACGGTTTCAAGCACTGTTAGTACCAAAAACTTAACCATTTCAGGTCTTACAGGAAACAATAAAGTTTATGACGGGAATACAACAGTTTCTGTTACAGGAACTGCAGCATATGCAGGTTTAGAGAATGGTGAATCTTTCACTCCATCAAGTTCAGTTACTTGGGCATTCCCAAACGCGGATGTCGGAACGAATATAGTATTAACAAGAACAGGATCTTATTCTGCTCCATCATCAAACTACACTGTAACTCAACCTTCTTTAACCGCAAACATAACCGCAAAAACATTAACCATAACAGCAAATAATGTCACCAAAACAGCTGGATTGCTACTTACAGATGGTGCAGGTTCGACGGCATTTTCAAGCGTTGGCTTAGTAGGAAGTGAATCAATCGGCAGTGTTTCGATTGCTTACGGAAGTGCCGGTGCAACCACAGGTGATGGCGCAACTCCTGGCGTTTATTTGAATCAAGTTACTCCATCTGCAGCTACTGCAGGGACGTTTTTAGCGTCCAATTATGATATTACCTATGTTTCAGGAACTATAACTGTTGAGGAAGCTCCGGCAAATCCAACAATAACTGTGACGGGTTCATTGTCAGGTCTTTCAACGATTTATGGCGCACCTAGTACTTCAACTAGTTTTACTGTATCTGGTGCTGCGATGAATGAGGGAATTACAATTACACCACCAATAGGTTTTGAAGTAGCAACGTCTTCTAATTTTTCAACTACAATCGGTACAAATAGCGCTCCTTTAATCATTGGATATGCAGGAATTATCGCTAATACAACTATTTATGTGAGATTAAGAACTGTTGCAACAGTAGTAGGATCACCTTACTCAGGAAATATTACATTGACAAGTTCGGGTGCTACTTCGCAAAATATAGCAACGGTTTCAAGTTCTGTTTCTGCTAAAAACTTAACCATTAATGGCTTAACAGGTACTAACAAAGTATATGACGGTTCAACTACAGCAACAGTAACCGGAACTGCTGAATACAGCGGTTTTGTAAATGGGGAGAGTTTTGCAATAGTAGGAACGGCAAATTATAGTTTTACGAATGCCGCAATTGGTATTGGAAAAACAATAACAGTTACAGGCTTTGAGGCACCAAGTAGCAATTATACTATAACACAACCAAGTTTATCAGCAAACATTACAGCAAAAGCTTTAACCGTAACTGGTGCTAGTGCTAGCAATAAAACATACGATAGAACTAATACTGCTACTATTTCAGGTGGTACATTGGTTGGTGTGGTTTCGCCAGATGTGGTTTCGCTAATTCCAACAGGTACTTTTGCACAAACAGGTGTTGGTACCGCAATTAGTGTTACCTCTACCTCAACACTAAGTGGTACAGGTGCGGGTAACTATACCTTAACACAACCTACTGGATTATCGGCAGACATTACCGCAAAAATAGTAACTCTTACAAGCCCTGCTGCAACAAATAAAATATATGATGCCACCACTACAGCAATTATTACGGGTACTTTAAACGGTGTTATTGTGCCAGATGCAGTAACCTTATCAGGTACAGGTACATTTGCACAAGTAAATACTGGTTCTGGTATAGCAGTAACTTCTACTGCAACTTTGAGTGGAGCAAATTCTGGTAACTACACGTTAACCCAGCCAACTAATCTAACAGCAAATATCACAGCAAAAACATTATCAATAACTGCGGAATCCGTTGCTTCTAAAACCTATGATGGTAATACCACAAGTGGCACTGTAACTGCAGGCACTTTATCTGGATTTGTTGGCTCGGAAACGGTTTCGGTCTCATCAGCTACAGGAACGTTTGCCAATGCCAATGTGGGTACTGGTAAAACAGCGACCATTGTTTACACTTTAGCAAATGGTTTAAATGGTGGTTTAGCTAGCAATTACAGTTTAGCGAATACTACTGCCTCGGGAAATATTACTGCAAAATCATTAAGTATAACAGCAGCAACAATTGCCTCTAAAATTTATAATGGAACAACAGCTACAGGAACTATAACAGCTGGTACTTTAACTGGCTTTGTTGGTAGTGAAACTGTCGGTATTACTTCTGCAACTGGGGTTTATCAAGATGCAAATGTTGGAACTGGAAAATCAGCAACAATTACCTATGTACTTGGAAATGGTAGTAATGGTGGTGTAGCAGCTAATTATGCTCTTTCGACCACTTCTGCAAATGGTGACATTACCGCAAAATCACTTACAGTAACTGCAGATAATGTAACCAAAGAATTTGGCACAACTTTAACTGGAGGTGCTGGTTCAACAGCGTTCACATCAAATGGTTTGATATCGGGTCAAACTATTGGTTCTGTAACTATTACTTATGGAACAGGTGCCGGAGCAGGAGCTGCAGTTGGTACTTATAGCAATCAGGTAATTCCTTCTGCTGCAACAGGCGGTACATTCTTCATTTCTAATTATTCGATTACGTATTTAGTTGGAAATATAGTAGTTCAAAATACAACAGCTATAGTTTTAACAAACATTGGTGCTTCAGTAGTTGAAGATTTTGATAGTATGGGAAGTAACGGTACAGCCAGTCTTCCAATAGGTGTTCGTAGAGGTAATAATTTTACAAGTGCGACAAGTACTGCAACATTCGCTTACGGTACATCAGGCACTGGGGTTGTAACTGGCACAAGCTCTGGTGGAACAATAAATTGGGCGAATGGCGTTACGGCATCAGCTACAGATCGAGCACTCGGAATTTTAAATACAGGTAGTATTTCAAGTCCCCAATATATTGTAGCTTCTGTACTAAATACTACTGAGAGTACTATAAACTCAATAGAAATTGACTGGGATTATGAAAAATATCGTTCGGGAAGTAGGGCCTTTGATTGGACTTTCTTTCATGGAAATAACGTTAGTCCTACTATTGCTGCCACGGGAGGTAATCAATCTTATAGTGCTGACGCAAATAACACAACTATTTTTAACCCTCCAACAGCAATATCAAAAACGGTTATTTTAAATAACTTATCTATTGAGTCAGGTCAGCGATATTATTTTCTTTGGACCTTTACTGGAAATGGCGGATCAACTAATGGTCAAGGTATTGGTATAGATAATTTATCAATCAGGCCTTGTGTTGCAACTTCTATAACTTCTCAACCTTCTACAAGCGCTCAAAGCACTTGTCTTAATGGAACTTCTTTTAGTGCACTTTCAGTAGCAGCTAGTGGAACGAATTTAGTGTTTCAATGGCAACAAAGTGGCGATGGTTTAACAGGTTGGACTGCTGCTGTGAATGGAACAGGAAGTACTACAAATTCATTTACACCATCTAATGTTGGTGCAGGTACAAATTACTATCGTTGCATTATAACCAATGGTTGTGGAGAAAATGCTATTAGTGAGGTTTCTGGAGCTATGACCGTTTCAAACAACAACAATTGGGTAGGAACAACTGGTCTTTGGAGTGATACTGCCAATTGGTCTTGTGGTAGTGTACCATTAGACACTTCTATAATTACTATATCCAGCGGAACACCAACACTTGATGTTAACTTTACTGTTGGAAACTCAGGTTCGTTAACATTAGAAGGAAATGCATCTTTAATTATTGCGCCAACTGCCTCATTAACTGTTGCTGGTTCGGCAAATTTTAATGCAAGACCAGTTTTGTTTGAATCGGATGCGACTGGGACAGCAGAATTTGGTGCATTGACAGGAACTTTAAGCGGAGCAACCAACGTAACTACACAGCGTTATTTCCCTGCTAAGAGAGCTTTTAGGTTTACTAGTTCTGCTGTTACGACAAATACAACAATAAGAGCAAATTGGCAAGAAAATGTAAATAATAGCAACACCACGTTTTCAAACAATCAAAATCCTAATCCAGGATTTGGTACACATATAACTGGTGCAGGTGGAAGTGCCAACGGATTTGATACTACAATTTCTAACGCAAGTTCTTTATTTACTTTTAATAATCCAACTGCTCTTTGGACTGCTGTAGCAAATACTAACGTAAATACATTAAATGCAGGTGTACCTTACCGTATAAACGTCAGAGGTGATCGTTCTATTGACATGTCCCTTACAAGCCCAACAGCTACTCCAACAACCTTAAGAGCAACTGGTACACTTTACACTGGAACTTTTGCACCCTCAAATTTAAGTAGTACTGCATTTGCATATAATTTTATTGGAAATCCTTATCAAGCACCAGTAAATATGAAAACGGTTCTTGATAATGCTACAAACCTTAACAATCTATTTTACTATGTTTGGGATCCAACGCTTAATACTAGAGGAGCCTATGTTTCTGTAGATTTATCATCAACGAACGGAACTCCTAACATTGGTTCAGCAAATAAATTTTTACAACCAGGTCAAGCGTGTTTTGTAAGGACAGCTGCGAATGGTGGAGCAACTATGACCTTTGAAGAAAGTTATAAAAATTTATCCGGTTCAAATAATTCGGTATTTAAAAATGCAAATCAAAGTACAAGCGCAACTTCTAATATTAAAATGAAATTGTATGATAGCAACTCGTTAGCCTTAAATCAAACTCCATTAGATGGTTCTATAGTATTCTTTGATGATTCAAACAATAATGGTGTAGATCAAAACGATGCAGCAAAATTTGCTAATCCTGATGAAATGTTCTCTACTTTCAATAATGGTGCCTTAATAAGCATTGAGAAAAGAATGCAACCAACCACTTCTGATATTATACCCATTCGTATAAGTCAATATAGAGGCACCAATTACACGATAGTGGCTCAAGGAGAAAATCTTAATGGAATTCCTGCTTATTTACATGATCAATTTCTGCAAACTTATACTGAAATTCCACAATCTGGGTCTGTAAATTATCCTTACACGGTAGTTACTACTAACACA
>NZ_BAABCS010000012.1:0-2500 GCF_039539165.1 Flavobacterium chungnamense
CAAGCCATGGAAGCTGGGGGTACCTGAAGTCGGTGACCGCAAGGAGCTGCCTAGGGTAAAACTGGTAACTAGGGCTAAGTCGTAACAAGGTAGCCGTACCGGAAGGTGCGGCTGGAACACCTCCTTTCTAGAGAATGATAATAGACTATATCTAGGAGATAGGTTTTACTTTCTGCTGTTAATTCAAATAATACAAAAGCAAAAAACAGAGTCTCGTAGCTCAGCTGGTTAGAGTACTACACTGATAATGTAGGGGTCCCCAGTTCGAGTCTGGGCGGGACTACTTTGTTTTGTTTAAAGGAAATTTTAGAGGTTGAGTGAGCCGTTTGAAGTCTGTTAACTGAAAACTGTTAACTGCCGACTAAAAAATCGGGGGATTAGCTCAGCTGGCTAGAGCGCCTGCCTTGCACGCAGGAGGTCAACGGTTCGACTCCGTTATTCTCCACAACTTCGATAAGAAGAAAAGTTCATTGACATATTGAGATAAGAAAATAATAAGAAATAGAAAGCACAGTAGATGCGCGATTTATCGCGTATTTATTATAAGTCCTAAATAATTTATTATTTAGGCGGCGCATAAGCAAAATAAGGGCGTATGGGGGATGCCTAGGCTCTCAGAGGCGAAGAAGGACGTGATAAGCTGCGAAAAGCTACGGGGATTGGCACACACGAATTGATCCGTAGATATCCGAATGGGGCAACCCACTATGTTGAAGACATAGTACACCGATAGGTGGGCAAACCCGCTGAACTGAAACATCTAAGTAGGCGGAGGAGAAGAAAACAAAAGTGATTCCGTAAGTAGTGGCGAGCGAACGCGGATTAGCCCAAACCAGTGTTGTTACGGCAATACTGGGGTTGTAGGACCACGACATTTGTTGCGGATTGAATTAGAATAACCTGGAAAGGTTGACCATAGAGGGTGATAGTCCCGTATAAGTAAGAGAAGATAACGATAGTGGTATCCTGAGTAGGGCGGGGCACGTGAAACCCTGTCTGAATTTGGCGGGACCATCCGCTAAGGCTAAATACTCCTGAGAGACCGATAGTGAACCAGTACCGTGAGGGAAAGGTGAAAAGAACCGTGAATAACGGAGTGAAATAGATCCTGAAACCATACGCTTACAAGCGGTCGGAGCCCTTTCGTGGGGTGACGGCGTGCCTTTTGCATAATGAGCCTACGAGTTAACGTTGCTGGCAAGGTTAAGTGATTAAGTCACGGATCCGTAGCGAAAGCGAGTCTGAATAGGGCGCTTTAGTCAGTAGTGTTAGACGCGAAACCGTGTGATCTACCCATGGGCAGGATGAAGCTGTGGTAACACATAGTGGAGGTCCGAACCGGTTGACGTTGAAAAGTCTTCGGATGACCTGTGGGTAGGGGTGAAAGGCCAATCAAACTCGGAAATAGCTCGTACTCCCCGAAATGCATTTAGGTGCAGCGTTGGTCATAAAGTTATATAGAGGTAGAGCTACTGATTGGATGCGGGGGCTTCACCGCCTACCAATTCCTGACAAACTCCGAATGCTATATAATGTTTACCAACAGTGAGGGCATGGGTGCTAAGGTCCATGTCCGAGAGGGAAAGAACCCAGACCATCAGCTAAGGTCCCCAAATATATGCTAAGTTGAAAAAACGAGGTTTGTCTGCCCAGACAGCTAGGATGTTGGCTTGGAAGCAGCCATTCATTTAAAGAGTGCGTAACAGCTCACTAGTCGAGCGGACGAGCATGGATAATAATCGGGCATAAGCATATTACCGAAGCTATGGATTTATACGTAAGTATAAGTGGTAGGGGAGCATTCTAACAGGGTTGAAGGTGTATCGTAAGGTATGCTGGACTAGTTAGAAAAGAAAATGTAGGCATAAGTAACGATAATGCGGGCGAGAAACCCGCACACCGAAAGACTAAGGTTTCCTCAGCTATGCTAATCAGCTGAGGGTTAGTCGGGTCCTAAGGCGAACCCGAAAGGGACAGTCGATGGCCAACGGGTTAATATTCCCGTACTTCTTATAATTGTGATGGGGTGACGGAGTGATGAAAGCACCGCGAACTGACGGAATAGTTCGTTGAAGTACCTACCTATAAGCTGCGCAGGCAAATCCACGCGGCTTGGGGAAATACGATAGTACTCGGAGTCTTCGGACAAAGAGATAGTGTGCCTAAGGGCTTCCAAGAAAAACCTCTAAACTTAGATTATAAGAACCCGTACCGTAAACCGACACAGGTAGTCGAGGAGAGAATCCTAAGGTGCTCGAGAGATTCATGGCTAAGGAATTAGGCAAAATAGACCTGTAACTTCGGGAGAAAGGTCGCCAGCAGCAATGCTGGCCGCAGTGAAAAGGTCCAGGCGACTGTTTATCAAAAACACAGGGCTCTGCAAAATCGTAAGATGAAGTATAGGGCCTGACACCTGCCCGGTGCTGGAAGGTTAAGAGGAGATGTTATCTTCGGAGAAGCATTGAATTGAAGCCCCAGTAAACGGCGGCCGTAACTATAA
>NZ_BAABCS010000013.1:0-27026 GCF_039539165.1 Flavobacterium chungnamense
CGTTAAATGATAACTAATCGAAATACCTACTTGTGTCGATATCTGTGAATTCTTTGTCGTTAAATCAAATAAACAACTCTCTCCATCATTGTTCTCATCACAAACTACATAGTTGCTTGGTGTGGTGACTAATGGTAAACTTGGTTGAGGATTTACTACAATGTTAGCCGATGATGGTGATGTACAACCAAATGCATTGGTAACTATAAAAGTATAAGTGTTCGCATTAGCAGTTACCAATCCTGTTGCTGAAATACTTACAACTCCTGGATTAAAGGTATAGGTGTTTGAAGAGTTGTATCCTGTGATTTGAAAACTTCCTGTGGCTGATATACATGTTGGTTGCGTTATCGCACCAACTGTTGGCGCACTTGGCGTACTTGGTTGAGGATTTACTACAATATTGGCCGATGATGGTGAGGTACAACCAGATGCATTGGTAACTGTAAAAGTATAAGTATTCGCATTGGCCGTTACTAATCCTGTTGCTGAAATACTTACAACTCCTGGGTTAAAGGTATAAGTGTTTGTTGCATTGAATCCTGTAATTTGAAAACTTCCTGTGGCTGTCGTACATGTTGGCTGTGTTACCGAACCAACTGTTGGCGCACTTGGCGTACTTGGTTGAGTATTTACTACAATATTGGTCGAAGATGGTGAAGTACAACCAGATGCATTGGTAACTGAAAAAGTATAAGTATTCGAATTAGCAGTTACCAATCCTGTTGCAGAAATACTTACAACTCCTGGGTTAAAAGTATAGGTGTTTGCAGCATTGTATCCTGTGATTTGAAAACTTCCTGAGGCTGTTGTACATGTTGGCTGTGTAACCGAACCAATTGTAGGAGCGCTTGGCGGACTTGGCTGAGCATTTACTACAATATTGGCCGAAGATGGTGAGGTACAACCAAATGCATTGGTAACTGTAAAAGTATAAGTGTTTGCATTGGCTATTACCAATCCTGATGCTGAAATACTTACAACTCCTGGGTTAAAGGTATAAGTGTTTGAAGCATTGAATCCTGTGATTTGAAAACTTCCTGTGGCTGTCGTACATGTTGGCTGTGTTACCAAACCAATTGTTGGCGCACTTGGCACACTTGGCTGAGCATTTACTACAATGTTAGCCGATGATTGTGAAGTACAACCAGATGCATTGGTAACTGTAAATGTATAAGTGTTCGCATTAGCCGTTACTAATCCTGTTGCTGAAATACTTACAACTCCTGGATTAAAGGTATAAGTGTTTGCAGCACTGTATCCTGTAATTTGAAAACTTCCTGTAGCTGTCGTACATGTTGGTTGAGTTACCGAACCAACTGTTGGCGCACTTGGCGCACTTGGTTGAGCATTTACTACAATGTTAGCCGATGATGGAGAGGTACAACCAGATGCATTGGCAACTGTAAAAGTATAAGTATTCGCATTGGCAGTTACCAATCCTGTTGCTGAAATACTTACAACTCCTGGGTTAAAGGTATAAGCGTTTGAAGCATTGAATCCTGTGATTTGAAAACTTCCTGTGGCTGTCGTACATGTTGGCTGTGTTACCAAACCAAAAGTTGGTGCGTTTGGTGTTGAACATCCGTAATAGTTGGTACATAGCGAAGTTAGAGAACATGCAGCACTTAAAACTACTGTTTCAACAACAACGTACTGTGTATTTGGTGTTAAACCATACCATTCTGGATTAAAACCTGAAGCAACTCCATTTGCATTAGTTACAGAAGGAGCAATAGTAGAAGCTACATTACAAGAAGTTACTAAAGGCCTAATAACTGCAGATCTAGTAATACAAAGTCCGGGAGAACTAGTAGCTTGTTGTGCAATACCAAGAAAACCAGAAGCATCTGAGACTACTAAATAATAATTAGTAAGTGTCGTGTTTGTCGCTTGTGGTGTCCAAGTATTACATGAACTTGCTGAAAAATTCAAATTAGTATAATTTGACACACCAACTATAGGACAAGTTGGAGTAGCGCAAGCACCACAAGCATTATTTACAATCGTTGCACAAGAAAAAGAGGTTGATGTAAAACAAGTTCCCAAGGCACCTGTTGGAGTAAGTGTAATAGTTACACTATCTCCAGAATTTAAGGAGTTTAGACTGTAAGTTAATACATTTCCTATAGTACCAACATTTATGGGTGTTGTAGCATTGACTTGATAAGAAATAGTATATCCTGTAGCACCAGTTGCAGCAGTCCAATTAAAAATAACTGATGTAGTTGTTGAAGTTCCACAGCTTATAACGCTACTTGAAGAAGCCGTAACATTCACAACAATTGGCACTCTTACACTTTCACAACCACCAATTGTTTGACTAACATAATATGTTGTTGTTCCAACTGAAGTAGTTAAAGGAGTTGGTGCAGTTGTACTAGGAGTACCACCAGTTGCATTAGTTCCATACCAATTTAAAGTAGCTCCAGATAAGGCAGTCGCTGTTAGAGCAGAAGCTGCGGCATTTTGGCAATAATTAACTGGCGTTGTTACAATTGGGGCAGCTGGCAATGGTGGAGTAACGCAAGTACCCCCATTGCAATTACCGGTTGCAGAGCCCGAATTAATTGATGACGCTAAATTTTGAACCCAAGTAACTGAACCATCTTGTTGTCTACTTAAAGGACTGCCTGCGGAAGGATTTGCACCTCCATATCTTATAATTGTTGGATTTGAAGTGTTTAATTGAAAAGGTGTTTGTAAAGTAACAGCGGGACTTCCAGTTGGCAAACATAATGGACTTGTATTATAATCAGATGCGTTTGAAGTAAGATTAGCGGCACTTGATGACCAATAAACACAGTCAATAGCCACACCAGCTGCATCATAAAGCGCACACCATCCATCTGTATTTGCGAGTACAAAATTCCCATTATACAAACAATAATCTGCTGCTGCTAAAGGAATATCAACATTTCCAAGTGCAGCTCCTGCAGGATTTGCCGAAGCTAAAACTATATGCCCTCCAACAGGTATAGTGGCAGCGGCAACATTTGGAATTCTAATTGTCCCACCAGTATTTATTGTTCCAATGGTTTGCTTCATAGCAATAAAATAACCAGAAACATTAATAGGCAAACAACCCTTATTATAAAGTTCTATATACTCTTGACTACTATTATAAATTAGTCCGTTCGGAGGTGTATTTACAGTTCCTGGAGGACGAACCATTAACTCATTAATAACAACCTGAGCATTTACTGAAAAAGTAAATGAAATGAGTAAAAAAAGTAGTAGATTTCTTTTTATAAAGCTTAAAAATGGCATTTGATGTAGAATTTGGATATATTTAATAAATCAAATATATTTTTTTTTAAAAAATACCATATAAATTAAAGGCAATAAAATATTTCAGTAAACAAATGTAAGAAAATGTAATTTTTAATTAATTGAATTTCAGATTTTTAAAAAACCATAAAGTAAATAGAACAATCTGATTAATTAATAATTTTATTCAGAAATATTGGAATAAAAACCTTCAAAATGTTCTGAGAAATATTTATCTGCGTTTTTCTTATTATATAATTGTTGTGCTGTTTTTACATCAGTAGGAACAAAACAAATAAAATACTTTTTAAATATATCTTTAAATGACAATTTTGATTTTAAGAAAATCATATCGTTTATTCTTATATTTTTCTCATTTATTTTTAATTCAAAATGTCCGCTTTCATTAAAAAACAACAACTCTTGAGTTAGCTTAAAATCACTTTCTTTATTCCAATAATCTACCATTCTAAATTTTGCAATTGCCATATCTTGATGAGTTAGCATAACATTTTGCTTCTTAGCATAAGAAAATAGCATCCAATATAATAAAGGCTGCAATAATTTAGAATTTTCATTTGTTTCGGTATACTCTTTTTGAAACTCATCAATAAATGTTAAAGTCAAATAAAATAGTTTTTTATCTTGATTATAGCCTATTTCAACTTTTAAAACCTCAGCTATCTCTTGAGAATTTGTATTCTTATCTTTTATAATATTATTTTCCAAAGAAGGCTTATTAGTTAATGAAAAATACAAAACAGAATAGTAAGTAGCAATCAGAAAAACAAACTGTGAAAGAAAAATTATAAAAAAAGCTAAAAAGAAAGGATAAAAAAGACTTAATGCTCCTGGGAGCATTTTTGACAATGGCAATAATATTTGCGTTAATGAAAACATTGATATCACTATCGCTATATAGGTTAACATCCATTTCCCAAAACCTAACTCCTTATACGAATGACTAAGAATATAACCTATTGACGCTATACAAACTATGGAAAATATTGAATCTAATCCAACTATAATCAGCCTCGACAGAAAATTAAAACTATCACCAATTTTATCCGTTATCGTAAAAAAACAAACTACAAGGGAAAAAACAATAAAAACATTTATGACCCACTTTTCTTTTTTAACAAAATATAGAGTAAACCTATTTTTCTTTTTAATCGGAAAAAATGCCAAACTCAAAAAAAGAAAAAGATTATTCATAGAAGATAATATCCTGTCATTTATTATATAGGATAATGTAAACTCTTTTAAATCAAAAAATTTATATAAGGCAACAACCGACCATGAAAAAATAGCAAATATTACAAACAACAATCCTTGATTTATGTGTTTAAATTGTATATTTTGTCTACTTTTTTTCGAATGAGAATACCATAAAAGATATAAATAAGAAGCTATTGAAAAAGTAATTCCAAATAAACCAAGTAAATAAAACTGTTTAAATGTCATAAATGTTTATTATTATCTTTAAAAAACAAATATAGTTTTATTTTTATTACTTAACAATCAAAAATTCTGAACGTCTGTTTAATATATTTTGCTCTTCAGTACATAAATTACCACAATTAACTATTGGCTCTAATTCTCCCATTCCTTTTCCAGATATTCTGCTAGCATCTATGCCTTTAGAAATAATATATTGAACCGTAGATTTTGCTCTTCTATCTGATAATGACAAATTGTATTCATTACTACCTCTGTTATCAGTATGAGATTTAGCCATAATAACCATTTTATCATTATTTTTCATAACTTGAATCAACTTATCTAACTCAAAGGCGCCTTCTTGAGTGATGTTACTCTTGTCAAATTCAAAATAAATTGGTTTTAAAATAATCTCAGTTTCTGTTACAATAACATCTATTGGTTGCAACGGAGCATCCATTTTGGACGTTGGCCCTTTACTTTTAGTTACTGTAAAGATATTGCCTTCGAAACCATCTTTTGAAGCTTGTATCAAATAAACTTTATCACACTCTACTTTATAATTCACCTCGCCTTTTGCATTAGACACTTCAGTTGCAATTACATTTTTTTTCTCATCTAAAATAGAAACACTAGCATTAGTAAGAATTTCACTAGTTTTTGCATTAGTAACCACGATATTGATATCAACGCTACAAATCTGGTTTACTATATAGATATCATCATTTCCATTTCTATTACTTGACAAGAAACCAACTTTTTTACTTTCGTTAAATGTGAAAGCAAAATCATCCTTCTCTGTATTTATAGGTTTTCCTAGATTTGTAGCTTCTCCATTTGTCAAATCAATTTGGTAAACATCTAATCCTCCCAAACCTTGTCTTCCGCTTGATGCAAAAAACAAAGTTTTATTATCATCTGCAATAAAAGAAAAACTCTCATTTCCTTCAGTATTTACTTTGTTACCTAAGTTTTGGGGCTCACCAAAAGAACCATCTGCATTCACAACTGCTTTCCAAATATCAACTCCACCAATACTTCCTGGTCTGTTGGAAGAAAAGTATAATGTTTTGCCATCTCTACTTAGACTTGGATTACTAGTAGAATAGGTTTTGTCATTAAATGATAATGGCGTAATTTCTCCCCATACACCAGCATTTTTAACCGCTTTGAATAAATATATTTGACTTAATTTAGTGTTAGCCTTTTTGTCTTTTTCAGATATTTTTTCTTTAAAACTTTCACTTGCAAAATACATAGTATTTCCGTCAGTACTTATTGTAACTGGACCATCATGCCATTTTGAATTCAATTCAGAAACAGCTGTAGGATTGATGATGGTTCCATCTTTATTAAAATCTGCTTTGTAAATATCTAAAAAAGGTTCATCGGTCCAACCATAGTTTTTACGCGCACCATTTCTAGCACTAGCAAAATACAAAATGTTATCATAAAGTACTGCGCCAAAATCTGATTTATCACTGCTAATATCCGATGATTTCACATCATATATTTTTGATTTTCCAAGTAATCTTGGAATATAATTAGGGTTTTCTTTGAAAGCTTTAGCACGATTATCATTTGGTGAAAGTGAAGCAAATTTTTGCATTTGTTTGTTCGCTTCTTCATATTTATTACTAGCTTTCAACATTTGAGCATAACGAAAATATGTCTCAGCATCTTGATTGGTCTCTATTGCTTTGGCATACCATTTAACCGCTTCAGTTGAATTAAACATGTTGTAATAAGTATCAGCTAATTGTTTGTAAACATAAACATCTGCTTTTCCGTTATCAACTAACTTTAGATATTCTTTAGCAGCATCAAAATATTCAAATCTATTGAATAATTTATCAGCTGCTTTGGTTGCTGCATTTTGTGCAGACACATTAAAACTAATGGCTACAAAAGTAATGGCTATATATAGATTTTTCATTTTTTTGGTATCTTATAAGGTTAGAAATATCTTGGTGAACGTGATACTTTTTTAGAGAAATTCAAATCAAATAATATCATAAACTCATGAGAAGCTGGCGCTACTGCCCTTAAATCAGATACAATGTTATCATAGGCATATCCGATTCTTAAACTTGGTGTAATAGCAAAATTCACCATAGCTCCAAAAGAGTCTTCCAATCTATAAGTTGCTCCTAATTCTAACTTATCATAAAACATAAAGTTAGTTGAAACATCAAAAGATGTTGGTGCGTTAACTGATGATTTTATCATAGCAAAAGGTTTGAATTTTAAATTCGGATTCAAATCAAACACATATCCTCCAGTTAAGAAATAATGAATAACTTCGGTACCATATTGTCTTCCGTTAAAATCTAAATACTTTGATTTTAAAATATTTGGAACAGAAAAGGCAACGTAATATTTATTGGTATAATAAAAAACTCCAGAACCAATATTTAAAAAAGTACTACTTGGGTTTGCAGCATAAAACGGATCATTTATAGTAGGATTAGGCAGTGTTGGATAAATTCTTGCAAAATCAATTTTATGCAACGTAGTTCCAGCTTTTAAACCGAAAGCTAATTTATGTTCACCACCTAAACTTAAAGTATATGAGAAATCTCCATAAATATTATTTTCTTGAACAGGACCAACCTTATCTGAAATTACAGAAAGCCCCAGACCAACATTTCTACCAACAGGACTATGAATAAAGAAGGTGCCTGTTGTTGGCACTCCTTCTATTCCAACCCATTGTGATCTATAAAGCAATCCTCCTGACAAACCTTCTTTTGAACCAGCATATGCCGGATTTACGACACTCATATTATACATGTATTGCGTGTAATTTGGATCTTGCTGCGCTTTTAACTCGTTAATTACTAAAGTCAATATAGCAATGAAATATAGTTTCTTCATTTTGTGTTTGTTTGATTTTGAATACAAATTATACAAAGGATTATTGTGCTCTATTGATATAAATCCAACCCGTTATGGCTTCTCCATTATTTCTGTCTATTACATAATAATAAGTACCATCTGGAAGTTCGTCACCATTATCAGACTTTCCACCCCATTCGTTTGTATAATTACTTTTTGAATATACTTTCATACCATATCTATTGAAAATTTGTAAATATTTAACACCTAGATTTGACAATTCAAAAACATCATTAAATCCATCATCATTAACAGAAATCCCTTTTTGAATTGAACAAAAATCATTTACAACAACAAATTGAGCATTATTATTACAATTATCTGAGTTAGTTGCTACTGCAGTATAAGTACCTTCATTTGTTATCACAATTGAATTCCCTTGACCAATCATTACATTATTATAAAACCATTCAATTGAGTTAATATTTTGATTTTGTTGAACAATATTCAAAACATAATTTTCGCCATCACATCCACCAGATATTGTAAACTGAGGAATTGGATTAATTGTAACCGTTAAAGTTGCATTTAGCGAACATTGTCCACTGTTTGGTGTGAAAGTATAAACTGTCTGTCCAAGTATTGCATAATCTATTGTAGATGGATTCCAAGTTCCAGAAATGGAATTATTTGATAATGTTGGCAGCAATACTTGTGCTGAAACATTTCCTTGACAGGCTGTCAAACTTGTTCCAAAACTGAATATTGGTGTTGTTTGTGGAGTTACAGTAACTGTAAATGTTGTAGGAGTTGCACATTGTCCAGCATCTGGAGTAAAAGTGTAAGTTCCGTTATTGGAATTGTCAACTACAGCAGGAGACCAAGTTCCTATGATTGAGTTTGATGATGTATTTGGCAATGTTGGCACCGCTCCACCTGAGCAAAGAGTTAATGAAGTTCCAAAACTAAATGTTGGTGTTGTTTGTGGAGTTATTGTAACTGCAAAAGTTATGGTTGTTGCACATTGTCCAGCATCAGGTGTAAAAGTGTAAGTCCCATTATTTGTATTGCTTACTGCACTAGGTGACCATGTTCCTGTGACTGAGTTTCCTGATGTATTTGGCAATGTTGGAACTATTCCACCTGAACAAATCGTTGATGAAGTTCCAAAACTAAATGTTGGTGTTGTTTGTGGAGTTATCGTAACTGTAAAAGTTGTGGTTGTTGCACATTGTCCAGCATCTGGTGTAAAAGTATAAGTTCCGTTATTTGTATTACTTACTGAACTTGGCGACCAGGCTCCTGTAATTGAGTTTCCAGATGTATTTGGTAATGTTGGAACTGCTCCACCTGAACAAATACTTAATGAAGTTCCAAAACTAAATGTTGGTGTTGTTTGTGGAGTTATTGTAACTGTAAAAGTTGTGGTTGTTGCACATTGTCCAGCATCTGGTGTAAAAGTATATATCGTTTGTCCAAGTAATGAATTATCTATTGTAGATGGATTCCATGAACCAGAAATAGAATTATTCGATAAAGTAGGCAACAATACTTGTACTGAAACTCCTTGACATGATGTTAAACTGGTTCCAAAACCAAATGTTGGTGTTGTTTGTGGAGTTATTGTAACTGTAAAAGTTGTGGTTGTTGCACATTGTCCAGCATTTGGTGTAAAAGTGTAAGTTCCGTTATTTGTGTTACTTACTAAACTTGGTGACCATGTTCCTGTGATTGAGTTTCCTGATGTATTTGGCAATGTTGGCACAACACCACCTGAACAAATATTTAAAGAAGTTCCAAAACTGAATGTTGGTGTTACATTTGGAATGTTATCAATCACCGTAACACAAAATTGCTGCGTACAATTAGTATCCAAATCGGTTACGACAACACAATAATTTCCTGCACATAAATTGGTAGCTGTTGCCGAAGTTTGAGTTTGAGGATCGTTCCATAAATAACTATAATTCCCAGAACCTTGTGTAACACTAACTGTTGCACTTCCGTTGCATGTAGAAGTAGGTGGTGTATCACAAATTCCATTATTACAATTTATCAAATTAATACTTCCTGGAATGTCTCTTTGCCATGCTCCACCGTCAGGTATTCTACTAAATGTATTTCCTGTTGAACTTAATCCTTGTAATGTAGTTTGTCCAACATAATTGATTAACGTTGGATTCAATTGATAAATAGCTTTAGCAGAAAATAATGACAAACTATTTGTATTACATAAACCAAGAGATGAAGGAATACAGGGCGCATCATCTAAATCATCATCTGTTGTTATTTTTGAGCTTTCATTCGCACCAACTGTCCAATAGATGGCATCTACTGGAGTTCCATTACCATCGTTGAGAGCAACCCAACCATCACCATTGGCTAATACAAATTGATTAATAGTACAATAGTTAGATGTCAAAGTGGTATTATAATCAATGTTTGTAGGATTTGAAGAAGCAGTAGAAGTTCCAATTACATAATGCGCTTTTGGAGCAAGAATAGTACCTGAAGGAATTAGTATTGTTCCTCCTCTTGAAAGTGTACTTCCAGGATTTGAATTTGGTCTTGCTGCTGTTGCAATGGTATAACAAGATAAATCTACTGGAGAACATGTTGGATTGTAAAGCTCAATGTATTCTGTACCATTAGCAACTAATCCTTGGGCTGTTAAGGGAAAATGCATTACTTCATTTATAACTACTTTTGTTCCTGTTGGCGTACAGCCTGATGAACTTGCGCTACAAATTGTATTTGGATTTGTATTTATTCCACCTGTAATTTCTTGATTAACTACAAGTGTTAAATTAGTAATTATAGCACATTGATTTGCATCTGGAGTAAAAGTATAGGTTGTGGTTGTTGTATTGTTTATAGCTGGCGTCCAATTCCCTGTAATTCCATTATTTGAAGTAGTAGGTAAAACAGTTGCAGGAATAGTTTCACCAAAACAAAATGGGTTAGGAGTACTAAAAACCGGAGTAATTATTGGATTTTGTAATGAGATACTTGAAGGTAAGGTCGTATTACAACTATTGATTACAAAACTAAAATTAGAATAGGTACCAATGCCTAAATTAGGAATGATAATTTGTCCACTAGCATTAGAAGTTAAGTTATTTGGTCCAATCGGTGATGAATTAAAATTATAGCTTAGTGCATATACTTCATTTGCTGTTAAACCTGAAATTGTAATACTTCCATTAGTACCATTACAAGTTGTTGGATTAGAACTGCTTATTGTTGGCTCTGCAATTATGCTAAAATTAGCTTTATAATTAGTACCTCCGTTATTCAAAATAATAGTATCATCACATTGAGAGGTAGAATTAAAATCTCCGGTTACATCATAGTATACTTCTAGGATATAATCTCCAGGCGGAACGTTGGTTAAATTAATTGGAGCATCACATCCAGGTTGGGATACACATTGCCATTTTTGCTGTCCTAGAGCACAAGGACCACCTCCAATAATAAACTCACTTGTACCAGTATTGCAATCACTAAAAAAAGATAAATTTCTTGAAGTAAATGCACCTCCAGTTCCTGAATTTAAATAATAACGATAATACATTTTGGCACCACATACATTAGTGGTTAGATTTTTATAAGTTTTTACTTCTGAACCTCTCAAAATTAAAGTTGAAGAGTTTTGAATATGTACTCCAAAATCTTTTATAAAAGTATTACCAGGCTCTTGATTAATTAAATCAACTCCAGCTCCAGTAGTATTGTAAAATTTACCATTTCCTACATCTGTACAATCATCCATCCATATTGCAGTAGCATATGCCCCAAAATCACAATTATTAACCGTTATGCTTAGCGTAGTTGTTGATGCACATTGACCAGCATCTGGCGTAAAGGTATATGTTGTAGTTGTTGTATTGTTTAAAGCAGGACTCCACGTTCCTTGAATTCCATTATTTGATGTTGTTGGAAGTGGATTTAAAGTTGAACCAACACAAACAGGACTTGGAGTGTTAAAAGTAGGAACTACAGAAGAATTTACAACCACATCTATTGATTTAGTGTCTGTACAACCATTGTTGTCTGTAATAGCAACAATATAAGTACCAAATTCCAAAGATGTGACATTGTTCAATGTTGGATTTTGACTACTACTAGTAAAACCATTAGGCCCTGTCCAAGACCAACTTGCGCCATCATTACATGTTAAATTCAATGTTCCGTTGGCACAAACTGGGGAATTACTACCTAATGTGGCATTAAGTACACAATTAGAACAATCTAATGAAGCACCAACTGTTTCAATATAAAAAGGAGAAACTGATGCTCCTGAACCATCAACTATGAAATAATAAAAATTTCCAATTGTTAATCCACTTAAATTAAGTTGATTATTTTTTGTAGAACCATTTGTATATTGAGGTGTAGAATAGGTATCATTACTACTTAATGCAGGACAACCTCCATTTAGAATAGTATTATCAGTTGGTGTACAAGGATTGTTATCAGCACCTGCATTTATTGCTAAAATCTGTAAATTACCAGTAATAGCAGATATGGTTATTCCTACAGAAGACTGCGCAGCTCTAAACTTAAACCAAGCAGAATTGTTTTGAGCAGCATTCCAACTACAAGAAGCAGTGTTTGGATTGTACATATCTCCTGGTTGATTGGTGAAAGCATTATTAGATGCAACTATAATCTCAGCTGAACCTAAACAATAAGGAGTAGAACAATTATCATAACTATTAAGTGTTGTATAATCTTGAACAGTGAATGGTGACTTGAATACTAAATCTACTCTGTTAAATCGTCCACCAGTTGCTGTTGATGTTTCTGTTATGGTTACAGTCCATACACCGTTTGGATCAATACCATTGAATCCTGTGAAATTATCTTGGGAACGATAGTAACCAATACTAAATGGTTCAGCGGTTCCTCCATGCTCAAAAAGTCTTCTTAAATAAGTATTGTATCTAAACTTCGTATTAATTTGTTTAACAAAAGAATTTGGTAAACCACCAGACGAAACCAAATCTATACTAGTAGTTCCTTTAGTTAAAGTTATTCTGTAAGTATTATAATTTCTTGTATTAGCATCATCGCCCATGTGAAGGTTTACTTGTACCAACTCAAAAATATTTGCATTTAAGTTTGGAAGACCAGAAACCGTTACAGTTTTTGTTAAAGAACCATTCCAAGAGCCTGCGGGACTGATAGAAGAATTTGAAAAAACTTGACAAAAACTACAATAATAACTTATCAAAAGAATTAATGTGAAATAAATATTTTTTTTCATACTTAACCTATTTTATTTAAAAGATTGGCTAAAATAGTAAAGAATATTCATTACAATCCATTACAAAATAAAATTAAATATTTTAATCCTATATTTTTATATAACTTTATTAATTTATTTTTGAGAAGTTATATGTAAATTATTGTATTTTTTGTTTTAACCCTAAATAAACATAATATAAGATCAGGAAAATAAGCAAAGTAATTTTTACTTGAATAAAGAACACAACAAATAGTGTCTAACTTTTTAAGGAAAGCCCAAGATTAACAAAGAAATTTTTATCTTTTTGTAAATGAAAAAGCTTCAATCTCTTGAAGCCTTGAAATTATCCATGAACTGTTTCTGATTTTCCATAATTGGTGATTAGTTCTCCTTCAAATTCTAACCACTCAGCCCAACGTTTGTCAACATCAACTTTTTCTGTGTATTTTCTGGCAAACTTTAGAAAAGTTGTGTAATGACCTGCTTCACTTATCATTAATTCTCTGTAGAATTCTGCTAGTTTTTTATCTTCAATATTTTGAGATAATACTTTAAAACGCTCGCAACTTCTAGCTTCAATCATTGCAGAAAACAATAATCTATCAATAAACGAGTCATTTCGGCTACCATCTTTTTTCATGAACTTGAAAAGTTCATTTACGTAATGGTCTTTTCTTTCTCTGCCTAATTTTAATCCGCGCTCCTTAATTATGTTGTGAACCATTTGGAAGTGTTCTAATTCTTCTTTAGCGATTTCTAACAAATCTGTAACTAATTCTTCGTGTTCTGAATTATAGGTTATGATTGTAATAATGTTTGTTGCTGCCTTTTGCTCACACCAAGCATGATCTGTTAGAATTTCTTCAATGTTTGATTCAACTATTGTAACCCATCTTGGGTCGGTTTTTAATTTTAGACCTAACATTTTTATGTATTTTTAATTTGTTGTAAAATTAAATCTTTTCTTTGTAATTGTATTTGATATTATGCTAAAATCTAAAACTTTATTAATAATTGGCTTTGTTTGGCCGGAACCAAAATCTTCTGCGGCAGGAAGTAGAATGATGCAATTAATTCAACTATTTAAAACAGATGGTTACGAAATTACTTTTGCAAGTACTGCTCAGAATTTAGAATTTTCACAAGATATTTCAGTTTTAGGAGTTTCAGCAATAACTATTGAATTAAATTCATCCACTTTTGATGATTTTGTAAAAGATTTGAATCCAAATATCGTTTTGTTTGATCGGTTTATGGTGGAAGAACAATTTGGGTGGCGTGTTTCTGAAAGTTGCCCTAACGCTTTAAAAATACTTGATACAGAAGATTTGCATTGTTTACGACAAGCTAGACAACTGGCAATTAAAGAAAACCGAGAATTTACTTTAGAAGATTTATTTTCTGATATTGCTAAAAGAGAAATTGCGAGTATTTTACGTTGTGATTTATCTTTGATGGTTTCGGAATTGGAAATAGAATTGCTTCAAAATCAGTTTAAGATTTCAAAGGATTTATTGTATTATTTGCCAATTTTTGCAGAGCGTTTAAATGAAATTCCAGCTTTTACAGAACGAAGTGATTTTGTTTTTATTGGAAACTTTTTGCATGAACCAAATTGGGATTGTGTGAAATATTTATCTGAAACGATTTGGCCATTATTACATAAGAAATTACCAGAAGCAAAGTTGTTAATCTATGGAGCTTATCCATCACAAAAAGTTTTAGAATTACATAAGCCAAAGGAGCAATTTTATATTATGGGCAGAGCAGACGATGCTTTTGAAGTGGTAAAAAAAGCTAAATTGGTTTTAGCTCCAATTCGTTTTGGAGCAGGAATTAAAGGTAAATTACTTGAAGCGATGCAATGCGGAACTCCAAGTGTTACTTCTTCAATTGGAGTAGAAGCTATGGCTGGAGATTTTGTGTGGAATGGTTTTGTAAAAGACAATGCGAATGAGTTTGTAGATGTAGCTGTCCAACTTTATGAAGATGAAAAGTTATGGCAACAGTGTCAGGAAAATGGATTTGAAATTTTAGATAAACGTTATAAAAATTCACTTTTTGAAAAGGATTTTATTGATGAAATTAATTCGCTTTTAGATAATTTGAAACAACATCGAAACAACAATTTCTTTGGTTCTATTTTGCAACATCATTTGGTTTCTAGCACTAAATATATGAGTAAGTGGATTGAGGAAAAGAATAAGAAATAATAGAGTTAATTTAATCTGATTTCTATTCAATACTTTACCTAATTAGCCCTGATTGGAGTGGCACGAAGTAGAGCGGAAAGCAGGAATATGGAAACCTAAAATGCCCGAACCATTCGCTCCAAAATAAAAAATCCCGCTCATTACTGAACGGGATTTGTATTTATAGTTCTTTTGATTACGCTAACATAGTTACTGGATTTTCGATAAACATTTTTAATGTTTGTAAAAATTGTGCTCCTGTTGCGCCGTCGATTGTTCTGTGGTCACAAGCTAAAGATAACATCATTGTGTTTCCAACTACGATTTGACCGTTTTTAACAACTGGTTTTTCGATAATTGCACCTACTGAAAGGATTGCAGAGTTTGGTTGGTTGATAATTGAATTAAATTCAACTATACCAAACATTCCAAGATTTGAAACTGTAAATGTACTTCCTTCCATTTCGTTTGGAAGTAATTTTTTGGTTTTTGCTCTTCCTGCTAAATCTCTTACACTTCCACCAATTTGAGACAAACTCATAGCATCAGTAAAACGTAAAACAGGAACTACTAATCCGTCTTCAACAGCTACTGCAACACCAATATTCACGTGGTGATTAATGGTTATTGCATCTTCTTTCCATTGCGAATTGATTTTCGGATGTTTTTTCAATGCCATTGCGCAAGCTTTGATTACCATATCGTTGAATGATACTTTGGTATCTGGCACGGAATTAATCATTGCTCTTGATTTCATTGCTTCGTCCATACTTACTTCAATCGTTAAATTGTAGTGTGGCGCAGTAAACAATGATTCTGCCAAACGTTTAGCAATGATTTTTCGCATTTGCGAATTTTTGATTTCTTCTGTCACAACTTCACCTGCTGGAACAAATGGTTTTACAGCTGGAGTTGCTTGTGCTTCTGGTTGAGAAGTCGTTTGTGTTGAAGCAACCGGAGCCGAAGCTGTAAAGTTTTCTACATCACTTTTAACAATTCTTCCGTTTTCACCAGAACCTTTTACTTGAGAAAGACTGATTCCTTTATCTTTAGCTATTTGTTTTGCTAATGGAGAAGCAAAAATTCTTCCGTTATCTGAAGTTGTTGTTTCTTGAGTTGGTTGAGATGTTACAACTGGAGTAGCAGTTTCAGTTTTTGCAACTACTGGAGCTTCACCACCTTTTGAATAGTTTTCAGCAATTCCTGTAATATCAGTTCCTGCTGGTCCAATGATAGCTAAAACGCTGTCAACTGGAGCAGATCCTCCTTCTTGAATTCCAATGAATAATAAAGTTCCTGAATTGAAAGATTCGAATTCCATGGTTGCTTTATCGGTTTCGATTTCAGCAAGCATGTCACCTTCTTTTACTGTATCGCCAACTTTTTTCAACCAAGTTGCTACAGTTCCTGTTGTCATCGTGTCACTTAAACGTGGCATTGTGATAACTTTTACACCTGCAGGAATTGCTACAGAAGCTGATGGAGCAGAAGCTGATGGAGTTTCAACAGTTGGAGTAGGTTCAGTTTTTGGAGCCGAAGCACCACCTGCTAATAAAGCTGAAATATCTTCACCTTCTTTTCCTATGATAGCTAATAATGAATCAACTGGAGCGGTTTGACCTGCTTCAATTCCGATGTGTAATAAAACACCTGAATTGAACGATTCAAATTCCATTGTAGCTTTATCGGTTTCGATTTCAGCTAAAATATCGCCTTCTTTTATTGTATCACCTACTTTTTTAAGCCAAGTTGCAACAGTTCCTTCTGTCATAGTATCGCTTAAACGAGGCATGTTTATTACTGTAGCCATAATTATAGTCTATGAGAAATGAAAGGATAATTTTCTTGTTCGTACACCACATCGTAAAGTTGTTGTGCTTCCGGGAATGGAGACTCTTCTGCAAATTTTTCGCATTCGTCAACTAAGTCTTTTACTCGTTGATCGATTGTTTCAATTTCTGCTTCAGTTGCGTATTTTTTCTCTTTGATAATATCTAGAACTTGAGTAATTGGGTCAATTTTTTTATACTCTTCAACTTCGTCTTTAGTTCTATATAATTGTGCATCCGACATTGAGTGACCTCTATAACGGTAGGTTTTCATTTCTAAAAATGTTGGTCCGTCACCACGACGTGCTCTATCAATTGCTTCTTGCATAGCTTCAGCAACTTTTACAGGATTCATTCCATCAACTGGTCCGCATGGCATTTCGTATCCTAAACCTAGTTTCCAAATATCTGTGTGATTTGCTGTTCTTTCTACAGAAGTTCCCATTGCATATCCATTGTTTTCACAAATAAAAACTACAGGAAGTTTCCATAACATAGCCATGTTAAAAGCTTCGTGAAGTGAACCTTGACGAGCAGCACCATCACCAAAATAGGTTAAAGTAACTCCACCAGTTTCAAAATATTTATCAGCGAAAGCCATTCCAGCACCAACAGGAATTTGAGCACCCACGATTCCGTGACCACCATAAAATCCGTGTTCCTTTGAGAAAATGTGCATAGAACCACCCATACCTTTGGAAGTTCCGGTTACTTTTCCGTACAATTCTGCCATTACTTTTTTAGGATCAACACCCATTGCGATTGGCTGAACGTGATTACGATAAGCGGTAATCATTTTGTCTTTAGACAAGTCCATTGCATGAATTGCTCCAGCAAGAACTGCTTCTTGACCATTATATAAATGTAAAAATCCTCTAACTTTTTGTTGAATATATACAGCGGCTAATTTGTCTTCAAATTTTCTCCAAAACTGCATTTCTTCGTACCATTGAAGGTAAGTTTCCTTTGTAATTGGTTTCATTTTTTAATGAATTACGTTGATTAAATGTATTGTAATCGTATCACAAATTGCGAATTATCAAATTTGCGAATTGCAAAAGTAAGATATTGATAGTAGAAGTAAAAATAATTCAGAATTAAAATACCATTTTTTAATAACTCTTTATTCTTAAATATCAACTATATCGTTATAGCTTACAAGGATGTTTTGTCAAATGAAAGCGGTAATAAATTATTGATAGAATTTGACTTGTATACTTCTCCTGTTTCGCCCATAAAATAGATTTCAATTGGAGTGTCTTGTCTAAATTCATATTCAGCAATTGATTGTCGACATGCACCACATGGCGGAATTGGCGATAATGTTGGATTAGTATCCGATGCAGCAGTTATCGCTAACTTAACGATTTTAGCATTTGGATAAATTGCTCCAGCTTGAAAAATTGCAACTCGTTCTGCACATAACCCAGATGGGTAAGCCGCATTTTCTTGATTAGAGCCTAAAACAATTTTACCATTATCTAATAAAATAGCAGCGCCAACTCTAAAATGAGAATAAGGAGCATAAGCATTTTTACGAGTTTCAATGGCTTGATTCATTAATGTTTGAATCTCGCCTGGCAATTCATTGATTCCGTTGAAAACCGAAATTGTGGTGTTAATATTTATTTCTTTCATTGTATATAGAGGAAAAAAAATCCAAACTTCAAAAAAATGAAATTTGGATTTGTATTAATTTTTATATCATATTATAAATCATCGTATTTATCACCAAAATTGAATGTAAGTGAAAAACGTAATGTGTTTTCTAATGGGTTTTTAACTTTTGAAGCTGAAAATAAATAAGAAACATCTACTTTAACAACATTGTATTTGAATCCAGCACCAAGTGAAAAGAATTTTCTAGCACCCTTTAAAGGACTTTCATTAAAATACCCTAATCTCATGGCAAATGAATCTTGATAAGAATATTCTGCACCAGCTGAATAAGTAAATTCTTTTAACTCTTCTGAAAAGCCACCTGGAGCATCATTAAATGATTTAAACATTCCAGAAACCCAGTTGATTTTTTTATAATTATCATTATTCTCTGATCTTTCATCAGGAGTAATATCACCATCACCATCCAAATCTGGATCTTGAGGAGTTGGAACTAAAAGTTTAGCAAATTCTACACTTACTCCAACTTTATTGTATTCGTCTAATATAAAATCAAAACCTCCTCCTAAACGCATATTGGCAGGCAAAAAGTTAGATGATATATCATTTTTAGTGTTATCATAACTAATTTTTGGACCCATATTTTGCAAGTTGAATCCCAAACGATATCTTCCATTAAATTCATTGAAAGCAATTTCTTCTGATTGATAGAAACCTGCTACGTCAACTGCAAATGAGCTTCCAGGCACTGCGTCAGTATTTACATCTGCAATTTTTAAATTTGATCTTATGTATCGACCTCCAACTGCCATACTGAAATGTTCGCTAAGTTTCAATGAATAGGAACCATCAAGTGCTAATTCATTTGGTTTAACCACATTGGCAGGATCATCAAAATTTTGTCTTAATTCGATTTCACCTAAGCTAAAAAAACGTAAACTTCCTGCAAAGGCACTTTTTTCATTAATTCTATTGTAATAATTAACTTGTCCTAACGAAATATCATTTACTAACGCCGTTAAATAAGGTGTATAACTTACTGCGAAACCTTGTTTATCTAATGCAAAAGCATATTTTGCTGGATTCCATTGCTGAGAATAAGCATCTGCGGAAGTAGCAACACCTTGATCTGCCATACCAGCTGCTCTTGCATCTGCAGCGACTAATAAAAATGGTACACCTGTAGTTATTACTCTGTCTTGTGCATTTACGTTTTGAGTTGAAAAAACAAGCAAGAGTATTAATATTAAATTATTAATCAAGCTTTTAAGGTTATTTTTCGCGTTCTTTTGAATTTCCAATTTCATTTTTATAATATTATTATTTAACAAATATAGCATTTTCTTAAAGTATAACAAGTTTTTCTATTTTTTCTGACTTATTGTTTGAAACAGTTGAACGAACTGTCAATTTATAAATATAAACTCCTTTACCGATTTTGTCTCCAAAATCATCCTTTCCATCCCATGAAACCTCTCTTGATAAAAATCCTTCAGTAGTAACTGTTTGATTAATTGTTTTTACCACTTTTCCGGTAATTGTCATAATTTGAACTTGTACTTCTAAAGGCTCAAAAGGTTTGTTATGATTAAACCAAAACTGAGTGTAACTCACAAATGGATTTGGATAATTTAACACATTTGTTAAAGTAATATCACCACTATCGGCAACTACAAACTGTATTTCCGCTGAAATAAAATTATTGTAAACATCCCATGCTTTAAAAACAATTGTATGCAATCCTTTTGACAAATTTCTGAAAGGAAATCTGATTTTACCTTTGGTGTAATCATTCAGTTCTGTTTCATAATAATCATTTAAGATGTATGGTTTTGTTTCATCACCATCTAAAATTGCTACAATATCATGACCAATTCCACTAGCTGTATTGATTCCATGCTCGTCTTCTACAAAAGCCAAAAAGAAAGGCGATTCATTTGTTATTCCACCATTCACAAAACTTTCATCATTCATATACAAACGAACTCTTGGAGGAGTATTATCTGCAACTGCATTTGTATTTATACCTCCAACTTTTATATCTATATTATAACCTGTTTTATCTAGAAGCACTTGATCTCTTTTCGCATAAAAACTCACTCTACCATTTCCTAGAGGAATTTTAATATCTCTTGGCACCACAAATCCAAACTCAAATTTACCGTTATTTACGGAAGCATTTCCTCTAAAAATAGTTTCCCCAAGATTAACAAAACTCATTACAGGACTATATCCGTCATTATCAAAAGTTGACTTGTTGTAATTTTTATCAAAAACATTTACTGCTAACTCACCATTATAAGAAGAAAGTAAATTTCCATTTTCGTCTTGAACTTCACCTGATAATTTAACATAACTCAAGGCTTTTAAATCATCAATAGGTTGGGTAATTGAAACATCATTTACTTTTGTCAAAACAACTTTTGGCTTTGGAATAGAAAGCATTAATGCGGGATCACCAAGATAAGCAACAACTCTAGTCGAAGAATTATTATTACTTGAAGCTTTAGCAAGACGCAATGCTTCTGCAATTGATACATATTGATTAGATCCATAAGAAAACAGTTTCTCAGCCAAAATATCATTAAATATTTCAGCATTGTATTGCCCAATTGACCTAATTGTAGTAATCATAGATATAGCACCTCCTTTTGGATTCCAGTAAGTATATTCTCCTGCAGTTGGTCGATATGGATTATCAAATCTCGAAAATTCACAAGTGATTGTAATAAATAAAGGATATCGATAACGATTATTAAAATCATAACCATCAAATTTATCCCAGATTCTTTCACCTGTTAAACCGTCTTCTCCTCCATGTCCTAGATAATTAAAAACCAAAGCTCCTTTCTCGAATGCATTAGTTATATCTTCATTTGCTTGTGGATATCGCTCTCCACCAGCTGAAGTTTGCTGTTGATAGGAATCCAATAGAATTTTCTTGAAATTTATAAATTGCTTTTGAGCATAAATAACATCTGTTAAGTTATTTTGCTTTATTTGCAATGAAGCATCTGGATCTTTATCAGAATCATCCGAAATTGCCACATAGTTATTTCTCCAACTACCATAAGATTTTATATCATGATACTCTATAACTTTATTTACCATTTCTTCTGCTTGTTGAACCGATGAAACTAACATTCTTCCAACAGCAATATCAGCAGCAAAAGAATAAAAAGGATCGCCTTCGTTTGTGTCCATTAAAGCAAAAAAATCATCTGAAGCAAATGACAATTCTCCTGAATAATAACTATTTGTTGCATGATAAATTGGCACTACATTTGTGTTATTCGGAATTCTGTCTTTAAAATCAAATGAAGCATCACCAAACAAATTCAAATATTTAACTCTTTCACTTGGTGAAGAAGCATTATGATATACATATTTTACAAAATTTCTGATAGCTCCAATATCTTGTTTACCACCACCAAACTCTTGATAAATATTATCAAGATTTACTACTTTGACATTCAAATTAGAATAACTTCTATGAAAGTTGGCTAATTTTTCTGCTTGTGCATTTATTGATCTTGGTGTAATGATAAGGTAATCTATGTCTTCAAAATTTCCTTGAGCATTATTAAATATTGTGCCTTTTACATCTTGATTTGTAACTGATGCATTACTTTCTTTAAGTGGAGTATATAAATCTGATTCGTCAATAGCAATATATTTTTTTTTAATTCCTAAATTAGATTTGAAAGAAAAACTATTTTGATTTGGATTTTTAACAGAAGTAACATTATAAATATCGGTAATATCCCATATTTGAGAAATTCCAGTTGCATTTGATAACTCATATTGTGCAACACCTGTTTGCAGCGGCGCATCATTGTATGTAAATCTAAATTGTTTACCAAAACCCGTTAAATTACTTTTACATGAAATACTTATGTAATCTAAGTAACCTTTAGAAGTTGGAACACCATTATTATTATAGGTAAGTTTAACATTAAAATTTGTTGCTCCTGGCACATTAGAAACTATTGAACCGTGAGAAGCTTCAGTTCCAGAATTTAAATCAACTTCTGGCAAATTTATTGTTCCGATATTTAGTGCATTTACAGCTATTGAAAATGAGGTGTCAACGAAAGAATTTCCACCTGTATGAACAGTCACTTTTGCTGGAGAACTTGCAACAATGTTTGGAAAGTTAAAATCGAATGTTTGTTCGTCATCTATATTGAAGTTTTCACCAAACCAAACCCTACCTAATCTACCAATATTAGTCAAATCAACCTCGTGAAATTGATAATCATCAAACGTGGTCAAATTCAAAGTAGACCCAGCGGAAGGTTGTGACATTAAACTTATTCTTTTTCCATCAGCTCCAATAACATTTACGTAATAATAAGATCTTTCAGAATATAAATTTAAATGTGTTTCATTTTCTTGACTCCAATTATCAACTCCTTCCGCATAGAACAAAATATAATCATCATTATCAAAAGAACCATCTTGTTCTCCAATAACTTCAATAGCATTTTCCTCTAAGTCATCCGGATAATATTCAGAATTTGACAAAGGAAGCATTCGTCCACCATTTCCATAAATCTTAATTTTAGTTGGATTTACAGAATTCATATCAAATCCTAAACTAGAAAGAAACGATTTAGATAATTTATAAACACCAGATTTTTCAACATAAAAACGATTCCATTTTCCACTAGATAGAACTGAATTAGAAATACTAAATTGATTTTGAATAGAATTAATTTTATTAGAAACAGAAGAAATATTGAATGTGTAAGTAAGTGATTTTACCTTTTTATAACCAATACCATCTTTAATAATTGGATAAAATTGCAAGACAACATATTTTTTATCTCGAGCGATAACATTTTTTAATGATGCTGAAATAGAATTTTTAATATTTTCTTTATTTAAATCTCCTAGTTGACTCTCTAGAATTCCTTCATAGACAACATCAGAAATCATCAAAGAATTTTCATCAATTAAATCACTAACTTCCACTTTACTTGTGAAAAAAATTTCTTTCTTTGCAAAATCAAAATTATAACTATCTGTTTTAAAAACAGGAACATTAACTTTATATTCGCCGAACGAATAATTAGTTTTATCAATCCAATCGATAGTTATATTTTTACTTTGCTGTGCAAAAACCAAAACACTGCTAAATAGAAATAAATAAAAATAAATCTTTTTCATAGTAGATATTAACGTAATTATTTTTTAAATATTACTGAATGTAAAAATAAAATTAATATTTGACATACAATAATAAACACAAGTTAACGTTAATAAATAGTTGAAGAAAAATAATTTTTACTATTATTAAAAAAGATGTTGCAATTTCAAGGTTAATTCTTATATTGCGCCTCGAAAATTTATTACCTACTAAGAGTATGAAAGTAAACAAATTTATGGCAATCAGGTTGTTACTTGTACTAGCATTAATGGCTAGTGTATCAAGTTGTAGCAAAAAATCGAATTCTAAAGGTGGATCAAAAGCTACTGGATGGAAAATTAATGACAAAAAAGGTGGATTTCAGTATGCTTCTAAATTTAAAAAGCAAGCAACTGGCCCAGGATTAGTGTTAGTTGAAGGTGGAACTTTTACAATGGGTAAAGTTCAAGATGATCCAATGCATGATTGGAACAACACACCAAATCAACAACATGTTCAGTCTTTTTACATGGATGAAACTGAAGTAACCAACTTGATGTACATGGAATATCTTGATTGGTTAAAAAGAGTATTTCCTCCAGAAGAAGACAATTATAAAAATATCTATGAAGGTGCTTCACCTGATACTCTAGTTTGGAGAAACAGATTAGGTTACAATGAAACCATGACAAATAACTATTTAAGACATCCAGCATATGCTGAATATCCTGTAGTAGGTGTTAACTGGATTCAAGCAACTGAATTTGCAAAATGGAGAACAAATAGAGTAAATGAATCTATATTAGAACAACAAAGATTTTTGAAAAAAGATTCAAAAGTTGTAGATGTTAAAGCTGATGCAACATTTGACACAGAAACTTATCTTGCTGCTCCTACTAAAACTTATGGTGGAAATCAAGAAATTGTTTTACAAAAAGGACAAAAAGGTGGTGCTAAAAACAATGGCGCTGCTGGCGCTGGTGGAGGAACTGCAAATGCAAATGGAAATAGTGGTGCTAAAAATGTTTACGCACAGAGAACTTCAGGTTTAATTTTACCAGAGTACAGACTACCAACAGAAGCAGAATGGGAATATGCTGCTGCTGCTGACGTAGGACAAAGAGAATACAATATCTATAAAGGTCAAAAGAAATACCCTTGGTCTGGAAGTTATACACGTTCTGGAAAAAGACAAATTAAAGGTGATCAGTTAGCAAACTTCAAACAAGGAAAAGGAGATTATGGCGGAATAGCAGGATGGTCTGATGATGGCGCTGATATTACAAATAAAGTTAAATCATATCCTCCAAACGATTTTGGTCTTTATGACATGGCAGGTAACGTTGCTGAATGGGTAGCTGACGTTTACAGACCAATAATTGATGATGAAGCAAATGACTTTAACTATTTTAGAGGTAACGTTTACACTAAGAATAAAATTGGTGAAGACGGAAAAGTAGAATTAGTTACTCAAGAAACTCAAACATTTGATACTTTACCAAATGGTAGAGTTATGGCAAGAAACTTTATTGGGCAAATAGCTCAGGTTCCTGTTGATGAAAAAGAAACTTATTTAAGACAAAACTTTGACAAAAGCGACCATAGAAATTATAGAGATGGTGACAAACAATCTACTAGATATTTTGATTTTGGTTCATCAGAAGAAGGTGATGGTAAGTTGAAAGACGAACAAAGAATGTATGATTCTCCAAAACACAATGTATCTACAGATAGTATTGGAAACATGATTCGTAAATTTGACAAGTCAAGTAAAAGAACTACATTAGTAAATGATGATGTTAGAGTATATAAAGGTGGTTCTTGGAGAGATAGAGCTTATTGGTTAGATCCTGCACAAAGAAGATACTTCCCTCAAGATATGGCTACTGACTATATAGGTTTTAGATGTGCAATGTCTAGAGTAGGGCCTAAATCTGATTCAAAAAAATNATAATATGGACATAAAAAATATCCACAAGCTATTTTTAATATCAAATGATATTGTAATCGACACAAGAAAAGTAAACCCAAAGTCATTCTTTGTTGCTATAAAAGGCGAAAAATATGATGCTAATACATTTGCAAAAGAAGCATTAGAAAAAGGTGCTATATACGCTATAATTGATAATCCAGATTATTACATCGATCATAGAACTATTATTGTGAAAAACAGTTTAGTTACTTTACAAGAATTAGCAAAATATCACAGAAACTATCTAAAACTACCTATAATAGCATTAACAGGTAGCAATGGAAAAACTACAACTAAAGAATTAATACAAACTGTACTATCAAAAAAATATAAAACTAAAGCTACATTAGGAAATTTAAACAATCACATAGGAGTTCCTTTAACAATTTTAACTTTCAATAGGGAAACTGAAATTGGAATTGTTGAAATGGGTGCTAATCATCAAAAAGAAATTCAATTTTTATGTGAAATTACAAATCCAGATTTTGGATATATTACAAATTTTGGAAAAGCACATTTAGAGGGATTTGGAGGTGTTGAAGGAGTAATAAAAGGCAAAAGCGAAATGTATGACTACATTAGACTTAATGATAAAAAAGTTTTTGTAAATATTGATGATAAAATACAAGAAGAAAAAACTAGAGACATAAATAGAATAACATTTAGCACTGAAATGGACAAAGCAAATGTTTTTATAAAAAGCATTACTGCAAATCCGTTTGTCAACATTCATTTCAATAATTCAGTCATACAATCACATTTAATTGGACTTTATAATGCAAATAATATAAATGCATCTATAACAATTGGCCATTATTTTGGCATTTCTGATGAAGATATAAAGAGCTCTATAGAAAGTTATATTCCCGACAACAATCGTTCTCAATTACTCTCAAAAAACACAAATGAAATCATTTTAGATGCCTATAACGCAAATCCTAGTAGCATGTTAGTAGCATTAGAAAATTTTTTACAATTAGCAAAAACCAATAAAGTTATCATAATTGGCGATATGTTTGAATTAGGTAAAGAAAGCATAGAAGAACACAAATCCATAGTCGAATATTTAAAAAGTGAAGAAGAAACAATTTGTCATTTTATTGGAAAAGATTTTTATTTAAATAAAAACATTAAAAGTAATCACTTCTTTTATAAAGACTTTGAATCATTTGTTCTCTTTCTTAATGAAAATCATTTTTCAAACAAAACTATTTTAATAAAAGGTTCACGTGGAATGGCTTTAGAAAGAGTACTAGAGTATATTTAATTAATAAATTATTACCCTTTTTTACAACACTCTCAAACAAACCAGTAGCTCTAGACTTTACTATTTTATTAACGATGCTTAGCATAATTTTATGGCGTGCCATAAGGCTCCTGCTATCCGCTATATCTTTTCTTTTAAAAAAAGAAAAGGATGCCGCTTCTATCACTCACGCAATTTAGCATTATCCAGAATATGTGATTCCACAACAACTATGTA
>NZ_BAABCS010000014.1:0-211303 GCF_039539165.1 Flavobacterium chungnamense
ACCTGATTGCTCTGCTGTAATTAATGTTGCTAAATTAATAGCAGTAGCTAATGTTTCACAAACTGTGGTAGCTCCATCTAATCCTGCAACTGGCTGTGCGTTGATGGTAACTGTAGCCACACTCGTGTCATTAATGCAAGGCGCAGTTCCTGTTAAAGTATAAGTAAAAGTACTTGTAGTTGCTCCTAAAGCTGGGGTAAATATTCCTGCTGCTGCATTAAAAGATCCTCCTGTTCCACCTGTTCTTGTCCAAGTTCCACCTATTTGCTCTCCTGTAATTAATGTAGATAAAGTAATTGCTGTTGTTGATGTCTCACAAATCGTAATACCGCCATCTACTCCTGCAACTGGTTGTGCATTAATGGTAATTGTAGCTACACTTGAATCACTAATACATGGTGCGGTTCCTGATAATGTATAAAGGAAAGTACTTGTTGTTGATCCAACAGATGGTGTAAAAGTCCCATTTACGGAATCAAACGTTCCGCCTGTTCCACCTGTTCTTGTCCATGATCCACCAGATTGTTCGCTTGTAATAACACTATATAAATCTATAATACCTGATGTCTCACAAACAGTTAAAGAACCATCAATCCCCGCATCCAATTGTGCCGTAATATTTACAGAAGCAATACTAGAATCAGGTCCACATGGCGCAGCTCCTGTAACGGTATATGTAAAAGTACTTGAAGTGGTTCCTGCTGATGGAGTGAAAGTTGCTGATCCTGCATTGAAAGTTCCGCCTGTTCCTGAAGTCTGTGTCCAAACCCCACCTGAACTCTCGCCTGTAATCAAACTAAATAAATTAATAGGTGTAGAACTACTGCCACAAATATTTAAACTACCATCGATACCTGCGGTTGGTTGGGTAATGAAATTAATTGTAGCAATACTTGAATCATCAATACATGGTGCAGTACCTAGTAAAGTATATGTAAAAGTACTATTTGTAGTTGTAGCAGATGGTATGAAAGTTCCAGCAAGAGCATTAAAAGTTCCTCCTGTACCTGATGTTCTTACCCAAGTACCTCCTGTTTGTTCACTAGTAATAATTGAATATAAATCTATAGATGTTGTATCTCCTAAACATACATTTAAAGCCCCATCAGTACCAGCATTTGGTTGAGGGTTTATGTTTACTGTTGCTATACTAAAATCACCAGTACAAGGTGCTACTCCAGTTAAAGTATAATTAAAAGTACTTGTTGTAGCTCCAATAGCAGGCGTGTAGGTTCCTGAAGCTGCATTGAATACTCCACCTGTTCCACCAGTTTGTGACCAAGTTCCTCCAGCTTGCTCGCCAGTAATTAAACTTGATAGATTTATAGTAGCAATTGATGTTTCACAAATTGTTGTATTTCCATCAGTTCCAGCATTAGGTGATGTATTAACAATTACTTGAATTAATTGAAATGGTCTACAAGTTACATCTGAAGGTGCAGGGTTTGCAATAGCATATACATAATAAGTACCCAAAGCATTTGGTAAAGAACCTGCACTTCCTAAAACTGGTGCGTCATAAGTTGCAATTCCACCAGCATTAGGTGTAACATTTGCAAGTAAAGTACCTCCAGTGTACATATTTGTTCCAACTTGTGGAGTAGTAAAATACACATAACTTATACTGTTAGCAGCAGTAAATGTAGTATTTACTGTAAATGGTGTTGGATCTGAATTCAAACATAGTGTTTGAGTTGCAGATGGGTTTGTTATGGTTGGACATGTCGAACAATCATCCAAAATGATATTGAAAGATTTAACTCTAATACAAGGATTAGTAGTACTAATTAAACTCATATAGATAGTTTGACTTGTACCTGATGCTAAAATATAAGCAGCTGGATTAGCAATACTATTTGCTGCAGCATTTTCAGCATCAGCTTGGTTTGTATAATAATAAACATCATAAGCTCCTGTACCTATTAAACCTCCTAGAACAGTTGGTTCATTTGATGTTAAATTAAATACATTATTTGGAATACAATTTGTAATTGAATTAGGAGTCAAAGTATCATCTGGGAAAACCTCGATAGTAACAGGTTCTGTAACAGTTCTAACAATAGTTGATGGTGGGCCAGGTACATTACATTGAGTATATCTAACCTCTGCGGTATATGTGGTCGTAACCGTTGGACAAACAGAAATAGTTGGAGTTGTGCCTATTGGATTTCCGTTTTGTAACCATCTGAAAGCAGTTAATGAAGGGCCTGATGGAGAAAATCTCCATGCTTCATTTGTTGCAGTCCAAGTACCTGTATTTCTTCCTGGTGCCGCAATTCCTTCTGCTGCTGTTTGACCAGTTAATCCAATAACGCCACTTCCACTATTCCATCCTGCACAAACAGTTCTACTTTTTACATAAACATCGATAATATTTGTTGATTCATATAAAACTAATTGACTCTCTTGTAAACCTTGCGCAGTTCCACATGAAAACAATGGCATATTTTTTATATTCACAATTAATTTTCTACAAGGAGCTACCCCATCTACAATGTACCTTACATCAATAGGAGTGGCTGCTGGAGTAGCCACAGCAGGATTGGTATCATTCATTGGAAAATAAATAGAGTTTTGATATTCTACATTAGCACCAAATAAGGCAGGTATAGCTTGTGTAAATGCCCATGGGCTTCCACCAGTACAATTTGCATTATTTGTAGTAAAGGTCAAATAAGTATTAGTACTTAATTGAAAAGAATCAAAACAACTACCATAAAAACTAAAATCAAATGGTATAGGTGTTACAGCTGAATAAGCATCATCAACGTTACACAATGAAGTTCCAGCATTACCTAAAGGAACTAAAGGCGCATAAGGAATAGATGCTACAGTGTAAGAAGTCGTATCTTTAATATCTATATATGATGCTGTAATAGTCGTACAACTAGATGCATTACATAAAACAGGATTTGGGGCATCAATTGTAATCTCATCAGGGCAACAATTAGTTATGTATGTCAGTGTTCCTGTTGATGGTTGACTTACACATCCAGTCGTTGTATTAGTAATTACAACTGTATAATTTCCAGCAATTGCACTATTAAAACTAGGTACATTACCAGGTGCAGGAACTCCTGCAGGAACAGTCCAAGCATAGTTATAAGTTCCAGCAACTGAAGGTGTGGCTTGAATTAAAACCGGAGCTGTATCACCGGTACATTTAACAGGGCTGTTAACCAATACTGATGGTGATGGGTTTATCGTAATGGTAAAACTATTTGTAACATCTGTACATCCACTCAAAGAAGCAGTAACTGTTATAGTTGCTACAATTGGAGCAGAAGTTGTATTAGTTGCAAGTACATTAGTTAAATTTCCTTGACCAGCACTTCCAATTGCTAACAAAGGATTATTGTTTGTCCATGATATATTAGCACCTTCAAAAGTTGGAAGATTAGGTGGATAGTTTGTAGTAAAATTTAACGATGGTATTAAAGTTCCATTACAAACAATTAAATTATTTGGTAAATTTAGAGCAATTGGAATAATGTTTACATTTGTAGCAATTTGAGAACTAACACAATTTGTTATCGTATTTGTTATGACAACTGTATAAGTTCCTGAAGTTGTTGTAGTAAAACTAGGAACATTTCCTGGATTAGTAACACCTAGAGGTACAGTCCAAACGTAAGAATAAATTCCCGGCAATCCTGGAATAGCAGTCACTTGAGAAACACATGTAGTAATATTACTAACTGTAACAGTTGGAAGTGAATGTATCGTAGCCGTTCCAGATGAACTTTGACTTGAACAGTTTGTAATATTATTTGTAATTACTACACTATAAACCCCTGAAACAGTTGTATTAAAACTTGAAACATTTCCTGGGTTTGTTGCACCAGATGGCACAGTCCATGCATAAGTATATGTAGGACCAGCAGGTGAAGGTGTAGCAATAATATTTGCAGATGAACCAAAACAAACTTCAGGACTATTTACAACAACAGTTGGTACACTATTCACCGTAACAGTAACTGACTGTGTAACAGAACAAGTAGCATTTGTAGTAAATGAAATATCATCAATTGCAAAATCATTTCCTGCAACAGAAGTAGTTCTATCATACATTACGATTTGTGCCGTATTACTTGCACCTGAATTCCAAACATATGAGTATTGAGTCCAATTTCCACATGTTGCAATAGCTGGAGCCAATCCGATTCCTTGTGACACTCCATTTATTAGAACTTCTATTTGAGCAGGATTTGGTGTTGCAACTGTTTGAATCCAATAACTGAATGTATGATTTTGACCTGGTAAAACTGGAACCGTTTGACTCCATAACCTGTCATTTCCAGCATTTAAATTTGAACCATCAACAACCATCATATTTCCAGTTCCTGTAGTATGATCAGGACAATTTGAAAAAGGTGCAAACCATAAATTTGGCCTTGCAACTATTCCATAAGCCTTCTGAACTCCTGTTACTGGTGCTGATGCTAGATATTGATAATCAGTACCAAAACCACTATTTCCTTGCGAAAAATCTCCATTAACAATTAAGCTTCTAGGTGAAGTTATTGATGAAGTTACTGTATATGTAGTTGTTGCTGAAGGACTAACTGCAGGTGTTGCACTATTTGGTGTTGTCAATGATGGATCAGCTGGTGATGCTGTCCAAGTATAGGTTGAACCTCCACTAACGGATAATGTTGTGTTGCTTCCATTACAAATACTTGTATTAGAAGAAACTACTAAAGGGTTTACTGGATTAGCAATAACAACGTTTGATTGACTAACTGTTATAGAAGCACTATCTGTTACTGATATTGTGTATGTACCTGCAGGTAAACCTGTAAAAATTCCTAAAGCATTTATTTGTGAAACAGGACCTGAAATTGAATAACTTGTGTAAGGCTGTGAACCTCCAGCGGCATAAATTGCTACAGATCCATCTGAAGATGAAGGACATGATGTATTTAAAGCAGAGTAAGTAATTAATAATGGTGATGATGGTGGTGTTAAAGACAAATCATCTATCGCAAAATCATTGCCAACTGTATTTACATTAAAATTTCTTAACTCAATATTTACACAAGCATTCGTTGGTGTAAAAGTATAGGTTCTCATTTCCCATCCAGTAGCAGGCAAAGGGGCTAAAAAACTAGTTGGAGAGGTTAAAACCGTTGCATTATTAAAAACTACTCTAATATCTGGTTGTGTTGATGCACCTGTAACATTTGTTGAAATTGTTTTAACCCAATAACGAAAAGTATATGTCGCTCCAACAGTTAATCCACAAACACCACCTCCAGAATTACCAGCTTTCCAAAAACTTGGATTTCCTCCATCTGTACTACCATCAATAATCATCATTTTTCCTGTAGCAAGACCAGTTGTATGATCAAAACCACTTATAAAATTAGACGTATTATAAGGTTGAGGATTGGATCCAAACGAATAATCACCTGGAGACGTCGAACTAGTTGGAGTTGCTATATAATTATATCCAGTACTATTGATGTTAAATCCTACACCTACTCCACCTGATTCAAAATTACCATTAACTAATAAATTTTGAGCTGTTATTAGATTGATAAACAGACAACTTAACAATAGAATTAGAGTATTTTTTTTCATTGCGCAATACATTTTTAGGAGCGAAATATACATAAATTTAACCAAAATTTATCTTAAAATTTCTAATTTTTAAAAATAGAGTTTCCATTGCCAATTATAATTCAATAATATTTATCTTTGCAATTAAAATTTGCTAAAAAAATCTTATTAAAAAATGACCCATAACGAAGAATTTACCGACGAAATCGGAAACAATCATATTGCCACAAATGAACAAACACCTTTAAGAAAAGATGCGTTTGAGAAAACTGATGATGAGAAAATCGAATTAATAAAAAAAGATGTTGAAAATATACTTTTCACTCTTGGTATGGATCTAACCGATGATAGTCTAAAAGGCACACCCAATCGTGTGGCAAAAATGTTTGTTAAGGAGATATTTGGTGGTTTGAATCCAAATAAAAAACCAAGTTCGTCTACATTTGACAACAAATACAAATACAACGAAATGCTAGTTGAAAAAAACATAACTGTCTATTCAACTTGTGAACATCACCTACTACCAATAGTAGGCAGAGCTCATATTGCTTATATTTCAAATGGAACAGTTGTTGGTTTGTCTAAAATGAATAGAGTTGTTGATTATTTTGCTAAAAGACCTCAAGTTCAAGAAAGGTTAACTATCCAAATTGTTAAAGAACTTCAAAAAGTTTTAAATACTGAAAATGTAGCCTGTATTATTGATGCGAAACATCTTTGTGTAAATTCTCGTGGAATAAGAGATATTGAGAGTAGTACTGTAACTGCTGAATTTGGAGGAAAGTTTAAAGATGATATAGTTAGAAGAGAATTTTTAGATTACATAAAATTAGACACAAATTTCTAGATTTCTAATCATTTACTTATCAATAAAACAATAAATATAATATGCAACTTCATAAAAATCAAACACTTAAAATTTATAATTCTCTTTCTGGAGAAAAAGAAATTTTCACTCCAATAACAGATGGCACTATTGGAATGTATGTTTGTGGACCAACAGTATATAGCAATGTTCATCTAGGCAATGTTAGAACTTTTATGAGTTTTGATGTTATTTACAGATACCTTTTACATTTAGATTATAAAGTTCGTTATGTTAGAAACATTACTGATGCTGGACATTTAACAGATGATGGCGATATTGAAAATGATAGGTTTGTAAAACAATCAAGATTAGAAAAATTAGAACCCATGGAAGTGGTTCAAAAATATACTGTTGATTTTCACAAAGTATTGGATTTATTCAATTTTCTTCCTCCAAATATTGAACCAACAGCAACTGGTCATATACTTGAACAAATAGAATTAACTCAAAAATTAATAGATGAAGGATTCGCTTATGAAAGCAATGGATCGGTTTATTTTGACGTTTTAGAGTATAACAAAAGAGGTTTGAATTATGGTGAATTAAACAACCGAAATGTTGAAGAATTACTAGCAAACACTCGTGATTTGGATGGTCAAAACGAGAAAAAAAATCCTCAAGATTTTGCTTTGTGGAAACATGCCACTCCTGCCCACATTATGCGATGGAATTCACCTTGGGGAGAAGGTTTTCCTGGTTGGCATCTTGAGTGTACAGCAATGAGTACTAAATATTTAGGAGAACAATTTGATATTCATGGTGGTGGAATGGATTTGAAATTTCCTCATCACGAATGTGAAATTGCACAAGGAAAAGCTTGCAACGGAGTTTCGCCTGTTAGACATTGGATGCATACAAACATGCTAACTATGAATGGATTAAGAATGAGTAAATCTACTGGAAATTATATTCTTCCAATGGAACTGATTGAAGGTGGAAATAACTTTTTTGAAAAACCTTTTCACCCAAATGTAGTTCGTTTTTGCTTTTTACAAGCTCATTACAGAAGCGTTTTAGATATTTCTAACGATGCAATGGTTGCAAGTGAAAAAGGTTTTAGCAGATTAATGGAAGGTCTTCAACTTTTGAACGATATTCAAACAAGTCACTCTTCTACTTTAGATATTTCTTCTTGGAGTCAAAGTTGTTATGATGCAATGAATGATGATTTCAATACTCCTATTTTAATCGCTCAACTTTTTGAAGGAGTACGTTTTGTAAATTTACTTAATGATAAAAGAGAATCAATAACTTCATCTGATTTAGAACTGCTAAAAAAGACTTTAGAGGAATTTACTTTCGAAGTTTTAGGTATTAGAAATGAAAAAACTTCCGGAAATAACGGAGAAAAATTAGAAGGAGTTGTCGAAATGCTAATTGAAATGCGAAATGAAGCAAGAGCTAATAAGAACTGGTCACTTTCAGATGAAATTAGAGATAAATTATTAGCACTCGGCATTCAACTAAAAGACGGAAAAGAAGGAACATCCTTTAGTGTATAATCAAATTTCAAATGGTGAAAAAAATAATTATTTTTCCTCTTGTTCTACTTATTCGGTTTTATCAAGAAGCTATATCACCATTCACTCCTTCAACTTGTCGATTTGAACCTACATGTTCCAGTTATTTTCTTGAAGCATTAAAAATTCATGGATTGATAAAAGGATCTTATTTAGGAATTAAAAGAATTTTAAGTTGTCATCCATGGGGAAAAACTGGTTATGACCCTGTCCCTGAAAAAAAATGTACTCATAAATAACATAATTTTAGAATTAAGTAATTTTAAAATTACTATTTTTGATAAAATTCATATTAAAAAATACAAAAAATGATTTGGAATCCGTCAGAAGGAATACACATTGGCTCACTTAATTTGAGGTTTTACAGCTTAATGTTTGTAATTGCATTTGGATTAGGTTGGTACATCATGAAAAAGATTTTTATAAACGAAAAAGAACCTTTAGATAAATTAGACACTCTTTTCGTATGGACAGTTTTAGCTACTTTGTTTGGTGCACGTTTAGGACATGTATTTTTTTATGATTGGGAATACTTTAGAAATCATCCACTTGAAATATTGCTTCCTTTTAAGTTTGAACCAGAATTTCAATTTACAGGTTTTGCAGGATTAGCAAGCCATGGAGCTGCAATTTCAATAATAATTGTAATGTACTTTTACAGCAAAAAAGTAGTAAACAAACCTTTACTTTGGGTTTTAGATAGAGTTGTGATACCAGTAGCTTGTGGTGCTATTTTTGTAAGATTAGGTAACTTTTTTAATTCTGAAATTGTTGGAAAAACAACTACCAATGAAACTTTTGGAATTAAATTTGTTCGAGATTACTTTTCTCCTCAAGATGCCATGAATCAAACTCAGATTGCAAATCCAGATTTAGCTTATGATGCTATTGTAAACAATCCAAAATTTGCAAACCTACTTGCTGAAGTTCCTTTAAAACATCCAGCACAACTTTATGAAGCTTTTGCCTATATTTTTGTATTTTTTATTTTATTATTCTTGTATTGGAAAACAGATACTCCAAGGAAACATGGTTTAATTTTTGGAATTTTTCTAATCCTTTTATGGACCGTACGTTTTGTGGTAGAGTATGTAAAAGAAAGTCAAGGTGGTTTCGAGAGTGCTCTTGGACTATTTACAACAGGACAATGGCTAAGTGTTCCTTTTATTTTAGTAGGTTTATATTATTTGTTTATGGCAGAAGAACCTCTTCCTGATGATATAAAAATTTAAAATTTTATATCAATATATAAGAAGAGAACTAACATGGTTCTCTTTTTTTTTACAATCAAAATAGTTTTAATAACTGATTAAAAAAAACAATTAGTTTCTATTTTAGCTCATCAGAAACTTAAATTTATCTACAAAATGAATTTTCCAAAAATTGCTAAATTGATAATTGAATTAAAAGATGCTGATTTAAAGTTTCGAGAGAAACTTATTAAAGAAAAAAAGCTATCTGAAGGTTACAACAATGAAATGGAAACTCTTCATATAAAAAATGCAGAAAAACTAAATGAAATTATTGACGAAATTGGTTTTCCAACCATTGAAAAAGTCGGAATTGAGGCTAGTGAATCAGCTTGGTTGATTATTCAACATTCTATAAGTAAACCTGAATTCATGAAAAAGTGTCTAAAACTATTAGAAAATGTAGCTATTGAAAATAAAGTTTATGAGAAGAATTTAGCAAGTTTAATGGATAGAATAAGTGTTCTAGAGGGAATGCCTCAATTATACGGAACTCAATTCGATTGGGACAAAAATGGAGCGTTAAGTCCAAATGACTATGATGATCTTTTGCAAGTTAACGTCAGAAGATTAAAAATTGGACTCAATACTCTTGAAGAACAAACGAAAATCATAAGATTACAAGCAGAAAACGAAAACCAAAGGGTTCCAAAAAATCTTCATGAAAGAGAAAAAGAATTCAACCTTTGGAAAAGAAAAGTTGGTTGGATAAAATAAAAATGGCTTTTACAATGATAGAACTTAAACTTATTTGAGAACTAATACATTGAACCAAGACTAAATATCAAACTGTATTCAATAAAAAAAGCTACCTCAATCAAGGTAGCTTTTATATTTACAAACAATTCACTTATGAATGGTGACGCTCTTCAATTTCTTTAATATCTTTCTTATTCATTGAGTCAACTAAAACTGGTGTTGCAATAAATAAAGATGAATATGTTCCTACAACAATACCAACAAGCATTGCGAAGATAAATCCTCTAATAGACTCACCTCCGAAAATAAACATGATTAACAATACTAAAATCATGGTTAAAGACGTATTCAATGTTCTTGATAATGTAGTATTAATAGAAGCATTTACTACTTCTTTGAAAGTACCTTTAACATTTCCAGCTAAGAACTCTCTAATTCTATCAAATACAATTACTGTATCGTTCATAGAATATCCAATAACAGTTAAGATTGCTGCAATGAAGTGCTGATCCATTTCCATGTGGAAAGGCATCACTTTATATAATAATGAGTACAATCCTAATACAAAGATAACGTCATGTAATACAGCAGCGATAGCTCCTAATGAATACTGCCATTTACGGAATGAAATTACTAAGTAAAGTCCAACAACTAGCATTGCACCAATAACAGCCCAGAAAGAGTTTGTTTTGATATCTGCAGAGATAGCTGCTCCAACTTTAGAAGCTTGTAAAACTCCTAATTGTTTACCATCATAAGAATTGATGAAGTTTTCATATGAAGTATTAGTATAATATTTACCTAAAACTTTGTATAACTTTTTATTTACTTCTTCATCTACGTTAGCACTTTCTTCTTTGATTTTATATTTAGTAGTCAATTTTAATTGATCATCATCACCAAATACTTTTGCTTCAACTGCAGTTCCAAATTCTTTAGATAATTCTTCAGAAACTAGAGTTGGTTCTACTGCTTTTTCAAATTTTACTTGAAAGGTTCTTCCTCCAACAAAATCAACACCTTCGTCAAGACCATTTAAAAAGAAGATTGAAACTAAACTCACTACTACAACTACAGAAGAGAACAAGTAAGTCCATTTTTTAACTCCAATAAAATCAAAGTGGAAACCTGTAAACCAATTTTTAGTTAATGGCGTTGTGAATGTTAAACTTCTATTATTAGCAATATCTTTATCAATAAAGATTCTTGCAATAAAGATTGAAGTAAATAAAGAAGTTACTATACCAATTAATAAAGTAGTAGCAAAACCTTGAATAGGTCCTGTACCGAAAATAAATAAGATAGCTCCAGTTAATACGTGAGTAACGTTTGCATCGATAATTGAACGCATTGCTCCTTTCCAACCGTAAGATGCAATTACTGCATCACCTAAAGTTTTTCCTTCACGCAATTCTTCTTTTGCTCTCTCATATATAATGATGTTTGCATCTACAGCAGTACCTAGTGTTAAAACGATACCAGCAATACCTGGCAATGTTAATACAGCACCTAAACTTGCTAAAATTCCGAATAAGAAAAGTAAGTTAACTAACAATGCAATATTTGCATACCATCCAGCTCTACCATAGTAGAATACCATCCATAAACAAACTAATAAGAAACCTACAATAGAAGAAATGAATCCAGCATGAATAGCTTTCTCTCCTAATGATGGTCCAACAACTTCTGATTGAACAATTTCAGCAGCAGCAGGTAATTTACCAGCTCTTAATACATTCGCTAAATCTTTAGTTTCTGTAACATCAAAATTTCCTGAAATTTCTGATCTACCACCTGCAATTGGTCCTGTAGAAACACCTGGAGCAGAATAAACTACATCATCAAGTGCAATAGCGATATAACCTTTAGTTGTAAATGCATTTCCTGTTAATTGCTCCCATACTTTAGCACCTTGACCATTCATTTGCATAGAAACAGCTGGCTTACCTAATTGATCAAAAGTATCTCTTGCATCAGTGATAACTCCACCACTTAAAGGTGCAACATCATCTTTATTTCCTTTTAAAGCATAAAGTTCAAAAGTTTCAATATCAGCTTTAGTTTTTTCGTCTTTAGTAATAGTTGGTTTACCCCAAACAAATTTTGCAAAACGTTTGTCAGCTGGTAATAAAGAACGAATATCTGCTCTTTTTAAATAAGAGTTAATTTTAGCTGTATCTTTTACTGAAACAATACCTAAAATTGGTCCACCACCTTGACCTACAAATTTATCTAATATAGGATTACTTCCTTTTTTAGAAGCAACAGAATCATTAGCTTTATTAGCTAACATATCTTTAATAGAATCGTTTGTTACAGTCTTTACTTCTGGAGATGTTGCATTCTTTTCAGTAGCTTTCAAAGCGTCGTTTGCAGCCATTAAGAAACCACCTACTTCATCAATTTTGTAAGTTTCCCAAAATTCTAATTGAGCTGTTGATTGTAATAATTTTTTGATACGGTCAACATCTTTAGCACCTGGTAATTCAACAAGAATTCTTCCTGTTTGTCCAAGTTTAGCAATGTTTGGTTGAGTAACACCAAATTTATCAATACGCTTTCTTAATACGCCAAAAGCAGATTCAACTGATTCATCAACTTTTCTTCTGATAACTTTTTTAGTTTCATCATCAGACATTTTAAAATTGATTTCGTCAGATAAATTTTTGTTTGCAAAAATATCTGGAGAAGCTAATTTTGTATCACCTTTGATAGCATCAAAAGCCACAAAGAAAGCATCTAAATAAGATTGATTTCCTTGTTGATTAACCTTTGCATCTTCTAATGCTTTATTGAAAACGGCATTTTTAGAATTGTTAGAAAGACCTTTCAAAACATCTTTAACCGAAATTTGAAGAATAACGTTGATTCCTCCTTCAAGGTCAAGACCTTTGTTGATTTGTTTACCGACTACCTCATCATAAGTGTAATCAACAAGACCAAACATACTAAAAACCTTTTTGTTTTTAATATCGTTTAGATATTCTATTTCTTTATCTTGGTTTCCTTTTGCAAATGCTTTAGCGTCATTTTGAACACCGTTAGATACAAATGTGAAAGAAAGTTGGTAAATACTTACCAGTGCAAATAGAATTGCGAAAAATTTAATAAGTCCTTTATTCTGCATTATTACTAAAAATTAATTAATTTTTGTTTGTTGGGTTAAAAAAAACAAGTAAATATAAAGTAAGACATTGATTTTCAATGTAAATCAATAAAAATACTTTTGTACACGTTTTTTGAAACGTGCAAATATATAATTAACCTAAAGATTAACAAATTATTTACACATTAATATCAAAAAAAAGACTGCAAAAATGCAGTCTTTTTAATCTATTGTATTTTAATTTATGATAAAATCGATTTCAAATCACCATTCATTGCTCTAACTGCATCTGCACTCTTAGCAAATTTTGCTTTTTCTTCTTCGTTTAATTCAATGTTTACAATTTTTTCAATACCATTTCTTCCGATGATACATGGCACTCCGATACAGATATCGCTTTGTCCATATTCACCTTCTAACATTACTGAACAAGGAATCATTTTCTTTTGATCGTTTAAGATAGAATCAACTAAAAATGCTACAGAAGCTCCTGGTGCATACCATGCAGAAGTTCCCAATAAAGCTGTAAGAGTTGCTCCACCCACCATTGTATCTGCAGATACTTTAGCTAATTCATCAGCTGATAAAAATTCTGAAACTGGTACTCCGTTGTAAGATGCCAATCTTGTTAAAGGAATCATAGTAGTATCTCCGTGACCACCAATAACCATTCCTTGGATATCGTTAGCTGGTTTGTCTAAGGCTAAAGATAAATAAGTTTTGAAACGTGAACTATCTAAAGTTCCTCCCATTCCAATAATTCTGTTTTTTGGTAAACCTGTAGCTTTTAATGTCAAATAAGTCATTGTATCCATTGGATTAGAAACTACAACTACAATTGCATTTGGTGAATGTGCTAATAAATTTTCAGCCACTCCTTTTACAATTCCTGCATTAATTCCGATTAACTCTTCACGAGTCATTCCAGGTTTTCTTGGAATTCCAGATGTAATAACTACTACATCACTTCCTGCAGTTTTTGAATAGTCATTTGTACTTCCAGAAACCTTTGTGTTGAATCCTAAAGTTGTTTGTGTTTGCATAATGTCTAAAGCTTTTCCTTCTGCAAATCCTTCTCTAATGTCTAATAATACGATTTCACTCGCAATTCTTCTGTAAGCAATAGCGTCTGCGCATGTAGCTCCTACGTTTCCTGCTCCTACTATGGTAACTTTCATTGTATTGTGTGTTTATTTATATTGATAAAAATTAAAATTCGTATTGTACGGATAAGTTTGTGTTTACAAATTTACCAAAAGCAAATGAAGTTTGAACATAAATTTTGCTAAATTGATATCTACCTGAGATTTCTCCAATAGTATTAAATTTTGATTTGTAAATATCTTTTAGCTTTTCGTTCAAAATATATTGCACCGGAATAACATTTTCTATTTCACCTTTTGGTCCAGATAAATAGTATTTAAAATCACTTTGATTAGCAATAAAACTTGTCATTAATTCAAATCTCTTCCATTCTTTAGATGCACTCAGCTGAAACTGCCATGTATCAACTTCTCCTGTAATCTCATTAATACCTAAATTACCATAATTAGTGTAAGTGTCTAAAAAACCAAAACTTATTTCTTCTTTAGAGTAAGCTACTAATCCAGCTAAATGTATCTTTTTAGATTCTAACGATTTGAAGTACTGACTAAAATTATGTTTTAATCCAAATCCGTATACTTGATAATCTCCACGTTTTAATTTGACTTTTGAAGAAAATTTAACGACAGCTTCAAATCCTTTCCAAAGCGAGATTGAACCTTGCAAATAAGGATAAAAAATAGTTTCTTGATTGACTCCTTTTGGAGTTTCAATACGAACTTGGTTATTGTCAATTTCTCCAATTAAATAGTATTGTGAATCACTACCTAAAGCAGTTGGAACTGTTGCTGAAGAATTATTTTCTATGGTAAAAAAAGAAAAATCAGAGTTTTTAATTTCAAAGCTTCTGTCTCTTTTTGGTACAAAAAACAAATTTCCATGCAAACTCAAAGTTACATCATACAATTTTCTCTTTTTTGGAGAAGTCATCCAATTGGAAGATGCTTGATATACAGCAGCATCAGTGGCTGGAGTAATATATTTTTCAGAGTAAAATGTTGCATCTGTTAGAAACAAACCAATATCTTCTATCGTTTGTATAGATTGAGAAAAGGATTTGCCCGAAAAAATCAGACAAATCCCTATCATTACATATTTTAAAAACTTATTACGCATCGATGTTTGCGTAAACAGCATTCTTCTCGATAAATTCTCTTCTTGGTGGAACTTCATCACCCATCAACATTGAGAATACTCTATCTGCCTCAGTTAAATTATCAATAGTAACTTGACGTAAAGTTCTGAAATTTGGATCCATTGTAGTTTCCCACAATTGCTCTGCATTCATTTCTCCAAGACCTTTATAACGTTGGATTCCTGCACTTCCACCCATTCTTTCATTAGCAGCATCACGTTGATCATCATTCCAAGCGTATTCTTTTTTGTTACCTTTTTTAACTAAATATAAAGGTGGTGCAGCAATATAAACGTGTCCGCCTTCAATCAATTCACGCATAAAACGGAAGAAGAACGTAAGAATCAAAGTAGCAATGTGACTACCATCGACATCGGCATCACACATGATAATTACTTTGTGGTATCTTAACTTTTCTAAATTTAAAGCTTTAGAATCTTCTTCTGTTCCGATAGTTACACCAAGAGCAGTAAAGATATTTCTGATTTCTTCGTTTTCAAAAACTTTGTGGTGCATCGCTTTTTCAACATTCAAAATCTTACCTCTTAAAGGCATGATGGCTTGAAAATTTCTATCACGACCTTGTTTTGCAGTTCCACCTGCCGAATCTCCTTCGACTAAGTAAACTTCGCATTTTGCTGGATCTTGTTCTGAACAATCAGATAGTTTTCCTGGTAAACCTCCACCACCTAAAACGGTTTTACGTTGTACCATTTCACGAGCTTTTTTAGCAGCGTGACGCGCTTGAGCAGCAAGGATAACTTTTTGAACAATGATTTTAGCATCGTTTGGATTTTCTTCCAAATAATTTTCAAGCATTTCAGAAACCGCTTGAGAAACTGGAGAAACTACTTCTCTATTTCCTAATTTGGTTTTAGTTTGACCTTCAAATTGTGGTTCAGAAACTTTAACCGAAATAATAGCGGTCAATCCTTCACGGAAATCATCACCAGCAATTTCGAATTTTAATTTATCTAATAAACCCGAAGCGTCAGCATATTTTTTCAACGTACGAGTTAATCCCATACGGAAACCTTGTAAATGCGTTCCTCCTTCGTGAGTATTGATATTATTTACGTAAGAAAAGATATTTTCAGAATAACTAGTATTGTAAACTAAAGCCACTTCTACAGGAACTTCTCCTTTTTCGTGCTCCATGCTAATTACGTGAGAAATAATTGGCTCACGACCCATATCTAAGAACTTAACGAATTCCTTCAATCCTTCTTTTGAATGAAAAACTTCTCCTTCATATTCACCGTTATCTTTTGTACGACGTTTGTCAGTTAATGTAATTGTAATTCCTTTGTTAAGGAAAGACAACTCACGCATACGAGCTGCTAAAGTATCATAGTTATACTCTATTGTTTGAGTAAAGATAGTTTTGTCAGGATGAAAAGTAACCATTGTACCGCGTTTGTCGGTTGTACCAACTTGCTTTACAGGATACATTGCTTTTCCTCTTTCGTATTCTTGCTCGTATATTTTTCCGTCTCTAAAAACGGTTGCTTTTAAATTATCAGAAAGTGCGTTAACACAAGAAACCCCAACACCGTGAAGTCCACCAGATACTTTATAAGAATCTTTATCGAATTTTCCACCGGCACCAATTTTGGTCATTACTACTTCAAGAGCAGAAACACCTTCTTTTTTGTGCATATCCACTGGAATACCACGACCGTTATCTTCAACAGAAACTGAATTATCTTCGTTTATAAAAACTCCAATAGTATCACAATGACCTGCTAAAGCCTCATCGATTGAGTTATCTACTACTTCATAAACTAAATGGTGTAAACCTCTAACGCCAGTATCTCCAATGTACATAGATGGACGCATTCTTACGTGCTCCATTCCTTCTAATGCCTGAATACTGTCGGCTGAATAGCTATTTTTTTTAATTTCGTCGCTCATAATAAATTATATCGTATGTATGATTTTTGTCTAACACGCAAATATATAATTATTAAGATGATTTTAAAGCATTTTAAAGCATTTTGTCGTAGAAGTTATTAACATTTATCTTTTAATAAATTTTAATTGATTTAAAACGATTTTTTGAAGTTTTAACAAAAATGGTTTTTATAATTGATTGATATACTGACAAATGCTAGCTAGCCCTGATACTGAAATTGTTTGAGCTCTTTTTCTAATGTTGATTTCGAGAACCTCAATCAACATTAGAAAAAAGCGAGTTTCTGTGGCAGGAATATGGATTACTGATAAATAACTGACCATTCGCTCCAGATTCCTTCGGAACGACAAATTTGTTTTAAACAAAAACGCCTATCATAAATGACAAGCGTTTTAAACAAACAAACTAAACTTCAATCTAAAGTCAAGAAACTACGCTTGACTTTATGCTTTTACATAGGCGTCATCGTGAACATTAGCCACGGCTCTTCCTGATGGATCATTCATATTTTTAAAAGCTTCATCCCATTCTAATGCGATTTTGGTACTACAAGCAACGCTTGCTTCTTGTGGAACACAAAGTGCCGCTGTATCACTTGGGAAATGCTCTGTGAAAAGTGAACGATAATAATATTCTTCTTTAGATGTTGGTGTTTGGATTGGGAATTTGAATTTTGCATTCGCCAATTGCTCATCGGAAATTTCTTTTCCAACGATTTCTTTTAAAGTGTCAATCCAACTGTAACCTACCCCATCGCTGAATTGTTCTTTTTGACGCCAAGCCACACTTGCTGGCAACATGTCTTCGAATGCTTTACGCAAAACCCATTTTTCCATGCGTTCTCCGTTAATCATTTTGTCTTGTGGGTTGATACGCATTGCAACATCCATAAATTCTTTATCTAAAAATGGTACTCGTCCTTCAATTCCCCAAGCGGCTAAACTTTTATTAGCTCGCAAGCAATCATACATGTGTAATTTGCTTAATTTACGTACTGTTTCTTCGTGGAATTCTCTTGCATTTGGAGCTTTGTGAAAATACAAATAACCTCCAAATAACTCATCTGAACCTTCGCCAGAAAGCACCATTTTGATTCCCATAGATTTAATAACTCTTGCCATTAAATACATTGGTGTTGAAGCACGAATTGTAGTAACATCATAAGTCTCAAGATTATAAATCACGTCGCGAACGGCGTCTAAACCTTCTTGAATAGTGAATTTAATTTCGTGGTGAATTGTTCCTAAATGATTGGCAACTTTTTGAGCTGCTGCTAAATCTGGTGAACCTTCTAAACCAACTGCAAAGGAATGTAATTGAGGATACCAAGCATCAACAGTGTCGCCTGATTCAATACGTTTTTGTGAATATTTTTTGGCTACAGCCGATGTAATTGACGAATCTAAACCACCTGAAAGCAAGACTCCGTATGGAACATCGCTCATCAATTGACGGTGAACAGCTGCTTCTAAAGCAGTTTTAATTTCTTCTATACTCGTTGCATTATCTTTTACTGCATCATATTCTGTCCATTCTCTGTTGTACCATTTTATGAATTCGCCATCTTTGCTTGACATATAATGTCCTGGTGGAAATAATTCTATTTTAGTGCAATATCCTTCTAAAGCTTTTAATTCTGAAGCAACATAAAATGTTCCGTGTTGATCCCAACCAATGTACAAAGGAATAATTCCCATGTGGTCGCGAGCAATGAAATATTCGTCTTTTTCAACATCATAAATGGCAAATCCGAAGATTCCGTTCATTTCCTCAATAAAATGAACTCCTTTTTCTTTGTATAATGCAAGAATTACTTCGCAATCGCTTTCAGTTTGAAACTGATATTTGCCTTCAAATTGCTTGCGTAATTCTCTATGGTTATAAATTTCACCATTAGCAGCAAGAACCAAACTTTTATCTTGACTAAACAAAGGTTGTTTGCCAGAAGCAGGATCTACAATTGCTAGTCTTTCGTGAGCTAAAATAGCTTTATCATTACTAAAAATTCCACTCCAATCTGGTCCGCGATGACGGATGATTTTTGCCATTTCTAATACTTGAGGTCTTAATGATTCTGATTTTTGTTTTAAATCAAAGGCGCATACAATTCCACACATAATCTTTTCTTTTAATTTTTTATTGTGAAGCAAAATTGAGTCAATAATTCAAATATTAAAACTAAAAAAGAATAATTAGTTATAAATTGAAACTAAAAAATGATTTTATATGAAAATTATAAAGTAAAATTGTTTTGAATTGTGGTTTTGTGTTAGAGATTGTAATTCATTTGCCACAGATTAAACGGATTTTACTGATTTACGCAGATTTTTAAAGGATTGATTGAATTTTATATCTAGTTGAATTAATCTCAAACTCAAAACCCACTTCATTTCCCATCAACTTACTTCCAAGTGGTGATTGTGGAGAAACTGCGATAATGGTTTTATCTTCAATAGTGATTTTTGGTAAAGCCGCGCTTATAAATAATAACATTCCATTGGCTTGAACTAAACTTCCTAAAGCGATTTTAGTATGATTTGCTGAAGCGTCAATTTTATCAAGAATTGCTTTTTGGTCGAGAATTTCTTTTAGTTTGTGGTTGAGTTTTTCTTGTTCAATGTGCATCATTGACAAAGCCGTTTCATGCTTATCACCAGCTGAACCTTTAGCATCGTTTTGAGCATCTTCTGTTAATCCGGAAATCATATCACGGAATACATCTATTTTGTCTTGAAGTAATAGTTGGTGTTGTTGAAGGATTTGTTTTTTCATATAATTTGCCACAAAGACACAAAGGCACGAAGTTTATTATTAAAAATATTAGAAAAATTAAAAAAAGTTTAAAAGCATTGAGATATAAAGATTCATTAAGATTTAAAAAATTATTTTTATAAAATATCAAAGAAAATGAACCTTAATCTTAAATTTTCTTTGTGACTTCGTGGCTTTGTGGCAATAAAATTAAAAATCAAATTTATAATTAGCACCTAATAATCCTTGCACACCTTGCACTGGATAGTTTATCCATCTTTGGTAACTTTGGTTAGCTAAATTATTTCCTTTTAAGAAAAAGGTTAATCTTTCATTGTATTTGAATCCAATATGAGCATTCAAATCGAAATAGCTATCAAGTGTTGTTGTTTCTGTAGTATATGTTGGTGGAAAAATTGCTAAAGCTGTTTGTACAAACTTAAGATCTTTTCGTTCTCCAACAAAGAAAACACTTGTTCCAGCATACCATTTGTCAGTAATATTGAAATCTAAATTTGCTCCTAATTTCAAAGCAGGTAAATTCCAAGCTTCTTCCTGAATATCAGTTGTGTAACTGCTAAAAGTTCCGTTAACACCAAAAGATACATTTTTAGAGAAATCTGCTTTTAATTCACCATAAAAACTCACTGTTTTAACATCGTCATAAACTACATTAAATGAATTTCCGTAGGTATATCCATTTTTGTTATTGTTTGAAAATGGGATTTGATTGCTAATAAACATTGGTTTACCTCCTTCATTCATCAATGAACCACGAATGTTGTATCCTATAGTATTTGCTAATTTACCTTTTAATCCAACATAAATGTCAAATTTTTGATCGGTTGGTCCAATTCCTAATGTTGGTGAAACGAAGAAATTTTCTTGTACGAATTCTTGATAAGAATTTTGTTTTAAAGCACCTTCTGCTCCAGCATAAGCTACCATTAAATCGCCAACCACTTTGTAAGATGCTGTAATATTTGGATAGATAAAGAATTTATTTTTTCCAGATTCTGTTGCCATGCTGTAAAAGAATCCAACACCTAAATTTACAGATAAATCATCTTTATTGATTTGGAAACTTGGTTTCATTCCTACGTTGGTGTAACCATATTTCAACTCAGTTATTCCATTATAATCTTTGTCAAACTTACCATTGATGTAATCAAAAACAAAATCTACTTTTATCTTTTCATCCATGACATCAAATCCAAGAGATGGTTTTGCTACTAAACGATTTTCTCCAGAAGAAAAAGCATCTGAAAAACGATTGAATTTGATTGTTGCCTCTTTCAAAACACTTTCTCCAAGCGCTAATCTTCCACCAAGTGAAATGGTTTGATAGGTTTGTTTAGAATCGATTCCGTTAATAAAAGCATCCTTATCGGCAGGAATAAAATTTTCATAAAATAATGGATTCAAGCCATACCAATTATACATTTGATGTTGATAACCCAAATCTGCATTCCAAGATAGATTTCTAGATTTACTTCCGTAAGTTAAATCTATTGAAGAGTTTGAAAATTTATCATCTAAATCCAAATCTTTAATTCCGCCTTGAGAGGAAAGATGACGTAGCATTGCTCCCACATAATCACCACTTTCTAATGTTTGTGTTACAAACAATTCGGCATTGATATTTCCGTAGTTTCCTGCTGCTAAAGTAGCGTAATTACTATACAATTTTTCTTGCTTTCCTTTATCAACTCCAGCTGCTTTTCCTTTAGAAGGTGTAAATGTTGAAGCTACTGGGAAAGAGAAAATATTGTACTGAATATTCTCTTTTTTAGAATTATCATCGTCTTCTAAAGATGGTGTTTCTTTCACTTTAAAAGCATCTGAAATAGTTGGTGTGTATGGTTTTACAACGTTAACAACTTCTGTTCCGATGTTTTCGTCTTTCTTTTGAGCAAAAGTGATTTGAGTTCCTAAAAGAACAGTTACTATTGCGATTTTATATTGGAAATTGATTTTCATTTTTTTCATTTTTTATTGCACAGAGTTTAAACAAAGTTTATTTTTCAATAGAAGAATTCGTTTTACTTTCCTCTGATTTAATAGTATTCAATTCTGTTTTAGCTTCTTCAACAACATCGGTGAATTCTGCAAAATTTTCTATTACACTTTCTAAAATTGCTGTTGCTTGGAAACTATCTTTCAATCCGTAATAATTTTTCGCCATTACCACTAAACCTTTAGCTCCAAAATATTTGTAACCCGAATAGTCTTTAGCAATTTTTTGAACCACTTTATTAGATTCAGCAAATTTTCCATCTTTATTTTTGAAATAAGCATCATAAAACAATGCCTCAGCTGCTAATTCTCCTTTAGCAATTTTCAATAAATTAGCATAAGCTGTTCTTGCTTTGGCTTCGTCATTTGCTTTTATTGCTGAACGAGCTACAATAATCTGAGCATCACTTTTTACTTTATTATCTGTTTTTGGATTCGCTAAAACTTTATCAGCATAAATCACTGAATTTGGATAATCTTTTTGTGAATAATGAGCTCTCATTAAATTCGCTTGAGCAAAAGTTACGTTTTGTGGAAAATCAGCTTCTGTTTCTAATCGTTTTAAAACTGGAATTGCTTTAGTAAAATCATCTTTTTTCAAATGAATTTCACATAAACGAGCTAACGATTGTTCTGTAAATTCGCTTTTTGATTGTGCAATTACATACTCATAATTTGGAATTGAATTTGTTTCCAAACCATCTGCATAATAAGATTGAGCTAAATAGAAATTGGCTTTCAAAGCATGAATTCCTTTTGGAAAATTAGCCACATAACTACTTAAAGTTGCGATGGCTTGTTTGGTGTTATTTTGTAAATACTGTTTTTCAGCAGCTTCATAAGTATCGTTATCTAATTCAGCATCGGAAACTTCCACAAAATCTAAAGTTCTAACCCAAGTAGCATACTCTTCTACTTTACCATTATCTACATAAATCAATCTTGCAGTAGAAACCGCTTCTAATGCTTCAGGAGTTCTTGGATAATCGGCAGCTACTTTTTTGAACTTCGCAATAGCTTCATTATCTTTATTAGCATTGTAATAAATCAATCCTTGACGTAAAACCGCTTTTGATGAATAAGAACCATTTTTAAACTCTGACAATAATTGGTCGTAAGTTTTAATTGCTAAATCAGTTTTATTATCAGCTACATAAGTATTTCCTAATTCAAATAAGGCATCATCACGATATTGAGAGGTTTTGAAAGTTGACAAAAACTTATTGAAGTCTTCAATTTTCTTATCATTTTTACTTACAAAACCATAAGAAATTGCTTTTTGAAAGGCAGCATAATCAGCGTCAACACTTTTTAATTCAATCGCTTTATTGTAAGCATCCATTGCTGGCCAATATTTGGAAGTTACAAAACGGCTGTCTCCAAGCCTCAAATAAGAATCATTCAATCGGATTTTATCGTCTTTTACAGCGTCAATTTGTGCTTGAAAATAATTTCCAGCTTGGTCATATTCCTTTTGTTTGAAATAACAATAAGCGATATTGTAATTTACATTTTTAAATTCAGGTGTGTTTTTAGCTTCAGCCATTCCTTCAAATTGTTTGAAACTTAACAATGCTTCATTAAAATTATCTAAAGTAAATTCGGTTTCTGCTTTCCAGAAAGTAGCTCTTGCTGAAAATTTTGCATCTTTTTGTTCTTTCAACGATTTGGCAAACATCTTTTGAGCTTCTTGATAATTTCCGTCTGTGTATAATTCTAAACCTCTATAAAAAGTTACTTTTTGATACGCCAATCTGTTTTCTGGATTTTTATTTTTTTCCAACAAAGTTAGCGCTTCTTTGTAATTTTTAGAAGTGATATACGAGTTAATCAATAAGTTTTCAATTTCATTTTTGCTAGGTGAATTTGGATATTTTGCCAAAAAAGAAGACAAAGCATCAGGAACCGATTGATATGAATTTCCAATTTCATAACTGATTTTAGCATAATTCAAATTGGCGTCTTCTTGAATTTTTTTATCAAAATCCATTTCAGATGCAATCTTGAAAGCGTTTAAAGCTTGTTGCTTCTTGTCGGTTTTCATGTAGCTTTCGCCCAAATGGTAGTAGGCATTTTGAGCAACAAAATCCTTTCCATCAATAATCTTATTGAATTGCGAAATAGCGTTTTCGTAGTCTTTTTGTTGGTAATATGTATATCCTAATTGGTAAAAATCAGTGTTACTCCACTTTCCTTTTTTACCGTTATATTCTTTCAAATAAGGCAATGCTTCATCATACTTTTTCAAATTGAAATAACTTTCTCCAATAATTTTATTCAATTCCGATTTTTCAACAGCCGATGATTTTGCCATGGCAGCTTTTCCTAAATCGATTGCTTTTTGGAAATTTCCAAGTTTAAAATTCATATCAGCTTGAAAGTAAGACATCTTTTCTTTGTATTTCTCTTCACCAGAAACCTGATCAAAATACTTAGTTGCTTCTTTGTAATCATCACCTTCATAAGCCATAAATCCTAAGTAATATTTGGCTTGTGAACCATATTCTTTAGAATTAGCAACTTTATTAAAATAAGCTGTAGCCTCTTTTTTATTTTTTGCTGTAAAAAAAGCATATCCTTTTTGAAAATTATAACGCTCTAATTCATCATAAGTCAAGGCGCTTTCGTCAACTTTATTAAAATACTCTAATGCTTGTGGATAGTTTCCGTTTTCAAAATAGAAGGTCGCAACACCAATGTAAGCTTGATTTTGTTTTGTACTTGTTGGGTAATTTGCAACAAAATCTTCCATCAATTTATCAGCACCAGATTGATTTAAACGAATTGCACAATTGGCTATATAATAAGCGCAATCAGCTTGAACTTCTTGTTCTTTATTATTTTGTTGCACTTTTTCGAATAAAATCTGAGCTGCTAAATATTGTTTATCATTATATAAATCTGTAGCTCTATCAAATTCAGAAAGTTGGTTGGTATAAATAGCAGTTTGCTGTGCCGAAATCGTAGCTCCAGAAACCAATACATTTAAAAATAAAAAAGCTGTTATTTTACGCATTTCATATATTTTTTAATAATCATTCAAAATTACCATTCTACTAAGTATAACGAGACATCGTTTGGTTTTATTATAAACATTTTTCTTAACAATCTAATTTTAGATATTATTAAGATAGGAAACAATAAAAATCAACTTGTTAAGTTTTTAAATTAGGAAACTTCAAAATTTATATATCTAAAATCTTATATCTAATATCTAAAATTTATTACTTTTACCCAATAAACAAAATTTCCTATGTCACAACCCGTATTATCTTTAAAAGACGTTACTATTTATCAAGAAAATAAAGTCATTTTATCTCAAGTGAATCTTGAAGTAAATCACGGAGAATTCCTTTACATCATTGGAAAAACCGGAACTGGAAAAAGTAGTTTTATGAAAACACTTTATGGAGATTTACCTTTAACAGAAGGTGAAGGTCATATTGTGGAATATGATTTGGCAACACTACAAGAAAAAGACATTCCCTATTTGAGAAGAAAAATAGGAATTGTTTTTCAAGATTTTAAATTGCTTCCAGATAGAAATGTGAACGACAATATGCTTTTTGTACTGAAAGCAACTGGTTGGGTTGACATGACCGAAATGCAAAATAAAATTGATGAAGTTTTAGATAAAGTAGGAATGAAAGGTTTTGCCAATAAAATGCCTCACCAACTTTCTGGTGGAGAGCAACAACGAGTTGCCATTGCAAGAGCTTTGTTAAACGACCCAGAATTAATCTTAGCAGACGAACCAACAGGAAATCTTGATCCACAAACAAGTGCTGAAGTCCTTGAAGTATTAAAGAACATCAATGCCAACGGCAAAACAATCATTATGGCAACACATGATTATGCTTTGTTAATGAAGTTTCCATCTAAAACACTTAAATGTGAAGATGGTGCTATTTTTGAAGTGGTTCAAAGGAGTGTTTAGTTTTATCAAATATTTTTTTTGCTATTAAAATAAGAACAAATGAAAGTATTGGGAGGTGAAATCTATCTCCTTGTGAACAAGAAATTCCAGATAAAAAAATCGTATACAAGACAAAAAAACTTATTAAACTAAAATAAGGCTCTTTTTTGTAAGATGAAAAAAACATAGATATAGATAGAAAAAAACCAATAATGGTAAAGAACATATTCTGAAATTTTGAAATTGTAAAAAAGAATATTTTTGAAAATTTAAAATAGCCCGTATTATTAATATTTATTGTATAATCTAGCGCTGTGTTTCCTGCTGTTGAATTATCATAAACATCTGATAAATAAGCATAAAACAAATAAAACTTATTATTTGAAATTTGATTTATTAAATCATCAAAAGCTATTTTTTTTGTTTCAGTATTAGATATTGAAAATATATAATCCATTCTTGGATTATCAAGTTGATTAAGTTTTTTACCTTGACTTAAACAAACAGCCTTACTGCCTAAATAATTATAGTAAGTCACTGAATCAATATAACTTATTGTAAAATCTCCATATTGTTTTTTTAGAAGTCCACATTGAATAAGTACTAAAAAAAAACTTCCATACAAAAAAATAATTGCCTTATTATTATAATTTTTCAAAATTTCTTTGACAAAAAACAGTACTAAGAAAATAGCAAATAACTTAGCTCCAGGCTTTATCAACATTGATATTATAAAAATTGACAATGAAATTGATAAAAATAAAAATTTAGAGTTAACATAATATTTTTGAAGAAAATAAAACCCTAAAACAATAAAAAACAAATAAATATTTTCTGAATATAAATTAAAAATACAAATAGCACTTCCAATAAAAAAAATGGAAATTAACGATATGTAAAATGACTTTTTTAAAGTTAGTATATTGCATAATATTTTAAAAAGTAACAAGCCAGTTCCAATCCAAAATAGAAAATTAATTGGATAACACGCTTTAAAAACTTCCAAATTGGAACAACCAAATAAAAAAGGAATCCCATGAATTAAAGCTAAAAAAACAGGTCGATACTGATGTCCCTTGTGTAAGAAATATAAATCATAAGCTGATTCAAAATAGGATTCGGCATCAGGACTTATTCTATTTTGAATATCTAATTGCAAAATAAAATTCAAAAATTCTATCCACAAAAAGCCAATCAACACAATTAAAATTTCAAATTTATATTTTAAAAATAATGATTTCATAATTTTATTTTAAACAAAAATATAGAATTTATTGCAGATTAAATTTAGAACATTAGATTTGTGATTTAATTACGTGTAAAATGAAGAAATTATCTATTATCATACCTATTTACAATGAAGAAGCAACGATTCATTTGATATTAGATAAAATAAAAAACGTTTCTCTTCCCAATAATATAGAAAAAGAAATCATTATTATTGATGATTGTTCTACAGACAATTCGAAAACTAAAATAGAAGTCTACATTGAAAGTAATACAGAATTAGATATTAAATTCTACCAACACAATAAAAACAAAGGAAAAGGAGCAGCAATTCACACAGGAATTTCAAAGGCAACAGGCGATTTTACAATAATTCAAGACGCCGATTTAGAATACAATCCAGAAGAATATTCAATATTATTACAACCCGTTTTAGATGGTTTTGCAGATGTTGTTTATGGCTCTCGATTTATGGGTGGCAATGCACACAGAGTATTGTTTTTTTGGCACACCATTGGAAATCGATTTTTGACATTTCTTTCTAATATGTTTTCCAATTTAAACTTAACCGACATGGAAACGTGTTATAAATTATTCAACACCAAGATACTACAATCTCTAAATTTAAATGAACGAAGATTTGGTTTTGAACCTGAAGTTACAATAAAAGTTAGTAGAATCAAGAAAATAAGAATGTATGAAGTTGGAATTTCTTACTATGGAAGGACTTACGAAGAAGGAAAAAAAATAAATTGGAAAGATGGAGTTCATGCCATTTATTGTATCATAAAATACGGATTATTTCGTTTATAAAAATATTAAAATTCTAGCTTTGTCAAAACAAACAATCGTTATATCAGGAATTAACATGAAACATGGTGGTATTTTTACCATCTTAGACAATTGTTTGCAAAAGTTATCGAATTATATTGAGAACAAAGACATTAAGGTCATAGCGTTAGTTCACGATAAATCTAAATTTGATTACCCAAATATTGAATATCTTGAATTTCCTGATGCTAAAAAATCTTGGCTCAAACGATTGTACTATGAATATTTTTACTTTAAAAAGTTATCTAAAAAAATAAATCCTGACATTTGGTTTTCGCTTCACGATGTTAGTCCAAATGTGATTGCAAAAAAACGTTTTGTCTATTGTCATCATCCGACAGTTTTCTATAAATCATCTTGGTATGATTGGAAATATGATTATAAAATAGGTGTATTTTCAATTTTATATAAATATTTGTTTCAAGTTAACATCAAAAAGAATACTGCTGTTTTTGTACAACAAGAATGGATAAAAACTGAATTTGAAAAACTTTACAACATCAATAGTGTGATAGTTTGCCAACCTGAGTATACAGAAGAAATAACTTCTGATAGAACAGACTTAGCTTCTCACAAAGTACATTTTTTATATCCTAGTTTTCCTCGAACATTCAAAAATTTTGAATTACTTTTTGATGCTATTGAATTACTTGATGATGAAATAAGACATAAGGTTCAGTTTCATTTTACTACCATAAAAGATAATCCGCATAAGTTTGCAAAATATTTATTTGAAAAATATAGTTCAATGCCTGAAGTAGATTTTAAAGGCTGGATTTCAAGAGAGGAATTATTGAAATTATACAATTCCGTTAATTGCATTGTTTTTCCTTCAAAACTTGAAACTTGGGGATTACCTTTATCTGAAGCAAAAGCTTTTGACAAACCTGTTTTAGCAGCCAACCTACCCTATGCAAGAGAAACAGTTGGCGATTATGAGAAAGTTTCATTTTTTGAAGTAAATAATCCAACAGAATTGGCACAATTGATTACCGATTTTGTAAACAAAACCATTAAATTTCAAGGAAATAAATATACTTTTGATACCAACAATCAATTGAACGATTGGAATGCCATTTTTGATTTTATATTTAAAAAATAATTTATGTCCTTTTTTTCAGTAGTCATTCCACTATATAATAAAGAAAAGTATGTTGAAAATGCTCTGAAAAGTATTCTCAATCAAACCTTTACTGATTATGAAGTTTTGATTATAAATGACTGCTGCAATGATAAAAGTATTGAAAAAGTAATGCCTTTTTTATCTGAAAAAATCAAATTAATTCATCATCCTGAAAATAAAGGACTTTCGGCAAGTAGAAATACTGGAATTGAAAAAGCGTCTACCAACCACATCACGTTTCTTGATGCTGACGATTTGTGGAAACCAACTTTTTTAGAGACCATTCATAGGCTAATTATCAATTTTCCAGAAGCGAGAATTTTTGGAACCAACTATGAAGAAGTCTATCAAAATAAGACTTACAAACCTCACAATGGATCAGAGAGTTTACCTGAAAATTTTGAAGGTTATATTAATTTCTTTAAAATCAATGTAAAACAAGGAATTTACAATCATGGTAGCGTTTGTATTCACAAAGAAGTGTATGAAAAAGTTGGGAATTACAACAATGAAATTAAGTTTTCCAATGATATTGATTTCAGTATTAGGGCCAATTATCATTTTAAATTAGCTTACAGCAACACCATTCAAATGTCTTATTTAATGGAAGTTGAGCATCAAATTACACGAAACTCCATCTTACATAAAAAAATTCCGAATTACGACAATTATGAAGCTTGGACAAAAGATAATCCAGATTTAAAAAAGCATTTGGATTTTTTTAGATATGTTTTAGCAAAAAAATTAAAACGAGATGGCGATACAAAAGATTGGAAAAAAATAGCCAAAGCTATAAATCCATCCAATTTGAATTGGAAACAAAAAATATTGCTAAAATTACCGCAATCTTTGTTGCTTTTAGTAGAAAAAACTAAAGCTTATTTGATAAAAAAAGGAATAAAAATCTCTACTTATACGAATTGATATAAGCTACAAAAGATTTGTAATTTCTGATATAATCGTCTTCGTCATAAACTTCTGATGCTAGAACTAAACAAACTGCACCAGAAGAGAAATTTTCAAGTTCACGCCAAATATTGTTAGATATCAACAACCCTTTATCAGGTTTATTCATTGTGATAACTTGTTTATTTTTGTCGTCTTTTAAAACCACATCAAAACTTCCTGAAATTGCTATCAAAATCTGATTCAGTTTCTTATGAGCATGTCCGCCACGTTTAGAAGTACTTGGAATATCATACAAATAATAAACTCTTTTAATATCAAAAGGAACTACATCATTTTCAAGAACAGCAATGTTTCCTTCTCTATTTAATATTTTGGGAATATCAATTAACTTAATGTTCATTTTTTATTTGTTTAAAAAGTGATAACCATTGATTCCCAATGTTTTCAACTTCATATTTTGATATAGTTGTTTTGCAATTGTTTTTACAATGTAAATATAAGTTTTTATCCTCATAAAATGTATTAATTGCAGCAATCATAGCTTCTTTATTTTGATTTTCTACCAATAAACCATTTTGCAGATGATTAATAATTTCTGAAGGACCTGTTTCACAATTATAAGCTAGTACAGGTGTTTCACAAGCTAAAGATTCTATTAAAACCATTGGCAAACCTTCATATTTGCTTGTAAGAACTGTAAAAAGTGCTTTTGAATAATAAGCAAAAGGATTTTCTACATTTCCTTTAAAAATGATGTTTTCTTTCTGCCCTACTCTATCAGCTAAATCTATCCAATCTTGTTTTAATTTTCCGTCTCCTAAAATAATAAGTTTGATGTTTTTATCTGGTAAATTTGATTTAGAATAACATTCAATAAGATGATCAAATTGCTTTACATTTTTGTTCATACTTCCAGCTGCAAGAATGAAATCTCCTTCAAAATCAATACTATTTAATTTGATTTCATTTATTTTTTCAAAATCAATCGGATTGTAAATTTGATGGATGTTTTTAAAATTATATTCAATTTTAATCTTCTCTTCAATTCCTTTAGAAACAGCAATTAATTGTTTGCAATTTTTATATAGTAAATTGGCTAAAAACTTATTTTTAGATATGTAAGAATCTAGTTTATTACTGTGAATGGTTTGAATATGATTTTTGTATAAATAATTATGAATAATAAACTCTTGCAAGAAAAAACGTTTGACTCTAAAATCGATTACATAATCAAAATTCTGCTCTTTTAAATATTTTTTTAAAATAGTGAATCTCTTTATTCTACTAACTATTCTATTAGAACCAGAAACATGTTGCGCTAAATGCATTACTTCACCAGAATAATCATATTCTATTTTCCCAGAAAAAACTAAATGATGAACTTCAAAACCTTGATTAACAAAAAAATGAGACAAAGTTGCAGCGCATCGTTCCGCTCCACCATCAGAAAGAGTTACAGTTACAAGGCAGATTTTATAAGATGTTCGGTTTTGAGTCAATTTTTTGTATTTTAGCAAATGTAAATAAAACTTTTAAATGCGCATATTACTTGTTGGTGAGTTTAGCCGATTACATAATTCCCTCAAAGAAGGATTACTAAAGTTAGGACACGAAGTGGTCATAGTTAGTAACGGTGATGGCTTTAAAAATTATCCATCAGATTATTCCAATAGAGCATTTTGGTGTGAAAGCAAATTAGGTAATATACCACGACAATTGATTTATAGAATTACCAAATTTGATATGTCAAAAATTGAACGTGGTCTTCGTTTCTATTTTCTTCTAAATAAATTAAAAGGTTTTGATTGTGTCCAATTAATCAATGAAGCTCCTATTCAAACTACTGCTAAATTTGAATTATACCTATTAAAAAAACTCTTCAAACAGAACCACAAATTCTTCTTGTTATGCAGTGGTGTTGACTATGTTACTTTGAATCACATGCTTGATAAAAAGGAACGCTATTCTATAATGAATCCTTATTTTGAAAGAATTAAAGAATCGCTAATTCAATACGAATCGATGTGGGAATACAATTCAAAATCTCATAAAAAGATTCATGATTTTCTTTATAAAAAAATAAAAGGAGTCATTGCAAGCGATTTAGATTATGTAAATCCTCTAATTAACAATCCAAAGTTTTTGGGAATGATTCCAAATCCTATAAACATTTCAACTATTGAATTCGTTGAAAATCCTGTTAAAGACAAAATCGTTATTTTTCTCGGCATTAACAACGGAAATTCCTATAAAAAAGGGATTCATTTATTTGAAAAAGCATTGGAAATTATCAAACAAAAATATGCTGATAAAATTGAAATTATTGTCACAAGAAATATTCCCTACCAAGATTACATAAAACAGTTTAATAAAGCACATATTGTTTTGGATCAAATCTATGCTTATGATCAAGGTTATAATGCATTGGAAGCTATGGCTAAAGGAAAAGTAGTATTTACTGGTGCAGAAAAAGAATTTGAAGACTATTTCAATTTATCAGAAAAAGTAGCCGTGAATGCTTTGCCAAATGTTGAAAATCTAGTAACAGAACTATTCTATTTAATAGAAAATCCAAATGAAATTCAAGCTATTGGAATTCGTGCTAGAGTATTTGTTGAAAAGGAACATGATTATGTGAAAGTAGCTGAAAAATATTTGAAAGTATGGGAGAATTAAAAAAAATTGATGGTTACTTTCTGCTTTTTACCTTCATAGTTTCATTTTATTGCTTGGTTTTAGCTCACATTGGATTTGAATTTTGGGATACAGGTTATATTCCTAGTTTTTCATGGAGAATCGTTAATGGCGAAAAAGTTTATGAAGATTTTCTTTATAAAGGACCGCCAGTAACATTGTACTTTCATGCTTTTTTAATGAAAATCCTTCCAGAAGTTGGTCAATTTTATTGGATAAGAGTTACAAATTATCTACTATTTGCATTACAAGTATTTTTCACAGTAAAAGCATTTGATAATTTTTATGGATTAGAAAAATTCAAAATCAATAAATGGGCAATAATGTCTGTTGGATTTGTAATTTCACTATTGAATTTTCCACCATATCCTTGGCCAACAACTGATGGTTTACTTTTTTCATCAATAGCTTTATATTTTTCATCTAAATTGAATAAAATAAAAACATTTGATTTAATTTTAATTGCTTTTTTTAGTGTTTTATCAGCTTTAACAAAACAATCATTTTATTTAATTCCGTTGCTTTTTATTATTTTTATTGCGATTCAAAAAGGAATTCAAAAAGCAATGATTTTATTACTTTTCATTTCATTCTTCATATCACTTTTTCTTTACTGGATTACATCAATAACTACGTTAGATAATTTTCTAAAACAAACCACAGGTCAAACTCATATAAAAGACTTATTTTATGCTGGATTTTTAAATTATTTCTGGATTTATGATGATAAAATCCAAATCTATAGCATCATACTTATTGCTACTTTAATCTTGTATTATTTTAAATTTAAAAATTCTACATTTAGTTTTAAAAAATTGTTTGAAACTATTTCAATTACGCTTTTATTAGTTTCTATTGTTTTATGTTTTTCTAATCAATTTTTAATTGCATCAAGAATAGCTGCAATTTCATGTACCATAGCTTTATTGAATCAAATAAAATTAAGTATTGAAAGTATAAAGTTCCATTTACCTCAATTACTTTTTCTAGGAATAGCTTGGTGTTCTGCAATAAGCATGGGATACGCATTTCCAATTTTATTTTCAACTGGAATTATTTTATCTTGTATTGTATTATTTCATGATGAATTGCAAAAATATACAAAGCTAAATGTTATCATTATTTCTTTTCTTTGCTTGTTTGCGTTTTCATATAATTACAGACCATATAGAGAACAAAATGTATTAAAAATTGATTCGACCTTGGATGCGATTTCACCTAAATTAAAATACATTTATACTACTGAAAGTAATTTTAATAAACTTAAAGAATTGAAACAATTGAGAGAGAAATATGGTTCAAAAACAATAGTAGCTCCAAACATGTCTATGACTAATTATATTTTTAATAGCAAAAGTCTTTTTCCAGCCGATTGGGTTATTAATACTGAAGTAAATCGTGATACAAAAACATTCATAACAATAGCATCATATAGAGAAAATTATATTTTCATTGAAAAATCTTTTATTAAAGGAGAAGAATTAATGCCTTTAAAAAGAGAAAAATTCAGTATAATTGCTGATTATATCTATAGAAATTTCAATAAAATTGAGGAAACAAATCATTTTATTGTTTACAACGGACAAAAAACAAATGAAAAATTACCTAAAATTAATTAGAGTTGAACAATATATAAAAAATACGTTTGTATTTGCACCGCTTTTTTTTGATAGTCAGTTTCTAAATTTAGACAATTTGATTAATGTAATTTTGGCATTCCTATGTTTTTGCACTATATCAAGTAGTGTTTATATTTTTAATGATTATTTTGATATCAATGAAGATAAAAATCATCCCCAAAAACGTTATAGACCTTTAGCTTCAGGAAGTATTAGTATCCAAAATGGATTAGTTTTGATGCTAATTTTAATGATTAGTTCCCTAACAGTTTCTTATTTGATTTCAGTTGAATTGTTTCTTGTAATCATTTCCTATTTAGCGTTAAATTTTCTTTACTCAAAATGGCTTAAACACGTTGCAATACTTGATGTAAATATCATTGCAGTTGGTTTTATACTTCGTATTGTAGCTGGTTCTGTAGTGAGTGATGTAGTGCCTTCGATTTGGATTTTACTAATAACTTATCTTTTGGCACTATTCTTAGGCATTTCTAAACGAAGAACTGATGTTATCCTTGCCGAAAATGGTAACGATGTACGCAAAAATATTGAAGGTTATAATCTAATTTTTATTGATGTCATTTTAGGAATTTTGGCATCCATAATCATTGTTAGCTATATATTCTATTGTATTTCTCCAGAAGTTCAACTACATTATCATTCAAAATTATTGTATGTTTCCATCATCTTTGTTGTTAATGGAATTTTTAGGTATTTGAAATTGGTTTTTGTAAATCAATCAACCTATTCTCCAACTAAAATAGTATTGAATGATCGATTTATACAATTTACAATATTGGGCTGGCTCCTGCTGATGAGTTATTTATTATATTTCAGAAATTAGGATGAAAACATTAGTATTAGTTGACTTTGACAAAACACTTTATAAAAAAGATAGTTTGATAGAATTTACACGATTCTACAAAGGAACTTTTCGATTAATAATAGGTTTTATAACTCTTTTACCAATGCTTTTAAATTGGAAACTTGGAAAAATTTCTAATGAAACTGCTAAACAAAAATTCATGACTTATTTTTTTAAAAACGAGCATTACAATTTGTTTTTAGAAAAAGGAAAACAATTTTCAAACGAAAATATTCCGAGAAATCTTAATAAAAATATTTGGGGAAAAATTCAGCAGTTTCAAGAGCAAAATGCAGATATTTATATTGTAACAGCTTCGTTTGGCGAATGGATTTATGGTTGGACAGAAGAAAATAATTTAAAATTAATTACTTCAAAACTTGAAATTGCAAACAATAAAATTACAGGAAAATTCAAAACAAAAAACTGTTATGGTATTGAAAAAGTAAATCGTATTAAAGAAAAAATAAATCTAGAAAATTACGATAAAATTGTAGTTTTCGGAAATGGAAAAGGCGATTACGAGATGCTTCAGCTACGCAAATAAATTTTTTCTAAAGTAAATACTCAAGGTGATAAAATAGATTGAATAAGTAAAAGCATGAGCCATTACAACTCCTTCAATTGAAAATTGGGAAACCAAATAGATACTACTAAAATACAATACAAAAAGAGAAAATAGCTCCGAAATAATGAAAGCTTTAGTAAGTTTCTTAGCATAAAATTGATATCCTAAAATAAAAGATGCCGCTTTAAAAGTATCACCTATCAATTGCCAAAAAAACAATTTAGAAACTGGTAAAAATTCTTTAGTAAATAATAAGTGTATGATAAAATCTCTTAGAAAATAGATTACAATCATTCCAATTATAAAAACTGGTAAAATTCCTTTGTAATAATTCCAAAAAAGTGTTTTGGTTTCTTGATTAGTTTTGGCTGTAGCTAATTTCGGTAAAAAATAAATAGAAATAATTGACGTAATGAACATAAAATAGTAGGAAGACATTCTACTCATTGCTTCCCAAAATCCTGCTTGTTCAATTCCTAAATCAGCTATAATATATTTTCTAATTGCAAGAAAAACCATTGGACCAAATACGGCTGAAACCAATGCCATCAGAGAATAGGATGATAAATTTTTCAGAAAAGAAAGATTGTAAAACTTCAAATCAATAGCTTTTAAAATCTTAATTTCTTTATTAATTGAGAAAAAAGAAACTAAAAATAAAACAGATGGCGTCAAAATAATTGATAACAAAGCACCTTCTGTATTCAATTTCCAAATCAATAAAACAGAAGCAATCAAACCAATTAAGCTTCCAATAATGTTGACATAGATAACTTTTTTATAAGCTCCAAATCCGTTGATTGTAGCTATTAAAAAGATGTTGCCAATATAGAATGGTAAAGCAACAGCAAGTGACTTAAACACAAAGGAATATTGATAATTATTGCCAAAAATTGAATTGTTCAAATATTCTGAAAACAAAAACAATCCCAAACTAATTAAAAGACAAGTGAATAAGACTGTAATAAAAATAGTAGAAAGTGTTTTCTTAAGTTCATTGTCATCCGATTTATGTTCGGCCACATATTTTACAACTCCATTTTCAAATCCGAGTGTTGCAAAAGCTTCTGTTGTTGTTAGAAAATTTCTCAAATTTCCAACCAAAGCCATTCCACTTGGACCAACAAAAACGGCTATAAATTTAGAAGTAATAAATCCGACAAAAATCTTTATTAAAATACTTATTGCATTCAAAGAAGTAGCTTTGAATAAAGGTTTGGATAGTATTTCTTTGATAAAACTCAATTAGTATTTATTTAAAATTGAAATAACAATACTAACTTCATCATTAGTCATAATTGGACTTATTGGTAAACTTAACACTTCATCATGAATCTTTTCAGTAATTGGAAATGATAAATTATTCCATTCAGGAAAAGCTTGTTGTTTGTGAGGCGGAATTGGATAATGAATTACTGTTTCAATTCCATTTTTTAGTAAATAATCTTGTAAATCATTACGGTTTTCAGTTCGAACAACAAACAAATGAAATACATGATTGTTAGAAAAATCCCAAGTTGGCAAAACTATTTTATCGTTTTTAATTTCAGACAAATAACGTTTGGCAATACTTCTTCTTTTATCGTTATCTGCGTCTAAATTTGGCAGTTTTACATTTAAAAAAGCCGCTTGAAGTTCGTCTAATCTTGAATTTATCCCAACAAATTCATTGTGGTATTTTTTTGCAGAACCATAATTTCGCAATGAAAATAGAACTCTAGCTAATTCATCATCATTGGTTGTGATAGCACCACCATCGCCAAGAGCACCAAGATTTTTCCCAGGATAAAAACTAAAAGCAGCAGCGTTAGATAAATTTCCAGCTTTAAGTTTGTCGTTTAAAATTGCGCCATGTGCTTGCGCGGCATCTTCAATTACAAGTAAATTGTATTTACTAGCAATGGTGATTATAGTTTCCATCTCAGACAATTTTCCGTAAAGATGAACTGGTAAAATAGCTTTAGTTTTGGTCGTTATTTTCTCCGAAATTAAATTGGGATTGATGTTGTACGTTTCTAATTTTGGCTCGACCAAAACTGGGACTAAATCGGCTTGCAAAATAGCTAAAATACTAGCAATATAGGTATTTGCAGGAACTATAACTTCGTCTCCTTTTTGTAACTTCCCAAGTTGGATATAAGCCTTAAAAATCAAAGCCAAAGCATCCAACCCATTGCCTACTCCAATGCAATATTTTGTGCCGCAATAATTTGCAAAATTAGTTTCGAATAATTTTACTTCATCACCCAAAATAAACCAGCCTTTATCTAATAACAATTTCATTTTTTCTTGAAATTGCTCTTGATAACCTAAATTTAATTGCTGCAAATCGAGGAATTTTATCATATCAAAACAGATTCTAGTAATGAATAATTCTTTGTTTGAACTTCATAAAAACTTTGAATTACGGTTTTGGCGCCAAAACTTTCTTTCCAAAACAACAAGCCGTCATTTATTTTTGTTCCTTGCTCTTCATTGGAATTATTAAAATCAAAAAAATGCTTGTCTTTATAAACTTCTGTAATTAAATGATGGTATAAATAATCTAAACTTCCCAATTCATTTTTATCTGAATTTCCAGAAACATACTGTGGATGTGCTACTTTATCAGTACAAAAAACGGTTGTTCCTGCTACAATTTTATTTTTGTCATACACGTTAAAATGACGAATATTATTTGGAAAACGCTTTTGCAATAAGGTAATTTCTTCAACCGAATGAACTGGTTTTACTTGATGTTTTTTATCTAAATTCGGAATCAAAATTTCATTCCAAAACAACTCAAAATTCAATTCTTCTTTTATAATTAAATTATTTTTTTTGCCTCTACGGATACTTTCTTTTCTAGTTTTTGTAATAGAATAAGACTTTTTCAAATCGATTACAGAAAGTGAATCTCTCCTATTTAATTTTGCTTGAGTGATAAACAAACAATATTCTAATTCATCTGAAAAATAGTCTAAATAAAAATTTGGGATTGTTTTTAAAACCAATTTCTCAATCGAATTTTTATTTAAGAATTGTAAAACACCTTTCAAAATTGAAATAACTGAACTTAATTTTGCTCTAGAACTCAAAACTAATCCGCCATAAGTCAAACCTTGATGCGAATAAATTATATTTTCATTCTTATTGGCAGGCAAAACTGCAACCAATTTATCTCCATCAAAAACCATCAATGAATAATCCTGAAATCTATCTGAATGATATTCCATGAAGTCTCTATTGAATAGAAATGTAGCATTCTTGGCAACACTAATAAAAGCATTCCATTGATCAAAATCTGATGAATTATATAATCGAATTTGGTAGTGTTTCACAACTAAAATTAAAACTTTGGAAAATTACACAATTATTTAATATTAAATCCAAATTAATAACTAGTAAAATTTAAAAATAATTGATTAATTTAGTTTTCTCAAATTACTATGATTAAGTGAATTCTAAACTGCATAATGTTGTTTTTAGTATAATTTTAAGCTCATTTTGCTCCGTTTTTGGGCAAAACGTAACTTTATACAATCAATTCAACGGACGATATGACTTTACTTTTATAGGAAATACTATGAACTTAGGTGAAAACAATATCACTTTAGGTTGCGAAAATTTGCTTTTAACTTCATCAAATGCTACTTTAAATTTAAATTCCAATCAGATAGTAGAAAGTGCTTATTTGTATTGGGCAGGTTCTGGCACTGGAGATTTTAATGTGAAATTAAATACAGTAAACATAACAGCTCAACGAACTTTTTCTAATATTTCAATAAGTTCAGGTCTTCCCTATTTTAGTGCTTTTAAAGATATTACAAGTCAAATTATTGCAACTGGAAACGGAACCTATACACTTTCAGATTTAGATATTTCACAAACACTTATAAATGAACAAGGATATTGCAATAACAGAACTAATTTTGCTGGTTGGGCGATTGTTATTGTTTATAAGGAAAATAGTTTGCCTTTGAATCAAATTAATATTTATGATGGTTTGCAGAGTATTCCAAATGCACTAAATATAACATTAAACAGTTTAAATGTAATTGATAATAACAATGCACAAATTGGCTTTATTGCTTGGGAAGGTGATAATGTTTTAGCTGTAAATGAAACCCTGAGAATTAACGGAAATACGCTTAGTAATCCACCATTAAATCCTGCAAATAATGCCTTCAATAGCACCAACAGCATCACAGGAAGCACTACACTTTACAATATGGATTTGGATATTTATAACATTCAAAACAATATAAATATTGGAGATTCCTCTGCACTAATTCAACTAACATCGGGACAAGATGTGGTTTTGATAAACGTTGTAGTTACAAAACTCAATAGTCAATTACCAGACGCTACGATTGCAATAGATTCTATCAATCAATCCTGTAGTTCAAATGTTTATACAATTAATTATACAGTTTCAAATCTTAATTGCACCAATCCACTTTCTGCTGCAACACCAATTGCAATTTATGCAAATGGAATTCTAGTTGGGCAAACGCAAACACAAAATAGCATTCCGATAGACGGAAGTGAAAACGGACAAATTACTATAACAATTCCAAATAATATACCAACAGATTTCACCTTAACTTTCGTAGTTGATGACAACGGAACTGGCACCGGAATAGTAACCGAAATAATTGAAAACAATAATACTTTTTCGCAAACAATTTCTAGTTGGTTGCCACCAAATTTTAACCTTCTTGAGCCTTTAACTTCTTGTAATGAAGGGTTTACTGCTGGTACTTTCAATTTTTCAAATTATGCTAATCAGGTGCTAACCAATTCAACTGATACTTTTATTGGATTTTACGAAACAGAAGCAGATGCCATAGCTAATGTAAATGAAATAGCAAATACTTCAAATTATGTTTCAACTTCAACGCCAAAGAAAATTTTTATACGAATTGAAAATGACCATTGTTTCACAATTACTTCATTTGACTTAACAACAAAAAACTGCCCTCCAATTATCTATAATTATGTTACTTCCAATAACGATGGCTTTAACGATACATTTTATATTGAAGGACTAAGGAACATTTTTCTAAATTTTGAATTGGAAATATACAATCGTTGGGGAAGGTTAATTTGGAAAGGAAATAATCAATCAGAAGATTGGGATGGCGAAATCACTATCGGACAAACAATAAATACTTCATTAGCGCCAAAAGGAACCTACTACTATATACTAAATTTAAATGATGCTAATTTCCCAAAACCACTTGTGGGTTGGTTATATTTTACCAAATAATTATAAGCAAGTTTTAAGATGGAATATTTTAAAATTCTCTGTAACTTCGCACCATAAACAAGTTATTTCTTTTGAAACAAATCACTTCTATACAAAATTCGTTTATCAAATCTTTAGTCTTATTACAAGAAAAAGCTAAAGCTAGAAAGCATTCAGGTACTTTCTTGATTGAAGGTAAACGTGAAATTGAGCTTGCCATTAAAGGAAATTATCAACTTGAAACTATTTTATTTCTTCCTGAATTAATTACAGAAAATGAAATCAATAAACTTCTTAAAAGTAAAGTCGAACTGATTGAAATTACCAAAGAAGTATATCAAAAATTAGCTTACAGAGATACAACTGAAGGTATTCTAGCAGTTGCAAAAACAAAAACTTTATCACTAAATGATTTAAAATTACCTGATAATGCTCTGGTTTTAGTGATGGAATCAATTGAAAAACCAGGAAATATTGGTGCTATGCTTCGCACATGTGATGCTGCCAATATTGATGCCGTGATTATTGCCAATCCAAAGACCGATTTATACAATCCTAATATTGTTCGTTCAAGTGTAGGATGCCTTTTTACCAATCAAATTGCCACTGATACCACCGAAAATGTAATACAATTTTTAAAAGACAAAAAAATTGCTATATTTGGTGCTACATTACAGAACTCCAACTTCTACCATACTCAAGATTATACTACAGCTAGTGCATTGGTTGTAGGTACAGAAGCGACTGGCTTAACTCAAGCTTGGCGCGATAATGCTACCCAAAACATCATCATTCCGATGCAAGGCGAAATCGATTCTATGAATGTCTCTGTAGCTTCAGCTATTTTATTATTTGAAGCCAGAAGACAAAGAGGATTTTGATTTTCAACTTAAATTTATACCATGAGAAAACTTTTTTTTACCGCAATTTCAACAATCACTTGCGCTTTATCGTTTGGACAAATTTCTGAATCTAAATTAGATGATGTTGTAAACAGAACTATGAAAACCTTTAACGTACCTGGAATTGCTGTTGCAATTGTAAAAGACGGAAAGGTAATCATCTCTAAAGGTTATGGTGTTGCTAATATAAATACACAAAAGAAAGTTGACGGAAATACCCTTTTCGGAATTGCCTCCAATAGCAAAGCATTTACATCAGCAGCATTAGCAATGCTTGTAGATGAAAAAAAACTTGATTGGGATGATAAAGTCATAAAATACATTCCCGAATTTAAAATGTATAATGATTTTGTTACAAACGAATTCACCATAAGAGATTTATTAACCCACAGAAGTGGATTAGGATTGGGAGCTGGTGATTTAATGATATGGCCAGACGGACATGATTTTACTCCAAAAGACATCATCAAAAACATTCAATATTTAAAACCAGTTTCTTCTTTTAGAGCGCAGTACGATTATGATAATTTACTTTATGTAATTGCAGGAGAAGTTATTGAACGAGTTTCAGGAACATCATGGTGCGAATTTGTAGAAACACGTATCATGAAGCCTCTACAAATGAACAATAGTGCTGCTTCTTGGAACAGACTAAAAGACACCACAAATACTATCGTTCCTCATGTACCAACTAATGGCAAATTAGAAATCATCAAGCGATATACCAATCCGATTTTTGATGCTGCTGCCGGAATTTACGCTAGTACAAATGACTTAAGCAAATGGGTTATTGCTCAACTTAATAAAGGAAAATACGGCACAAACAATCAATTATTTAGTCCTGAAGTTCATGAAGAAATGTGGTCACCACAAACGATTCTTCCTATTCATGGCATGAAACCTTACAGTTGCAACTTCAAAGCTTACGGATTAGGTTGGCAATTATCAGACATCAACGGACATTTACAAGTTTCTCATACTGGAGGATTGGATGGAATTGTTACGCAAACCATCATGTTTCCAGACATTCAATTAGGAATAATTGTATTAACCAACCAACAATCTGGAGCTGCTTTTAATGCAATTTCAAATACAATTAAAGATAGTTATTTGGGACTAAAAAATGCTGATCATGTAATTACGCTAAGTGAGGAACGCAAAAACAGAGAAGAAAATGCAGATAAAATTACAGATGAAGTTTGGAAAACTGTAAATCAAAATAGCATTACTCGTGTAAAAATTGATTTCACAAAATATATCGGAACATATAATGATAATTGGTTTGGTGAAGTTTACGTTTATTTAAAAAATGGAATCTTAAATTTTAAATCCAAACGTTCACCGAGACTTTCAGGAACCATTTTATTTTACAAAGACCAAAACTTTGTTGTGAGATGGAACAATAGAAGTTTTAATGCAGATGCTCATATTTTCTTTGAACTAGATTCACAAGGAAAGGCTACAAAGTTCAAAATGAAAGCCATTTCACCTCTAACCGATTTCAGTTATGATTTTCACGATTTAGACTTCTCAAGAATAGATAACTAAATTAAATATTCTCACACTGAATTTGTTGAGTATTCAAATCCAAATTCTGAAAAAAAATATCGGAATTTGGATTTTTTTTATTGCAATTTGAATAATATTTCTTATTTTTAGCTAATTGAAGAATTTGCTATGACAGAGATCGATTTAGAAGAAGAAAAAAAAGCATTAGCACGGGAATACAAGGAGTTACTTCGCATTAGTTATCAAACACTTACACCTGAAGATAAGAAACTCATACGTAAAGCATTTGATGTAGCTGTTGATGCACACAAAGACCAACGCAGAAAATCTGGTGAAGCCTATATATTTCATCCTATTGGTGTTGCTAAAATTGTTGCTTCTGAAATCGGACTCGGGCCAACAAGTATAGCTGCAGCCTTAATGCATGATGTTGTTGAAGATACAGAAATTACTATAGAAGACATTGAAAAAATGTTTAATCCAAAAATTGCACAAATTGTAGCTGGATTAACTAAAATATCTCAAGTAAAGAAAGACTTGAACATCTCAATGCAAGCTGAAAATTTTCGTAAAATGTTGCTTACATTGAACGATGATGTACGAGTAATTCTTATCAAAATAGCCGATAGATTGCACAATATGCAAACTATGGATTCAATGCCCGATTACAAACAAGTCAAAATTGCTTCGGAAACATTATATATCTACGCTCCTCTTGCCCATCGTTTAGGACTATACAATATTAAAACCAAATTGGAAGATTTGGGATTAAAATATACCGAACCTGCTGTTTATAATGATATTGTAAGCAAGATAAAAGAAACCAAAGAAGAGCAAGATGAATACATCAAATTGGTTTCAGATGTATTAAAAAAATCATTGAATGAAGAAGGTGTAGATTATGTGATAAAAGGTCGCCCAAAGTCAATTTACTCCATTCGACGTAAAATGTTGGCTCAAAATGTCAGTTTTGATGAAGTTTATGACAAATTTGCGTTACGAATTATATACAAATCCAATGCTCACGACGAAAAATTCTTGGCTTGGAAAATTTATTCCATAATTACCGATCATTATCGTCCGAGTCCTAGTCGCTTACGTGATTGGATTTCATCGCCAAAATCATCTGGTTATGAAGCACTCCACATCACTGTAATGGGACCAAAAGGTCGCTGGGTAGAAATTCAAGTGCGAAGTGAACGAATGGATGAAATTGCCGAAAAAGGATACGCAGCGCATTACAAATACAAACAAGGTGCAACCGAAGAAAATGGTTTGGATGTTTGGCTAAACCTACTAAAAGAAGCACTAGAAAACTCTGAAACCAATGCAGTTGATTTTGTTGAGGATTTCAAAATGAACCTCTATGCTAAAGAAATCTTTGTCTTTACACCCAAAGGTGAAATTAAATCATTACCAAAAGGTGCCACTTCATTAGATTTTGCATTCAGTATTCACTCCGAAATTGGAATTAAAACAAGAGGAACTCGCGTTAATGGAAAATTAGTACAACTAAACCACGAATTGAAAAGTGGAGACCAAATTGAAGTGATAACCTCAGTTAATCAAAAACCTACAATGCATTGGCTAGAATATGTTACCACTTCAAGAGCAAAAAACAAAATCAGAAGTGTTCTTAATGAAGACACCAAGAAAATAGCCGAAGAAGGAAAAGAACTTCTTACAAGAAAATTAAAGCATTTAAAAATTACTTTAAATGAAACTGTTGTAAATGAATTGGTAAACTTTTTCAAACTAAAAACAAGTTTAGATTTATTTTATCGCGTCGGAATTGGCGCTATTGAAAATCAACAATTAAAAGATTTTGCTGCTCAAAAAAGTAATACACTAATCAATTTCTTTAAAAATAAAATCAAACGTTCTCCAAATTCTAATGTTGAAGACATCAATAGGCAAGAACTAACCAGTAATTATGATTTATTGGTTTTTGGAAAAGAACAAGACCGATTAGATTACAAATTATCAAGTTGTTGTAATCCAATTCCTGGTGATGAAGTATTTGGATTTGTAACCATTAATGAAGGTATAAAAGTGCATAAAAAAGACTGTCCAAATGCTATTGCATTACAATCAAATTATGCCTACAGAATCATGATTGCTAAATGGATTGACTCTTCACAACAAGAATTTAAAGCCGTATTGAAAATTACCGGAATGGATACTTTAGGATTGACTAATGAACTTACAAAAGTAATTTCAAATCAAATGCACGTAAATATTCAAAGCATTTCCTTGAGTGGTGAAGCTGGAATTTTTAATGGTCAAGTGACGGTAGTTGTACAAAATAATACCATCCTGAAAAAACTAATTGATAACATTAAAAAAATTGATGGTATCGAAAAAGTTTCAAGGGTTTACAAGAACTAACAAGATTATCAACAACTAGTTTATAACTTTTAAACTCATAAAGTTTCATACTTATAAACTATAATTTATCTTTGCGCATTATGACACAAATAGCATCAGATAATACAAAAAATCAAGAAACAGTAAAGAACGTTTTTACTGCCTATCTTGAAAACAAAGGACACCGTAAAACGCCTGAACGCTACGCTATTCTTCAAGAAATTTATAATAGTCAAGAACATTTTGATATAGAAAATTTGTACATCAAAATGAAAAATAAAAACTATCGTGTTTCAAGAGCAACGCTTTACAACACCATCGAATTACTTTTAGATTGCGGCTTGGTTAGAAAACACCAATTTGGTCAAAATCAAGCGCATTACGAAAAGTCTTATTTTGATAAACAACACGATCATATTATTATGACCGATTCTGGTGAAGTAATTGAGTTTTGTGACCCAAGGATTCAAACTATTAAAAAAACTATGGAAGAAATTTTTGGTATCGAAATCACTAATCACTCCTTATATTTTTACGCAAATAAGAAAAAAGAATAAGTACAGACAAGGCATTGCCTTGTCTCAACAAACTAACTACAAACAATAAACAACAACACAATGACCGTAGATTTACTACTCGGATTACAATGGGGTGACGAAGGAAAAGGAAAAATCGTTGACGTACTTACCTCAAAATACGATATTATTGCACGTTTTCAAGGTGGCCCAAATGCTGGACATACTTTAGAATTTGACGGAATAAAACACGTTTTGAGAACTATTCCGTCTGGAATTTTTCATGATAACAATATCAATATTATTGGAAATGGTGTCGTTATCGATCCAGTAGTTTTCAAAAGTGAAATCGATGGTTTGGCAAAATTCAATTTGGATATTAAATCTAAATTAATCATTTCGAGAAAAGCACATTTAATTCTTCCAACGCATAGATTACTTGACGCCGCTTCTGAAGCTTCAAAAGGTAAAGCTAAAATTGGTTCTACTTTAAAAGGAATTGGACCAACTTATATGGACAAAACAGGTAGAAACGGAATTCGTGTTGGTGATATCGAATTAGAAGATTTTAAAGAACGTTACAGAGCTTTGGCAGACAAACACGAGGCTATGATTGCTTTCTATAACGTTGATATTCAATATAATTTACCCGAACTTGAAAAAGAATTCTTTGATGCCATCAAGGATTTACAAAAACTAACTTTTATAGATAGCGAAGAATATTTGGCACAAGCACAAAAAGCAGGAAAATCAATTCTTTGCGAAGGAGCACAAGGTTCATTATTAGATGTAGATTTTGGAACGTATCCATTTGTAACATCATCTAATACAACTGCTGCTGGAGCTTGTACTGGTTTAGGAATTGCACCAAATAAAATCAAAGAAGTTTACGGAATTTTCAAAGCTTACACCACTCGTGTAGGTTCTGGACCATTTCCTACAGAAGATTTTGGCGATGCTGGTGATGTAATGGCAAGTGTAGGAAACGAGTTTGGCTCAGTAACTGGAAGAAAAAGACGTTGCGGTTGGTTAGATTTAGTTGCCTTGAAATACGCAATTCAAGTTAATGGCGTAACGCAATTAATGATGATGAAAGGCGATGTTTTATCAGGATTTGAAACTTTGAAAGTTGCTACAGCTTACAACTATAAAGGCGAAGTTATCCAACATTTACCATACAACATTGAAGAAGAAAACGTAACACCAATTTACACCGAATTCAAAGGATGGCAAGCCGATTTAACTGGTTTAACTACTTTTGATAGTTTGCCAAAAGAACTAAAAGACTACATCGAATTTATAGAAAAAGAAGTAGAAGTACCTATAAAAATAGTTTCCGTTGGACCTGATAGAAAACAGACTATTTTGAAGTAATAAATAGAAATCCCAAATTTTAAGTTTGGGATTTTTTTTCGAGTATCAAATAATAAATAAAATTTAATTGTTAGATAAATTTGTTTAGTTATATTTTAATCGTTGATTATAAAAATTAAATATGATTTCAAGAGAAGAATTTAGAGAAGTTTGTAATAAGCATATAGGAATTCATAAGTTACGAAAGTTAATTACAGATGATTTTATTGCTCATAAAAATGTTGAATTTGCAAGAAAACAACATTGGTGGTTAAAACTAAAAGATCCTTATGGTTCAGCAGATTTATTTTTTAAAAATCTTATGCAAATGGGTTATTATGATGAAGCATTAATCGAACTGAATAAGATAATAGGCAAAACATATATACAAGAAATAAAATTAATAAAATCCTTAATAAAACTAAGAAGCAAACTTAAAAAAAATATCATCAACTCAAAACATATATATTCTCTGCATCTTTTTTCTGCTCATCCTTTAACAAATTTTGGAAAAGATAACTTTGATAGAATATTAGAGTTTCTTAATAACCATTTAAATATTATTTATCCAAATGGATTTTTAGAACAATTTTATATCATCAATGAAGATGGTGAAATAAATTCAACTTTAAAGAGAAAAGACTATTACCAATACTTTGAATTAATAAAATTAAAAACGAAAGAACTTGAAAATTTCAAAAATAAAAAAGGTAAAATTTCAAATGAAGAAATGACATATATAATTGGTAACGTTTGTTCAAATCTGCTAAGAGAAGTTGAAAATGAACTTAGGGTATCCATGGGAGCAAAACCAATAGGTGAAGGATATATTAGTGAAACAGAGTTATTCTATAAAATTAAAAATAGATTTACTGAATTAAAAGTACTACAACATGGAAAACCAGATTTTTTGGGCAGACAACACTTTGATGTTTGGATTCCAGACATTAAATTAGCTATAGAATATCATGGAACTCAACACGACAAACCTGTAGAGTTTTTTGGTGGTGAGTCTGCATTTTTAAAAAATCAAGAACGAGATAAACTTAAGAAAAAAAAATGTGATGAAAATAATGTGAATTTAATTGAAGTTAGACCTGGTTATAATTTTAATGAACTCGTAAACCAAATAGAGATACATCTTACTAAAAATAAATATTAATAATTCAACTAATGACCAATCTTTATTTCACCATTAAAATTAATTTGAAATTGATTTATTGTTTCCTCTGAAAAAAACCAAAAACATTTTTCAGGACCATTTGGACCCATATTTCTATAAATTCTCTGATTAGGAATCATAATTGGTCCTACTAAATGATTTTTTTCGGAAATATATTTTGCATTTACTTCAATTGCAGGTTTATTAACAATTGCAATAGCAGTAACTATTCCGCCTATTGATTCATAAAGAGGTAGTCCGTTGTGATAGCCTCTAAACTCTAACTTCCAATTTGTTCTATCTAGTTCAATAGAAAACCCTTTATTTATTTCAATTGAGTACATTTAAATCAACATTTATCAATTACAGCTTCAAAATAAAACTCTCACTGCCTTTCAAACTTATCTTTACAATTCCTACTCCATTGCTTACTTTTAAAGTATGAGCAACACCATAAAGTTGTTCTGTTAACAAATACGTTCCATCTTTAAGTTTCCATTCCTTAATAACATCGGCTGGAATTTTTAAATCAAACATTTCGTTAATATCTGGCGATAAGTTAGACACGATAATCAGTTTTTCATTCGCTGACCAGCGTACAAACGAATACACATTTTGACCATAATTTGAAGTTTCCTGTCTATTCACAGACTGAATTTCTTGAAATTTACCCATCAACGCCTCACTTTTAATAGTGAAATTCAATAAACGCTTGTAAAAATCTCTCAGTTCTTTTTCGCTTTTAGAAAATTGACCTCCATCAAATTTCCCATTATTCATCCATCGTTGGTGATTAGGAACGCCTACATAATCAAAAATTGAAGTTCTAGAACGTCTACCAAAACCAGCATCTTCGTTTCCTGCCTCACCTACTTCTTGTCCGAAATAAACCATCGTTGGCGAAGAACTCAAAGTAGTAGAAATAACCATTAAAGGTTTTCCTTTTTCACCACTTCCAGCAAATTCTGGACTTGCCAATCGCTGTTCGTCATGGTTATCAAGGAAATGCAACATATGATGCTCAATATCTCTCATTCTGTTTTGAATATCAGTCAATCCATCTGGAGTTGTTTTTCCGTGAATAACGGCTTTTAAATGATCATAAGTTTCAACTTTATCATACAAATAATCCATTTTTCCTAAGAAAATATAATTTCTATATTCATTCGGATTATAAACTTCTGCCAATAGAAAAGCATTCGGATTTTTCATTTTGATGGCCGAATTCATATAACTCCAAAACTCGTAAGGAACCATTTCCGCCATATCGTAACGGAAACCGTCTACTCCTTTTGCTGTCCAATACAAAGCAATATCTCTAAATTTTATCCATGAACTTGGAACGTCTTTATCTTTCCAAAATTCAAAATGTTCTTTATAAGATTTCTTTTCAAAACCATTTGGAAGTTCAGGAAAATCTTTAGAACCATCAGGACGAATTCCGTAATTTACTTTTACCGTTTCATACCAATCGTTGATGTCTGGTTTTGCCAAACGTGAACCGTTTCCAGTCCATTTTGCAGGATATTCTTCAAACTTACCATCAATCAACGGATTGCTTTCTCCATTCAAAGGACGATAATCATCTGATGTTGGCACTTCAAATCGTTGTTCTGGAATGTAGTAAAAGTTGTTATTTCTATCATATTCAACCGATATATTGTCTTCAGCTCCAAAGTCTTTCACTCCTTTTGGATTATTTTTTCCTTCATATTTTCTAGCAATATGATTGGGTACAATATCAATCAATAGTTTCAGACCATTTTTGTGAGTACGAGCAATTAAAGCCTCAAATTCCTGCAAACGATTCGCCGGATTAATAGCCAAATCTGGGTTTACATTATAATAATCTTTAACAGCATAAGGTGAACCAGCTCTACCTTTAACTACTTCTGGATCATCATTTGAAATTCCAATATTGGTGTAATCTCTCACCAAAGCATGGTGTGGAACTCCTGTGTACCAAATATGCGTAACTCCAAGACCTTTAATTTCTTGCAAAGCTTTGTCAGTAAAGTCGTTAAACTTCCCTACTCCATTTTCTTCTATTGTTCCCCAAGGTTTATTGGCTGTATTTGTATTTCCAAACAATCTTGTAAAAACCTGATATACAACTTTCTTTTTCTCTACTGGAGTCACTTTTTTATTATCCACAATGGTAACTTTTTTATTTTTGGCGGTTGATTTACTTTTTTTATTTTGAGCATTGACAGTTAGTGATAATCCAATCAAAGCGAACAATAAGACTTTCTTCATAATGAGTACTATTTACGTAACATGATTCAACAAATATAAAAATTTGAAAATCATTTCAAACTACTAATAAAAAAATCTTAATAAACATTTGTGCTTACTCTAATTTCATAAATTTGCCAAAGATAAATTAGTCAATAAAAAATTGACTTTATACCAATATTAAATTGAACGATTTTTTAAAATACCAAGCACAAACATCACCTTATCCATTAGGAATGGAGGTTTCGCATGCAATTGGTTCTTATATTTACGATACTAACAATAAAAAATATTTAGATTTTGTTGCTGGAGTTTCGGCTTGCTCGCTTGGTCATCAACATCCACGTGTAAATCAAGCTATAAAAGATCAATTGGACAAATATTCACATGTAATGGTTTATGGCGAATATTCTCAAAGTCCAGCGGTTCAATATTGCAAATTATTAGTTGAAAATTTACCCAAAGAACTCAATAAAGTTTATTTAGTAAATTCAGGTACAGAAGCTTGTGAAGGTGCGTTAAAACTCGTTAGACGTGTTACAGGAAGAAGTCAATTGATTTCGTGTCACAATGCTTATCACGGAAATACGATGGGTTCGATGAGCGTCATGGGATTTGAAGAACGCAAACAAGTTTTTCGTCCGTTAATTCCCGATGTTGATTTCATCACTTTTAATAATGAAGATGATTTACAAAAAATAACGACCAAAACTGCTGGAATAATTCTCGAAAGTATTCAAGGTGGCGCTGGTTTCATTCAACCTCAAAATGATTTTTTGGCTAAAGTTAAAAAACGTTGTGAAGAAGTTGGAGCTTTAATGATTGTAGACGAAATCCAACCTGGTTTTGGAAGAACTGGAAAATTATTTGGATTTGAAAACTACAATGTCGTTCCAGATGTGGTGATTATCGGAAAAGGAATGGCTGGCGGAATGCCAGTTGGTGGTTTCATCGCCAACGAAAAACACATGGATTTATTAAGTCACGATCCTAAATTAGGACATATTACAACTTTTGGTGGTCATCCTGTAATTGCTGCCGCTTGTTTGGCAACACTACAAGAAGTTTTAGAAAAAGACTACGCCAAACAATCTTTAGAAAAAGAAAAACTTTTTAGAGCACTTTTGGTACATCCTTTGATACAAGAAGTTAGAGGAAAAGGATTGATGCTAGCCGCAATGACATCTGATGAAGAAATAACAAATCAGGTAATTTTGCGTTGTCAAGACAAAGGATTGATTCTGTTTTGGTTATTGTTTGAAGGAAAAGCCATCCGAATTACGCCACCATTAACCATTTCTGAAGAAGAAATTAGAGAAGGTTGCAAAATTATTTTGGAGGTTATGGATGATATTCAAAAAAATCAATAGTTAAAATCTGAAACATTTTTTCTGTTAATTAAATTGTTCAAAACAAAAATCAGTTTTCCTTAAATAACGATATTAGTTAACTACTTTTATTAAGGATAATTTTAAACAAAAAGCTATGCATTTGGATCACGACGAAGAAGACTACAATCTATCCTTATCGAAGTTTGAATCCATGTTGAAAACCAATAAAGTTTTCTTTTTTGATTCAGAAGAATTTGAAGAAATTATTCTTCATTATCTTGATATGGGCAAAGCTAATTTAGCTAAAAAAGCTTTAAAATTAGGACTTGAACAACATCCTAAATCGACTGGTTTAAAGCTAGTTCAAGTAGAAATGTTGGTGTATGATGACAAACTCGAAATAGCTGAAAAGATGCTTAACGAATTGTATGCAATAGAGCCAACGAACGAAGAAATTTTTATCCAAAAAGCTAATATATATTCTAAGAGAGATAACCACGTAAAAGCGGTTGAACTCCTTCAAGAAGCTTTAAAATATACCGAAGATTTAGCCGATGTTTATAACCTAATTGGTATGGAATATCTGTTTATGGACAACCTTGAAAAGGCAAAAGAGAATTTTAAAAGTTGTTTAGAAGTAGATATTGAAGACCAATCGGCACTTTATAATGTGGTTTATTGCTACGAATTTTTAGATCAAAATGCGGAAGCCATTGAATATCTTAAAACCTACATTGATAGAAATCCTTATTCAGAAATTGCTTGGCATCAAAAAGGTCGCTTGTATTATGGACTGAAAGATTATGTAAATGCCGTGCGTGCTTTTGAATATGCAACATATATTGACGAAGAATTTATGGGTGCTTTCATGGAAAATGGTAAAGCGCTAGAACGACTTAAGCGTTACGAAGAAGCAATTGAAAACTACCAAAGAACCATTGATTTAAATGATCCAACTTCTTATGCCTTGCTACGCATTGGAAAATGTCACGAAAAATTAGGTAATAAAGCGGAAGCATTAAAATATTTCAACAAAACAGTTCACGAAGATCCTTTATTAGACAAAGGTTGGATTGCAATTACTGATTTTTATGTGCGTCAGAAAAATTATCAAAAAGCTTTGTTTTATGTAAATAAAGCTTTAGCCATTGACGACCAAAATCGTGCTTATTGGAAACGTTTTGCAACAATAAATGAAGCCATGAATTTCTATGAAGAAGCCGAACTTGGTTTTAGAAAAGCGATTGAGTTTGGTGATGACCATTTAGACACTTGGTTGTTTTGGGTTGATATTTTGCAGTTTTTAGGTGAATTTGATTCTGCTGTTATGACATCGCTGCAAGCTACCGAATTTTTCCCTGAAGAGTATCAAATTGAATACCGTTTGGCAGGATTTTATTTTATGCTAAATGATACCGAAAAAGGAACATTTCATTTGAGTAATGCTTTGCGTTTGAACTTCAATAATCATACTTTAATAGAAGAATTATTTCCAACTGTTTGGACTATCAAAAAAGTTCAGAGTTTGATTAAAAAGCACTATAAATAAAAACAATACTATTGCAAACAAGCCATTAAGGTATTTAAGAAACATTAAGCATTTTTACTTAATTACTTAAATTTCTTAATGGTTTTTTAAATTAAAATAACCTTGGAAACCAATAAAAAATTCGGATTAATTGGAAAAGACATTTCCTACTCCTTTTCAAAAAAATACTTTACAGAAAAATTTTCAAAAGAACTTTTTGATGATTGTACTTATGAGAATTTTGATATTGCAAGTATTGAAGAATTTCCGAATATATTGAAAAATAATCCAGATTTAAAAGGTTTAAACGTAACTATACCTTACAAAGAAGCAATTATTCCATTTCTTGACACCATGTCGGATAAAGCGTTCAGAATTGGAGCAGTGAATGTGATACGTTTTACCAAAAAAGGAAATCTAAAAGGTTATAATTCTGATTGGTATGGTTTTAAAAAAGCATTAGAACCACTACTCCAACTACATCATAAAAAAGCATTAATTCTTGGAACTGGCGGTGCTTCAAAAGCAGTTGCGTTTGCTTTAGATAAACTCGGAATTTTTTATACTTTTGTTTCAAGAGAAGCAACTGAAAATGCTATTGATTACAACAGAGTAAATACCACAACATTTGATAATTATCAAATAATAATCAATTGCACACCACTTGGAACCAGTCCAAACACAAAGGAATTTCCACCAATTCCGTATGAGTTTTTTACAGAAAAGCACATTGCTATTGACTTAATTTACAATCCTGAAGAAACGCAGTTTTTAAAGAAAGCCAAGAAAAAAGGCGCAACTATTAAAAACGGCTACGAAATGTTGGTTTTTCAAGCTGAAAAAGCTTGGACCATTTGGAATAAATAAGTATGAAAATCAACAGATATCATCTACTTCTTTCGTTTTTCATTACTTCATTTGTTATTGAATTTAATGTTATTACTTTCCGAACAATTTTAGAAAACCACCACGAACATGAACCAAATTTATTTGGGTTTCCACTTATTTGTAAAACAAGTGTTCCTTGGGTAAACTCTATGGAACAAAATGTTTATTTACTTGGATTATTTGGTAATTTGATTGTTGGAATAGTGTCCTTCTATTTAATTATCATACTTCTTAACAAAATTGAAATTCCCAAAATGGTAAGGAAAATTAGTAACTTCATTATCATGACTTTTGGAATAATTTCAATTCTATCATTCCTTTTCGGTCCGTTTGAGGATAAATGTTATAATTGGAACCATCCATTTGACACAAAAAATTCTAAAAAAGAAATTGAGTTTTTTTCCACTTCAAATGAAAAATAATATCATTTAAAATTTATTTTTTTGAAATAAAACCAACAGAAACCATTGATTTTCTTTGATTTTTGATGCTACTTTACTACCTTTCGCCCTCCAAAAAGGAAAATATTGTATAACCTTACACATTTAAGCAAATGTTAGAAGAAAAGAATGATAACCTGTCAGTTAACGAAAACGAGACAGATGGAAACGTAAACAATGCCTCTCAAGAAGCTATTCAAACTGAAAATCAAGAAGTTGAAGCAATTGCAGAAGCTATTGAAAATGCAGTTGAATTGGTTCCTGATACCGAAGTTGAAGCGCCATTAGTAGCTGAAAATGAACAAGAAACAGTTTTAGAAGTTGAAGACCTTGTAGGTGAACAAATTACAGAAACACCTGAAGAAGTTCCTACAATCGAGAACACAAATGAAGAGATTGTTGAAAATGTTATTGAATTAACAGACGAACAAGTTGCTGACGATTCTATGGTTTTAGAAGATGCAAATGATTTTGCAATTAATGCTATTGCCAATGCGAATGCAGAAGAAAGCGAAGATGAAACAGTAAAAGGTCGTTATGATATTCCGTTGCAAGACTACGAAGCTTTGCCAATGGAAAAATTGGTCGAAGAGTTGGAAACACTTGTTGCCACTGACCAAGTAATGTCGGTTCGCGAACATGTTGAAGAAGTTAAAAAAGCATTTTTGTCTAAATTTCATCACTTTATGGATGAAAAGAAAGATGAATTTCACGCTGAAAATCCAGATACTACTGAGGATTTTCATTATAGTTTTCCATTAAAAACAAAATTCGATTCATTATACAATCAATACAGAGATAAGAAAAATGTACATTTTAAATCGCTTCAAAACAATTTGAAAGCGAATTTAGAAAACAGAATGACGATTGTAGAAGAGTTAAAAAACTTGGTAAACAATTCGACAGGAAATATTGCCAATGCTCTAAAACAGTTAAATGATATTAGAGAACGTTGGAAAAATGCTGGACCAATTCCAAAAGATAAATACAATCACGTTTGGAATAATTATCATTTTCACATTGAGAATTTTTACGATTTCTTGCACTTAGATAGAGATGCACGTGATCAAGAATTCAAACATAATTTAGAATTAAAAAACAAAATTATAGCTCGTGTTGGTGAATTAATTAATGAAACTGACATCAACAAATCGTTCCGTGAATTGCAAGATTTACACCGTATTTGGAAAGAAGATATCGGACCAGTTTCTAGAGAAAATCGTGAAGAATTATGGAAACAATTCAGTGAATTGACCAAACAAATGCACGACAAACGCGAAACTTTTTACGAAAGTTTTAGAGCAAAAGAAACCGATAACCTTGAAAAGAAAAACGAAATCATTGCTCAACTTGAAATTTTAGCTCAAGAGAAAGTAGATTCACACCAAGCTTGGTTGAACCAAATTGTAAAAGTGGAAGCATTAAGAAATCAATTCTTTGCTACAGGAAAAGTTCCTAATGAAGTAAATGAAGCAACTTGGGCAAAATTTAAAAATGCAGTTCGTGATTTTAATGTTTTGAAAAACTCTTTCTACAAAGACATTAAGAAAGATCAAAACGATAATTTAAGTAAAAAACAAGCACTTGTTGATAGAGCGAACGAATTGAAAGAAAGCGAAGATTTTGCTGCTACAACGCCTTTAATGAAGCAAATTCAAGAAGATTGGAAACAAGTTGGACACGTACCAAGAAAGTTTTCTGATAAACTTTGGGATGAATTTAAAGCGGCTTGTAATCATTATTTTGAGCGTTTGAAAGACAGTAAAAAAGAAGAAAATGCTGAAGAAGTTGCTGCTTTTGAAAAGAAAAAAGAATATTTAGAAACATTGCGTTCTTTTGAATTAGTTGGCGATCACAAAACCGATTTGGATGCCATAAAAGCGCACATTGAAGCATGGAAATCTATTGGAAGAGTTCCTTTTAACAGAAGACATGTAGAAGGAAAATTCAATAAAATTCTAGATGCTTTGTTTGAAAAATTAAGTTCAAGCAAAAAAGAAAGCGAGCAATTGCGTTTTGCTAATCGTTTGGATAACATCGCAGGTTCTGAAGACAGTAGAAAATTGGATAATGAAAGAATCTTCATAATGAGAAAAATTGATGAAGTTCAAAATGAAATTTTCCAATTAGAAAACAACATTCAGTTCTTCCAAAACACTAAGAATGCTAAGAAAGAAAATTCAATTGTAACTGAAGTTAGAAAAACAATTGAACGACATAAAGAAGATTTAGTTTCTTGGAAAGATAAGTTGAAACAAATTAGAAATTTGAATAAATAAAACGAAAGCTCACTTTAATCGGTGAGCTTTTTTTATAGCTCAATTATAATTTACAACAATAACAATTTATAATGTAAAATATGTTGTCAATTCTTAAACTAACTTTGGTAATTGAAAATTAAAACTTCAATTATGATTTGCCAAGTTGGCGCAACAGCATTTAGAATATAGAGATTTTCCAAATTTCCGTCTATAACCAACGAAATGGTACACGAGCTGAATAACTGTTAATCATAAAATTAAAAAACTACTTAGGTAGTTTTTTTTATTTCTTTTTTTACACAAAATAAAATATCTCTTCTCATTTCTATTTTCTGTTCTTTCCCATATGACAATTATCATTTTTTTATAATACTTATCAGGTTACTTTTGAAACTTAAAAGTAGACCATCATGTCAATTTCCTTAATTCAAAAATATAATGTTCCTGGGCCAAGATATACTAGTTATCCGACGGTTCCTTATTGGGAAGAAAATTTATTTTCATTGGAACAATGGAAAAGTACTTTTATAAAATCATTCAACGAATCTAATGCTGCTGAAGGTATTAGCTTATATATTCATTTGCCTTTTTGCGAAAGCATGTGCACCTTTTGTGGCTGCAATAAACGAATAACAAAGAACCACGAAGTTGAAAATCCTTATATTTTAGCTGTTTTAAAAGAATGGAATTTATATTGCGATTTGTTACCAAATAAACCCATTATCAAAGAAATTCATCTTGGTGGCGGAACACCTACTTTCTTCTCACCAGAAAATTTAGAAGCTTTAATCAACGGAATTTTCACTCGTGCTGTCAAAGCAAAAGAACACGAATTTAGTTTCGAAGGTCATCCAAATAACAACACAAGAAGACATTTACAATCACTTTATGATTTAGGATTTAGAAGAGTTAGTTTTGGTGTGCAAGATTATTCTAGTAAAGTTCAAACGGCCATTCATAGAATTCAACCGTTTCATAATGTGGCGAAAGTTACTTTTTGGGCCAAAGAAATTGGTTATACTTCCATTGGTCACGATTTAATATTTGGATTACCATTTCAAACTTTGAATGATGTAATTGATACGATTGATAAAACCAAATCATTATCACCTGATAGATTGGCTTTTTATAGTTATGCTCATGTGCCATGGATAAAAGGTAACGGACAACGCGGATTTAAAGGTGAAGATTTACCAAAAGACGATGAAAAACGTCAATTGTATGAAGCAGGAAAAAATCGATTATCACAGAATAATTATCATGAAATTGGGATGGATCATTTTGCTTTAGAAACCGACAGCATGTATGATTCTTTTCAAAAAGGAAATTTACATCGCAATTTTATGGGATACACATCTTCTAAAACACAATTGATGATTGGACTTGGTGTTTCTTCTATAAGCGATAGTTGGTATAGTTTTGCTCAAAATGAGAAAACTATTGAAGACTATTACAAAAGACTAGATGCTAATGAATTGCCTGTTTTTCGTGGTCATATTCTAACTGATGAAGATTTAATTATTAGAAAACACATTCTAAATTTGATGTGCCAATTTGAAACTTCATGGAAAAATGATAGTGACTTTTTTCCTGAATTACCTGAAATCATCAATCAACTTCATGAAATAGAAACTGATGGTTTGGTAAAAATTACAAGCCAATCAATACAAGTTACAGAAAAAGGTAAACCATTTGTGAGAAACATTTGTATGGCTTTTGATTTACGCTTAAAAAGAAATGCACCACAAACAGAATTATTTTCAATGACTGTATGATTATCAAAATTATAATAAAATAAGGGAATTAAAAAATTGATTTTAATTCCCTTATTTTTTTTTAAATTACTTTATAAACTGTTCTAATAATGGACAATTGTATTGTTGGTAAGTTTTAGTATTCTTATAAATAGTTAAGAAATTTTTAATTTCAATTCCTGCAATAAATGGCTTCGGATTTTCCTCATAAGGTTGTGCGAAGGAATAATGCTTGGTTAAATCACATTCAAAAATCATTAAACTTGCCATTGCTTTTATCTCTTTATTTTTAGCTAACTGCAATGCTTTTTGATAGTATTGACTTGCCATTTCAAGATTGTAGAAATTCCCATTTTGAAATGTTACTTCTTTATCTACTCTATTGCCACCAAAAACATAATCTGCAAAACTATATTCACCCGAAGACAAACCATAAGCTGTCATCATCCAAGCGTTTCCAACTGAAGACACATTGTAATAAGCATGAGCTAATTTCAAATTGCTTTCGGCAGTATTTTGTTTTTTCAACTTAATTAATGTAGCTACAAAATTGGCTTTGTCAAATTTATAATCATATTTTCTTTCCTTTGTTCCATAAACTAAAACCTTTGGAATGAAAGGATTTTCATTTAAATAGTATTTAAATTCATAATTTTTTTCATAGAACTCTTTCGGAATTTCAGCAAAAGTTTTTTGAGCTAATTCTAGATTATTATTTCTAAAAGCAAGCGTTCCTTTTACATCTTTGTAGGCATTAATATCTTGATATGTTGTACCAGAGCAAATGTATTTTTCAAAAGGCGTTTTGTTATCTTTTTGAATTAATCCCATCAGGTTATCAATATCTTTTTCTTTTGCAAAACGCTCGAAATAACCTATGTAATAATAGTAGTATTGGTCTTCATAATAGCTATAATATCCACCAAAATTATCTGAATATGTCTTCTTGTTTTCTGATTTTAAAAACAATAAACCCGCAGTTGCAGCATCTTTTTTATCTAAATATTGTTTACTTGCAATGCGATATAGAGAATACATACTTTTAAAAAGTGTGGCATCATTTTCTACAATATCTTCAATAGCATTGAAACTTTCGAATAGAATTTGTTTCGTTTTTTCATCAGAGATATTTACTTGTTTTAGAGCTATTAAAGCCAATTGAATATGCTTTTGAAGTAGAATACTAGCATTCGCATTGGCAGAAATTTTATCGGAATATTGCTTGCCTAGATCTATTTCATCGTTTATAAAACATAATTGTGATATGGCTGTGTTGTAAAAATCTTTTTGCTCACCAACAGCTTGGGATTGAATTACAATTAAAAACTCTTTCAGCTCGTTTAAGTAAGCTAAATCTTTAATTTCGTTTACTTTTTTGGCTTTTTCATAATCGGTATACCAATCTTGAGTTTCAAAAACCACTGATGGAGAATTTTCGGTATATTTTGGAGTAAAAATCCAATCTTCTAATTTGTTGATTTCTCTTCCAACAAGAAAACTAAAATACTCACTTTGAGGAATTAATTGTTGAATTTCCTTCAAGTCTTTTAAAGCTGGTGATGGATTTCTCATGCATTTTAATGCCAAAATTATTCCTTTTTCAAAATCGTTTTTAGCATATTTTAATGTTTCTTCAATGATTTTATCATCAAAATTTAGCATTACAGCAAATGCTTTTTCATCACATGAAACAAAGACTTTACTTAAATAATAATTTCTTAATGCTTTATCTTCTATAGACATAGCAAAATAATGCATTGCCCAAGGATTCAAAATAGAATTGTCTTTAGAAGTAAAATACTTTTGATACAACTCTTCAATTTCTTTAGAAGTTCCATTGTTGTAAAAATCATATCGCAACAATAAAAATGCATATCTTTTAATTAGAAAAGCGTCTTTAGTAGATTGCAATTTATTTTTGAAATTTGAAATTACCGCTTTCACTTTAGATTTTTCATGATAATAATCTACTTGAATATCATCCCAAGATTCCCATTTATTTCTGCCTAAATTGTTATATTCAATCTTTTTGGCTAATGAAATATACTCAAAAAACAATTTGTTCTTTGGTAAAGCCAATGCTTCAATAAAGGAATTGTCTTTAAATACATTTTGTAAAACTTTAGATTTAGAGGCATTTTCAAACTTTTCAGATTCAGTATTGTAAAGAATTTCATAAATGTCATCAATAGAAATTTGGTTACCAAGTTTGGCTTGCCATTCTTTACAATTTCTAATTTGATCGGCATTTTTTCCTTCTTTTACAGACATATAATAATCGGCAGAATAGCAAAATGGTCTTAACTTAATATTATTAATTCGCTCGGCACGAAATAACGCTAAACGAGTTGTTTCAGGAGTTTCACTCCATCCACAAGCAAAAACTTGAATACTAAATAACAGAAAAAAAGAACTAAAAACTTTCATAATACTTGGATATGTTTTGAACTCCATAATCGTTTATGTATTTTTTATCGAATGAAAAGAAGGTAACTTTAGTAGTGTTTGAAATCTTTACTTTATCTTTAATTATATCAATCATATCGTCAATTTCTTTATCTGAAATTTTTTCAATTTTTATTTCATCACCATTTCTTGCGTAGAAATTTCCTATTTGAATGTCATCTTGCAAAGTGTATTTGTTATCATCCGTTTTTTTGAAAATTGTTGGGCTTTTTTCAAATTCTTGATAATCGGAAACAACACCTTTAAATTCGCCACCACGAAATAAAACGGACCAACTAAACAAAGACAAAGCAATATCTAATTCTAATGGATATTTATCATGCGTGATGTAATCTGCTAATTCATCACTTGTACCGATAGAATTTTTGGTTTTATATTCGGTTGGATTTGTCATGTTGTAACACATTAAAAGTCCTTTATCTACTGGAGGTATTCCAGCTTTTTCATAGTATTTATATTGCCAAAGTCGAATGGTTGAAGCAATTTTATAATTAGAAAATTTTGATTTCAATTTTTCTAATAAATAAAAATAATTCTCTTTAGATGATTCGGTCCAATCGCAATCAAAAAGAAGTTCTTGAATGTCTCTTTCGAATTTTGGTTTTTCAGCTTTTGAAATAGAATCAATTAAATCTTGACTTGGACTATCATATACAGCTTTATTCTTATATCCTTTAGCCATAACTTTGTATGCGATAGTGCTAACTTTCTCGTCTTGATATTTACCAATTATTTTATTGATACGAGCAACTATTCGTTCCGACAAAATATCCAATTGAGGTTTTGACGAATTTAAAAGCACATCATTAGTTATAAAAATACTTGGTGTAATTTTTAAACTATCTGTAATTCGAATATTATAAATCGTTGCCACAGGTTGGGCTTCTTCTGCATACGGATTCCAATCGACATCAAAAAAGCGCACATACATGTGCTTTAGATTCATTTGTTTGGCAAGAGAATCTTCTTCTTGTCCAAAATAACTATCGGTTTTCCAATAGCAAAAAGACTTAATGACATCATGCTTCTTTTTACTTTCGCAAGATAAAAATAACAACACAACTAGCGGAAAAAGGAGTTTTTTATACATTGAAATATTGGTATTAAATCGATAACGAAATTAGTATAAAACTAGTATATTTTACTAATTAAAAAGTTAGTAATTATGAAAGTTATTTTAGCTTTGATTGTAAGTAGATTCTTTTAAAATGTTTGAACAATAATACAAAATCAAAAAGCACGTCTAACAACGTGCTTTACTTAAAACCCAAAATAAAAATTACTATCTATTAAGGTAAGAATAAATCTTGTCTTTAAGGTTTAGTAACTTTGCTTTTAACTCGTGAGCATATTCATCTATTACAATTTCTTCACCAGTATTGATATTGTGAATTCTATGTTCTAATTCGTGATATTCATCGAATATTTTTCTAAAATGAGTATCTTCAACTTTTAATAGGTGGATTTTATCCTGAAATTCAGGAAACTCGTGGATTAAATTATGTCTTTCCATAATAGTTTGTGTTTAGTTAATTAATTATGACAATTTGCATTTGCTTGCACAAACAAATTCATATTACTTGGTGATAGGTAGGCAATATCTAATCCTAATCCCCTTAAAATAAAGAGCGTTCCGATAATAACAGTAACTAAAGGAATTATCTTTTGCATTTTACTTCGTAATGGAATAGATAAGAAATTAGAGATATAAACTACAGCACTCATCATTGGTATGGTTCCCAATCCATAAAGCAACATATAGGTTACACCTAAAGTTACATTTTGCATGGCTATGGCTCCAAAGAGAGCAGCATAAACCAATCCGCATGGGAGAAATCCGTTTAACAATCCAATGGTAAAAAGAGCATCCGGAGATTTTCTTTTAAATTGGTTTCCCAAACTTGTTTTTACATTAGATAGTAACTTATAAACTGGTTTAGAAAAATTATATTTCATGAACAATCGCTCAGGAATTAATACAATTAAAATCATTAAAATTCCAACAATTATTGATATGTGTTGTTGGATACCAGCCATGTAAAATCCTTTACCCAATATTCCAAAAATAAGTCCTAATGATGCATAGGCAGATAATCTTCCTATTTGATACAGCATTATTTGAATTACTTTTTTTGTTGGATTACTTCTATCAACAGGCAACATCATAGCAATTGGACCGCACATACCAATACAGTGCAAACTACTAATCAATCCGAATATAAGAGCTGAGTAAAGCATGACGCTTGTTAATATAAAATAGTTTCTTTACTTAAGAATTCTTTGCCTTCATAAGACCAATCTATAGAAATGTCCCAACGACCGCCAACCAAATTACTTTTAGGTATGAGCAAATGTGGACTAGATAATGAAATAGGAATTTCAAAATCTAATTTTTTGTTTGACGGTCTGTATAAGGACACTTTTCCATTTATTTTTGAGATATCAAATCCATCAGGAAATGCTATCATTATTCCATTTTCAGAAGTAGTAATTTTTACTGCTTCAGACATATCGTGAGCATTTTGCTCTTTTTCCATTTGTTTTTCAAATGTTTGTTCTTTCAAATAGTATTTTTCAACCACTAATTCGTTGTCATATTTACTATCGGATTGCACTTTGAAAACAAAGAATAAGATAAAACTCATAAAAAGCGCAAATGCAATTACTATTCCTGTTCCCCAATTGATTTTCATAACTTTATTTTATTAAAATAATTATAATCTTATTTCTAATTGAAATTCCTTGGACCAATAAAATTGGTTGTTGTTGTTTCTATCAGTTTTTTATCATTATACACTTCTATTTTCAATTCTGTTTTATCTCCTGACAAAAATGCTGGGTGAATTTCAATAAACAAAGTACCTTGAGCTAAACCTTGTCTAGGAACTTTAAATGAAGGAGAACCAACCAATTTAATTTCTCCTTTGGGATCAATCAATTTGAAAGTTACATTATCAAAACCATGCTCAGTCTTATTAACCACTTTATAAGTGTAAACATTACTTAGCTTTTCTCCTTTATGCTGAAACAATTGACCAGGTAAATGAAGAATTGTTGCTTCTACATCATTTCTAAGAAATAACATACCTACTAAAACTCCAGTTAATATAGCTAAAACTGCAATATAACCTTTCATTCTTGTAGTAAGTTTGAACTTCTCTTTCTTTACGATTTCATCCTCGCTAGCATATCTTATGAGTCCTTTTGGCAAACCAACTTTCTCCATAATCGTATCACATTCATCGATACAAGCAGTACAATTAATACATTCTAATTGAGTACCATTTCTTATATCAATTCCTGTTGGACAAACATGAACACAAACTTTACAATCGATACAATCACCTTTTCCTAAAGCAGCTCTATCTTCATTTTTATTAAATTTAGCTCTACCTGTTTCACCTTCGCCTCTTACGTGGTCATAAGCAACATTTATCGACTTATTATCTAAAAGAACACCTTGCATTCTACCATATGGGCATGCTATTATACAAACCTGTTCTCTAAACCATGCATAAATAAAATAGAAAACACCAGTAAAGATTAATAAAGCAATAAGTGTACTTATGTTATTTGTTGGTCCTTCTTTAATAAATTCAATCAACTTATCACTACCTATCAAATATGCCAAAAATACATTCGCAATAATGAAAGAAATTATAAAAAAGACAATCCATTTAGTTACTCTCTTTCTTATTTTTTCAGCATCCCAATCTTGTTTTGCTAATCTTATTTGTTGTGCTCTATCACCATCTATTAAATATTCAATTCTTCTAAAAACCATTTCCATAAAAATAGTTTGAGGACAAAACCAACCACAAAATATTCTTCCAAAAACAACTGTAAAAAGAGCTAAACCAACAACTCCAGTTATCATAGAAATAACAAAAAGATGAAAATCTTGAGGCCAAAAAGGAAAGCTAAATATATTAAATCTCCTTTCAATCACATTGAACATCATAAACTGATTACCATTTATTTTAATAAATGGAGCACTCAATAAAAAAGCTAACAAAAAATAACTTAGTAACTTTCTTTTATCATAAAACTTTCCTACAGGTTTTTTGGGAAATATGTAGGATCTTTTCCCTTCTTCATCAATAGTAGAGATTGTATCTCTGAAACTATCGTCTGGCAATTTTGACATTTTATTATTATTTTTGGTTAAATCAATTGCATTTTGACAACCCTAAGATGAAAAGGTTTTGAGATTATGCTCAAAACCTTTTCATTAGATTTATTTAACAGCTACTGCTTTAGTATCTACTTTAGTACTATCAGCAACTGGAGCTTTAGCATCTTTAGTAGTGTTTTCTTCAACATATTTTTTTGCTTCGGGTTCTGTTGGCTTAGGATCTTTAGGTTTAGAACCTTGAAGACTTAAAACATAACTTGCTACTTTTTGCAAATCTGCAGGTTTCATGCTAGTTTTCCATGCTACCATTCCTTTACCTTCTCTACCACCTTCCATTAATGTGTGAAAAACATTTTTGATACCGCCACCTAATATCCAATATTCATCTGTCAGATTTGGTCCTATTTGACCTCCTCCATCAGCTCTATGGCAAGCAACACAAACATTGGTGAAAATTTCTTTTCCTTTTGCTAAACTGGCAGCATCTGTTAATTGAGTAACTTTTTCCATATCAAAAACATCAGGAGAAGTTTCTTTAAACTTTTCTATATCAGCTTTAGCAACCTCCATCTCAGTTTCAAACTCTTGTTTTTGATCGTAGTCACCAACAATATGAAAACGAACAAGGTAAACAATAGCAAAAATGACACAAGCGTAGAATAAATTTACCCACCAAGGAGGTAAAACATTATCTAATTCACGAATGCCATCGTAATCATGGTCTAACAATACATCAGATTCTTGCTCAATATCTTTAGAACGTGTTAATTTTCTCAATAAACCTTGATAAAACTCACCTTCAGTAAATGGTATTTTTTGGACATCTTCTATTTGTTTTTTCTGTTCCTCTGTTAATAAATGATAAGTAACTTTATCAACAGCACTAACTACAATTTCAATTGCAATTAATAAAAACATGAATACTGCCAAGAATAATGATACCATAGGGTATTTTATAAATGCAGGCTGATCACCTGAATCAATAAAGAATTCCAATGCAGCAAAAACTACAGCAAAAATTAAAGGAACTCTAACGTATGATGGGATTAATTTTTTCATTTTAAAATTTTTATAAATTATTAATCGTTTAGTGGTAATTCACTCAATTCCTTAATTTCATCTTTTTTATAAGTCATAGCCCATATGAAGAAAGAAACGAATACAACAAAGAAAATTGACAGTGAAATGATGGGATATATTGCAACCCCATCTATTGTCTCCATATTATGTTTTACAAACTTTAACATAGTAATTAATTGTTATTGTTTTTAACTTTTACGTCAGTTCCTAATCTTTGCAAATAAGCAATTAAAGCAACAATTTCTCTATCTTTCATTGGAACAAAAGCCTCTCCTTTTACAGCCGCATTTTTCTTACTATCTTCATATGACTTAACAAAATCAGGATCGTTATAAAGATTTTTCTCAATCTTAGACGATTGTTCATCAATACTTTTTAAGGCATTTTTGATATCACTATCTGAATAAGGAACACCTAAAGTTACCATAACTTTCATTTTATCTTCAATCAAAGAATTGTCCATTGCTTTGTTATCATACATCCATTTATATCCTGGCATTATAGAACCAGGTGAAGTACTTCTTGGATCCCACATATGATTAAAGTGCCAGTTATCATTGTATTTTGCTCCAACTCTATGCAAGTCTGGACCTGTTCTTTTAGATCCCCAAAGGAATGGGTGATCATAAACATACTCCCCAGATTTAGAATAATCTCCATATCGCTCAACTTCTGAACGGAAAGGTCGAATCATCTGAGAATGACAATTATTACAACCCTCTCTAATATAAAGATCTCTACCTTGAAGTTCTAATGGTGAATAAGGTTTTACTGCAGCAATTGTTGGAATATTAGATTTTACGACTAACATTGGAACAATTTGGACAATTCCTCCAACAGCAACAGCTAATGTTGTTAACAATGTAAATTGTACTGGTTTTCTTTCTAACCAAGCGTGCCATCCTTCACCTTTCATCTGTCTTGGACTAATTCTAACAAGAGCTGGAGCTTCCGCCAATTCATTTTCAACAGGAGAACCTTGTCTAACAGTCTGTATAACATTATAAACTAAGACTATAATACCAATCAAATATAATGTTCCTCCTATAGCTCTCATCCAATACATTGGCATTATTTGAGTAACTGTTTCAAGGAAATTTCCATAGACTAAAGTTCCATCGGGATTGAATTGTTTCCACATTGAAGCTTGAGTAAAACCAGCAACATACATTGGAAGAGTATAAAGAATGATACCTAAAGTACCAATCCAAAAGTGAAAATTAGCAAGTTTATCTGAAAATAAATTAGTTTTAGTTAGTCTTGGTATTAACCAATATATCATACCAAAAGTTAAAAATCCATTCCAAGCTAATGTACCTACGTGAACGTGAGCTACGATCCAATCTGTAAAGTGAGCAATAGCATTAACATTTTTAAGAGATAACATTGGTCCTTCAAAAGTTGACATACCATAACCAGTAATAGCTACCACATAGAATTTTAATACAGCATCTGTACGAACTTTGTCCCAAACACCTCTTAAAGTTAATAAACCATTAATCATACCACCCCAAGATGGAGCAATTAACATTACAGAGAATACAACTCCAAGATTTTGAGCCCAATCAGGTAATGTAGAATATAATAAGTGGTGAGGTCCAGCCCAAATGTAAATAAAGATTAAAGACCAAAAGTGAATAATAGACAATCTATAAGAATATACTGGACGATTAGCTGCTTTTGGAACAAAATAATACATCAAACCTAAGATTGGTGTAGTTAAGAAAAACGCCACCGCATTATGCCCATACCACCATTGTACCAATGCATCTTGAACACCAGCGTATACAGAGTAACTTTTTAAAGTTGTAAAGTTTACCGGAATTTCCAAGTTATTAAAAATATGTAACAACGCAATAGCAACAAATGTGGCAATATAAAACCATATTGCAACATATATATGTCTTTCTCTTCTTTTAATAATAGTTCCAATCATGTTTATACCATATGCAACCCAAACAATTGCTATTGCAATATCGAATGGCCATTCTAATTCTGCATACTCTTTAGAAGAAGTATAACCCAATGGAAGCGTAATAGCAGCTCCTAATATAATAAGTTGCCAACCCCAAAAATTTAACTTACTTAAGAAATCACTATACATTCTTGCTTTTAAAAGTCTTTGCATAGAATAATAAGATCCAGCAAAAACACCATTTCCAACAAATGCAAAAATTACTGCATTTGTATGAAGTGGTCTTAATCTACCATAACTTAACCAAGGTATTCCATCAGTTAAATGCGGAAATAAATATAAGAAAGCAACTAAAAGCCCTACTAACATCCCAATGACACCGAATGCTATTGAGGCATAGAGAAAGTTTCTTACAATTTTGTTGTCGTAATAAAATTGTTGTTTGTCCATAATTATAATTGTTTTTCGTCTGTTATTTGTATTTGTTTTTTATTAGTTTCTTTGAGAAGTTCATCGTCAAAAAGCATTCTGACTGATGGTGTATAATCATCGTCATATTGTCCTGATTTTACTGCTTTAATAAAAGCAACCAAGAAAAATATAGCAACCGTAATACTTACTGTGATTAATATATAAATGACACTCATACCTTAAATTTGTGTTAACAAAATTACTTTACCCTTTATTTATAAAATATGATATTTATCATACTTATTTTTTTGTTAAAATTACTTGCTTCTTGCGTATATATTTGTCACAATTGTTACAAAACTCACAATTGTGATGGTACTCAACGGCATTATAATAGCGGCAACTATTGGAGACAGATTTCCTGAAACTGCATAACTCAATCCTACAGCATTATACAATAAAGACAAACCAAAACTCATGTAAATTGTCTTCATAGTATTTTTGGAATAATTCATAAAAAAAGCTATTTTATTGAACTGGGATGCGTCTAAAATTCCGTCACAGGCAGGTGAAAAGACATTTACATTTTCTGAAATTGAGATTCCAACGTTACTTTGTGCTAAAGCTCCTGCATCATTTAGTCCATCTCCTATCATCATTACATTTTTACCTTCTTTTTGTAAACTTTCTATGTATTGTAATTTTTGTTCAGGCTTTTGATTGAAAACTAAAGAGGTATTAGATGGCAACATTTTTTCCAAAATTTTACGCTCACCATCATTATCGCCTGATAAAACTATTAGATTATATCTTTTCGATAATTTTTCAAATAACAACTCTAAACCTTCTCTGTATTGATTATTAAAAACATAACTTCCTTTATAAACTCCATTAAACTCCACATGTACTTTGGTTTTTTTATGTGTGTTTTCTGTCATGGTTTTTAAGAACTGAGACGAACCTAATTTTACTTTAACTCCTTCAATTTCAGCAAAAATTCCTTTTCCAATGATTTCTTCAAAACTTGTAGTATCTAACTTTTCTTGATTCGGAATAAAATCGTACAATCTTCTACTCAATGGATGATTAGAACCACGTAAAACGTTTTTTAACAATCTCAATTCTGCGGAATTCAATTCGGAACCTTCGTAAGTAATTGCCGTTTTTTCATTGGTTGTGATGGTTCCTGTTTTGTCAAAAACGATACTATCAACTTTAGCTAATTGTTCTACAACCAATGCATTTTTTAAGTAGAATTTTCTGTTTCCAAGAATTCGTAAAACATTTCCCATTGTGAAAGGTGCTGTTAAAGCTAAAGCACATGGACAAGCCACAATTAGAATAGCTGTAAAGACATTAAAAGCTGTGGTAACATCAATAAAAACCCAGTATAAAAAGGACACAATAGACAATCCTAACAAAGCAGGAGTGAAATAACGACTGATTTTATCGGTAATGGTTTTATGTTGTTGTTCGACTCTTTTCTGAAAAACATCATTACTCCATAATTGGGTCAAATAACTATTGGACACAGAAAAAAGCACCTCCATTTCGATTACTTTTCCCAACTGCTTTCCTCCTGCAAAAACTTTATCGCCTGATTTTTTTTCAATGGCAACTGCTTCACCTGTCACAAAACTATAATCGATAGATGCTTTTGGTGAAATTAAAATTCCGTCTACCGGAAGTAATTCTTGATTTCGGATTAATAATCTGTCACCTTTTACAATATCATAAACTTGAACCGATTCTTCGCTACCATTAGATGCAACTCTAGTAACTGCGATTGGGAAATAGGATTTATAATCACGTTCAAAAGAAAGAAAGTCGTAAGTTTTTATCTGAAATAATTTTCCCATTAACATGAAGAAAATCAAGCCACACATACTATCGAAGAAGCCTTGTCCGTAATCAAATACAATATCGACAGTACTTCGAATAAACATTACCACAATTCCCAAAGCAATAGGAATATCGATATTTAAAAGCCCTGATTTTATACTTTTCCATGCAGAAACATAATATCCGCTTGCAGAATAAATAAATGTAGGAAGTGAAAGTGCAAAAATCAACCATCGGAAAAATCCACGGTATTGATTAATCCAAAATTCTTCTACTTCAAAATATTCGGGAAAGGATAGTAGCATGATATTTCCGAAACAGAAAAATGCTACTCCTATTTTATAGATTAAGGTTCGATCTACTTTCTTTTTTCCTTCATCAAAATTTTCTAACGAAATGTATGGCTCATATCCAATAGAACTTAACATTTCTACGATTTGCTTTAGCGAAGTTTTTTCAGAATTGAAATTAATTCTAACTTTCTTTTCACCAAAATTAACTTGAGAAGTACTTATTCCTGATTGAAGCTTTTGTAGATTTTCCAAAATCCAAATACACGAACTACAGTGTATATGAGGAATGTAGAGTGAAACAATAGCGGTTGCATCCTCTTGAAACTCGAGAAGTTTAGTAACAATTTCTTCATTGTCTAAAAAATCATATTTACCTTTAATATCCAGTGGTGTTGCACCAGGAGATGCTTGAAAATCATAATAACAAGACATATCGTTCTGACTAAAAATCTCATAAACAGTCTTACAACCATTACAACAGAAACTTTTTTCATCAAATAGAACTTCGTCTTTTTTTATAATTTCATTACCACAATGGAAACAATTTTTTGTGTCCATAAATTTGCTCATTTTACCTGAGACAAAGGTGGAACAATAGTTAAAATTAAAATATGATAATTGTCATACATTCACTATTTTTGTAAATCAATAAAACTATCTCCAATGAGTAAATGTGAACAATGTATCGTTAGACAATTTAGCTCGCTTAAGGCATTAAATAAAGAAGAACTTCTTAAAATGGCAGAATGTAAGACCTCTTACATTATTAAAAAAGGAGAACCGATTTTTGAAGAAGGAGAAACTACTAATGGTATTTTCTGTATTAAAGATGGCGTTTGTAAGCTTACAAAGTTGAGTGCCAATGGTAAAGATCAAATTGTAAAATTGGTAAAACCAGGCGAATTATTGGGTCAACGTTCCTTAATAAGTGAAGAACCTACTAATTTAAGTGCTGTTGCACTTGAAGATATGGAAGTATGTTTTATTCCGAAAAAGGAGATTATGGAGTTCTTTAACGAAAATAATCAATTTTCTATGAATATGATGAAAAGTGTTTGTGGTGACTTGAAAGATGCTGATGATCATATGGTTTCTTTAGCGCAAAAAAGTGTAAAAGAGCGTCTGGCAGAAACATTATTAGAATTGGAAGATACTTTTGGTAAAAATGATGATGGTTCCCTTCATATACAATTATCAAGAGAGGAACTTGCCGGAATGATTGGAACTGCGACCGAAAGTTGTATAAGATTACTTTCTGAATTTAACAAAATTGGATTGATTGAATTAATTGGAAAGAAAATCGCTATTATTGATAGAAATAAATTAAAAAGAATGGCTGAATAGTTATTTTTCAAAACTATATTCTTTTTCTACCAAAGCTATTCTAACTGTATAATTTTCATACCATTTTGAAACGCCTAATTTTTGGGCATCAAGATGGTCTAGATTTTGTTTCCAATTCTTAATATCTTCTAGCGTTTTCCAATAGGAAACAGTTATACCAATCTCATTCCTGGCAGATTCAACACCAAGAAAACCCTCTTGCAGCTGCGCTAATTCAATCATTTTAACAGCCATTTCAGAATAATTTTCATCAACAGAAGTTCGTTTTGATGTGAAAATAACTGCATAATAAGGTAACTCCATTTTACTCTTTTTTATTCAAAAATAGATAATATACTGGAATTCCTAATCCAACTATAAAAAGTCCTAAGCCTGTACTTTTAGTATCATAAATCAATAAAGAAATACAAATTAAAGCGGTTACAACAATATACAAAATTGGAATTATTGGATAACCAAATGCTTTGTAAGGACGCTCAGCATTAGGTTCATTTTTTCTTAAAATAAAAATTCCATAGATAGTTAGTATATAAAACAAAAGTGATGCAAATGTGGCATAAGTAAGTAAATCGCCATATTTACCTGAAATACATAGTATACAAGCCCATAAACATTGCAACCAAAGTGCTCTTGCAGGCGCATCTTTATCGTTTAAATCACCTGCTGCTTTAAAAAACAAGTTGTCTTTTGCCATAGCATAAAACAATCTTCCACCAGATAAAATTAAGCCTGAATTACATCCAAAAGTTGAAATCATAATCAATCCAGCCATTACAAAAACACCAATATTTCCCATAATCATATTGGCTGCAGCAGTTCCTACTCTATCTTCGCTGGCAAACATGATTCCGTTTCCTAAAACACTTCCTGAATCAGGAGTTCCATTTATTGGAAGTAAAGCCAAATAAGCTACGTTGGCTAAAATGTAAATGATAGTTACAATTAAAGTTCCTAAAAACAAACTTCGTGGAATGTTCTTTTTGGGATCTTTAATTTCGCCAGCAATAAAAGTTACATTGTTCCAGGCATCACTTGAAAAAAGTGAGTTTATAATTGTTGCACCCATTGCTCCTATTAAACCTATTCCGACTAATTTTGTAACAGTAATACTTCCGTCTGGATTTACTATGGTTTTTGAGGCATCCCACATATTGGCAAAATTGTTAGATAAAACATCTGTTTTTAATCCAACATACAATCCTAAAATAATTAATGCAAAAAGAGCAATCAATTTGGTTGAAGTAAAAAATAATTGAATGGATTTACCTGTTTTAACTCCTCTAGTATTTATGTAAGTTAATAATAATATACTAGCCATGGCTAAAACTTGCTTATTGGTAAAAACGAAACTATCGCCAATTTTTATAAGTTCGGTATCTAAAACCGGGAAAAATACTGCCGAATACTTGGCAAAAGCAACTGCAACAGCAGCAATTACACCTGTTTGAATCACAGTAAAAACGGTCCAACCATATAGAAATGAAGCTAATTTCCCATAAGCACGTTGGATGTACACAAATTGTCCACCTGCATTTGGCATCATTCCTGCTAATTCGCCATAACTCAATGCAGCGCTCATTGTAAGCAATCCAGTAACTAACCAAATCACCAAAATCCATGCAGCCGATCCAACATCTTTTGCCATTTGGGTTGTAACTATAAATATTCCAGATCCAATCATGGAACCTGCAACAATACTTGTGGCATCAATTAATCCTAAGGAACGTTTTAATTCGTGTTTTAATTCTGACATTGGTTAGTTTTTGGTTGGTTAGTTTTCAAATATAAGTATTTTTAAATAATCAAATGAATTATAAAATATTGCAGTTACAACTTCTTCGCCTCGTTCCAAAAAACATCCATTTCTGCTAATGTCATATCCATTAATGGTTTTCCGAGTTCGCCAGCTTTGCTTTCTAAATATTGAAAACGCTTAATGAATTTTTTATTGGTTCGTTCAAGAGCATCTTCTGGATTTACTTTCAAGAATCTTGCATAATTTATCATTGAAAATAAAACATCTCCAAACTCGGCTTCAATTTTATCTTGATTTCCTTCTTTTACTTCGACTTGAAGTTCTTGCAATTCTTCTTGTACTTTATCCCAAACTTGATGCGGTTCTTCCCAATCAAATCCTACTCCTTTAACTTTATCTTGAATTCTTGAAGCTTTAACTAATGCTGGTAATCCTTTTGGAACACCCTCTAAAACCGATTTTTTTCCTTCTTTAAGTTTGAGTTTTTCCCAATTTTGCTTTACTTCTTCTTCATCGGCAACTTCAACATCACCATAAATATGTGGATGACGATGTATTAGTTTATCACAAATTTCATTACAAACATCTGCCATGTCAAAATCATTTGTTTCGCTTCCGATTTTGGCATAAAAAACTATGTGTAATAACAAATCACCAAGCTCTTTTTTAACTTCTTGCAAATCATTATTTAGAATTGCATCTCCCAATTCGTAGGTTTCTTCTATAGTTAAATGACGAAGGCTTTCGATAGTTTGCTTTTTATCCCAAGGACATTTATCACGTAAATCGTCCATAATATCTAATAATCTATTGAAAGCATCGAGTTGTTGTTGTTTTGAATTCATATCTTTTATTTTAGTAAAAATAAAAAATCCTATCACAATACTATTGCAATAGGATTTATATTTATAAAAAAGTAATTAACTATTTTTTTGCTTTAGCTTTTGGTTTTTCAGCAGTTTCATTTTTAGCCTTTACTTCTTCAACTACTTGTTCTTTTACAGATTCAGCGTTTTCAACTTTTGGTTCTTCTTTAGAAACCATTCCTTTTGCTTGAAGCATGTTGTACCAATTCAATACTTTTTTAATATCTGATGCATACACTCTATCTTCATCATAATCTGGTACAATTTGAGAAAAATATTCAATCAACTTTGCATTATCTTCTTTATGAGAAATTGCAGGTCCTTCATTTTCTTTTACTGCAATTGCACGTAAAATTTCAACTAAAGGTTTTTCTTCGCTATGTGTGTACATTGAAATTTCAGAAAGTAAACTTACGTTACTTTTCATTCCAACTGTAATCTTTTTTCCATCTAATAATGATTCAGCGACGAAACCCGAACGCGTTTGAATTTTTAATTCGAATAAACCTGGTTTTCCTGAAATGGCTAATATTTTTTCTACATTCATTTTCTAAAAATTATTTTAAGCGGTGGCAAATATATTATAAAACTTCAATTTCAACTGAAATATTAAAGATAAAATTTCTGAAATCTAAAATCTACTATTCTCAACACAAATTTATCTTCCTTTTTTGTTACAAAATCGCATTCTATAGTCTGGTCTTGCTTTACCATCCATAATATTTTGCAATTTCTTTTTAATTAACGTACGTTTTAGTGTAGATATTTTATCGGTAAATAGAATTCCTTCAATATGATCGTATTCGTGTTGTATCACTCTGGCAATCAAGCCATCATAAACTTCTGTTTTTTTGTTAAAATTTTCGTCAAAATATTCGATAGTAATCGTTTCATTTCTGTAAACGTCTTCTCTTACATCTGGAATACTTAAACAACCTTCATTAAAACCCCATTCTTCACCTTCTTCTTTCAACATTTTAGCATTAATGAATGTCTGCTTGAATCCTTTTAATTGTTCTTGTTCTTCTTTTGTTAAATCTTCACTATCACTAAAAGGTTCGGTGTCAATAACAAATAATCTAATTGTTAAACCTACTTGTGGCGCAGCTAAACCAACACCATAAGCGTTATACATGGTATCATACATGTTAGCAATGATTTCTTTCAAATTAGGATATTCGATAGTGACATCATCACATACTTTTCTTAAAACTGGATCGCCGTAGCCAACTATTGGTAATATCATTTTTTAGTATTCTGTTTTCAATATTCAGTGTTAGCCGAATAGTTTGCATTTATTTTTTGCAAAAGTAATTAAAAAAATAAATTAGTGTTACAATTTAGAGGTTTTTGATTTAGACAATCGTACACTTTTGATAAGTAAGCAACTAAGTGATTTTAAATCGCAATAAATAATCCTGCAACATTATTGTAGCAGCAATTTCGTCTACTAAAGCTTTATTCTGACGTTGTTTCTTTTTTAAACCACTATCAATCATAGTTTGGAAAGCCATTTTGGAAGTGAAACGTTCGTCAACACGTTCCATTTTCATTTCAGAAAACTCTGATTTGAATTTGATAACAAATTTTTCAATAATTTCGGCACTTTCAGACGGTTTACCATTCATTTGTTTGGGTTCACCAATAATTACCTTTTCAACTTTTTCTTTAGCAAAATATTCTTTTAAAAAAGCTATAATAGTTTCAGAAGGAATTGTTGTTAAACCTGATGCAATTATTTGAAAATCATCAGTAACTGCAATTCCTGTTCGTTTTATTCCGTAGTCTATGGCTAAAATTCTTGGCATTTTAAAAATTTTATACAAATATAGGATATTGAATTAGTGAAAATAATTTTTCTAACTTAAATAAAACAAAAAAGGCACTCTTTACAGAATACCTTTTACTAAATTGTAATTTAAAATTTAAATCAAACTATTTAACAGCTTCAAATTTTGCTAAAGCTGCACCTTTTGCCTTATGAAAATGCAACATTTTACCTTCAATCATATAATTGTCAGTTTTTTCAATTGTTTTGATGAAATTGCTTTCAAACTCCATATTTGGGCAAGCCATTTTGGTGGCAATTATTTTTGAAAAAGCTAATTTTCCTGTAGATTTCATAACAAAAGTTCCAGCTAAATTATTACAACCTGCAAAAGCTGCAAACTTACCTGATTTAGAGTCTAAATTTATAAAGTAGTCTTTGTTAGTAGCACTTTTTACTGCTTTACCGTTTAATTCTACCAATTTCCATTTAGTTTCTGCTAATGCAAACTTACCTTTAGAAGGATCTGTTGTTTTTACTGTTGTATTTGTAGACATTTTGTTTAATAATTCAACATCAGATGAATCAACTTTGATGGTGTCGGTAACCATAGTATCATTGACTACATTAGTAGCGTCTTGATATTCAATGGAGTCGTTTTCGGTTGAAGTCGTTTCATTTTCTTTTTTCTGACAACTAATTATTGTAAGAAATGTTAAAGCTAAAATAAGGTAAGTTTTTTTCATATTAATGTAACATATAGCTGTTTTTACTATATAGTACAAATTTGAGAACATTTACATTATGTATTGTTACACAATAATCTAAATATGTTACATATTAATCTGAATATGTTGCATATAAAACTATTTAGTAAAATTAAATAGTGTCAAATAACAATTGCTTTTGTAGATTATTTTTATCTTTGAAAATACTTCAAAAATTTAATTCATTTGATTAAAAGAATTACATAATAAATATACAAAATCTAAAATGCAAAATTATTTAGTTTACTTAATTCACGGTAATCCAATTTATTATTATGAATTGCATTATTCCATTTTGTCAGCTTATAAACACAAAGTCAATGAGTTATCTAAAATTGTTATTTATGCCGATGATGTAGTCTATATAAAAACACATTTTCCAGAAGATATTGAAGTGTTTTCAATAGATTCAACAACCATTGGCAAATGGAAAGGCAAAGACAATTTTATTCATAGAATGAAAGTTAAAGTAATTCAAGATATAGTTTCAAAGTATGAGGGCAATTTTCTTTACTTAGATTCTGACACTTATTTCACAAAAAACTGTTCTGAAATCTTTAACAACATCAATTCTAATTCTGTTTATTTTGATAAATGTGAAGGCAAATTAATTGATAATAAAGGTGGAATTGCTAGGAAAATGAAAGCATTTTTGAAAAATGAAAGTGAATTTAAGATTCCATTATTAAATGAAACTATAAAAATTGATTCTGATTTTACTGTTTGGAATGCTGGTGTAATTGGATTTAACTCTAGTTATTCTAACCAACTTAAAATGGTTGAAAAATTTGTTGATTTACTTTATTCTAAAAATCAACTTTTCGTGATGGAACAGATTGCATTTAATTATTTTTTTCAAAAGCAAACAACTCCTTTTGAATCTAAAAATTACATTCATCATTATTGGTATTTTAAAGAATTTAGAAGTGTTTTAACTCATTTTTTTGAGCATAATAAATCTAAATCATTTGAAGAAATGATAGTAGAAATTGACAAAATAAATCCTGAATATTTATCTTCAGAAAAAAGAGCTTACAAAAAAATGTCATTTTGGAAGAAACAATTTCACAAAATTCAAAAAGGTAGAAAATGGAAAATTTTAGACTATAAATTATAATTTACAATCATTTTATTTAGAAAATTTATCGATATTGAACTATATTTGTGACAAATTAATCACTATGCAAAACTTACAATCTACAATAGAAAAAGCTTGGGATAACCGAGAATTATTAAAAGAAGAAACTACAATAAACACTATCAAAGAAGTGATTTATTTATTAGATAGCGGCAAACTAAGAGTTGCAGAACCAACTGAGAGTGGTTGGCAAGTAAACGAATGGGTAAAAAAAGCCGTAGTTATGTATTTTCCAATTCAAAAAATGGAAACGCATGAAGTAGGAATTTTTGAATACCATGACAAAATGCTTTTAAAAACTGGTTATGCCGAAAAAGGAATTCGTGTTGTTCCACCAGCTGTTGCAAGATATGGCGCTTACATTTCTAAAGGTGTGATTTTAATGCCAAGTTACGTAAATATTGGTGCCTATGTGGATGAAGGAACAATGGTTGACACATGGGCAACAGTAGGAAGTTGTGCGCAAATTGGTAAAGATGTTCATTTATCTGGTGGTGTTGGAATTGGTGGTGTTTTGGAACCATTACAAGCAGCTCCAGTAATTATTGAAGATGGCGCATTTATAGGTTCAAGATGCATTGTTGTTGAAGGTGTTCGAGTAGAAAAAGAAGCTGTTCTCGGAGCCAATGTTTGTTTAACGGCTTCAACAAAAATAATCGACGTTACCGGAAATGAACCTGTTGAATATAAAGGTTTTGTTCCTGCACGTTCTGTGGTAATTCCGGGAAGTTATACTAAGAAATTTGCTGCTGGAGAATATCAAGTTCCATGTGCACTAATCATCGGAAAAAGAAAGCCTTCAACTGATTTAAAAACATCGCTTAATGATGCTTTAAGAGAATATGATGTAGCGGTTTAAACTATAAAATAATCATAAAAAAATCCGAATTTACGTTCGGATTTTTTTTATTTTTTTAGTTTTCTTTTTAGGTATTTTTTCTTTGTAATTCTTCTCTTGAATTGAAGTGTTTTTTCTAGCAAAATAGTATGAATTTTCTCTTCTGGCTGACCAATTAATTTGGCGTATTTCTTGGCTACTACTTTAATCATTGTTCTTGACAACCACATTTTCTTGAAATTATCCATTCGTTTTTCGATAGATAGTTTTTCAAATTTCATTCGGTTTAAATCAATTAGATAAAACTCGAATTGATTATTTTCTTTGTCTACAATTAAGGTATTTCCTGGTGAGTGATCTAAAAAATTTACATTTGCTTCATGCATTTTGAAGGTGAATTCAGCAAACTGTTCTAAAATACTATTTCGATTAGGAAACAACGGATTATGAATTAATTCTCTAATAGTAAAATCGTAATCAATTTGCTGGCTGATATAAAAACTATCTCCTAGTAAACCAAAAACACTTCGTTCTTCTATATAAGCAATTGGCTGCGGTGTGAGAATATTATGATTTGTTAAATAATTGGCATAGTCGAACGATCTTTTGGCTTTTGTGCTTCTAAAAAAAGAGTAAATAATTGATTTAAATATACCTGGTTTTTTAAAAAACTTGATATTTACCTTTTCAGAACCTAAAAAATTTGATTTAATAGTATTTCGAGAACCTTTTACTATAAGATTTCCTTCTTCAAAAAAGCTTGTAACTAATTGAATTATAGCTTTTTCTTGTTCTTTATATTTAGGATTAAGGATAATCTTCACGGTTGGAGTTAATATTTTGGTTTAAAAGTATAAAAAATAGTACTTTGCACCAAGAAATAGTTTTTCTATTAAATCGATATTTATTTTAACACTTTGGGATGAAAATATTAATTATACAAAATAAGCGAATTGGAGACGTATTAATTGCCTCGGTTATTGCCAATAATTTTAAAAGAAAATATCCCGATAGTGAAGTTCATTTTATGGCTTATGATTTTACAACCGGTGTTTTAGAACAAAATCCAAACATAGATAAAATTATTGCTATTAAAGAAAAAGAACTTAAGAAAATAAAGAACTTATTTAAGTTCATTCTTGAAATTAGAAAAGAAAAATACGATATTATTTTTGATCCTTATTCGAAAACTCAAAGCCGATTAATTTGTAAATTTAGTGGTGCCAAACAAACTATTGGTCATAAAAGCCGCAAACGATTTGGCAATTGGAACTACTATACTCATCCCACAGAAGGTTTACAATCATCAACAAAATTTTGCGGAAAAGCTATCGAAGATCGTGTTCATCTAATAGAATATGCTGGCGATTTTGAACCCATAGATTACGAACCAAAATTATTTCTTTCTGAAAGTGAAAAAAATGAAAATTGGTTGAAAAATTATCATGATAAAAAAGTAATCATGTTAGGCGTTTTAGGCAGTACACCACAGAAATCAATGCCTTTTGAATATGTAGCAACAATTATTGATTACATAGCAAAAAATTATGATGCTTACCTCCTTTTCAACTATTCGCCACATCAAAAAAAAGATGCTTTAGCTATTTATGAAATGTGTCAATACAAACAAAATATAATTTTGGATATCTATGCACCAAGTATTAGAGATTTTATCAAATTAATGAATCAATGTGATGTATTGGTTGCCAATGAAGGTGGAACGGTTCATATTGCAAAAGCGCTTCAAAAACCAACTTTTACCATATTCTCACCGTATGTAAACAAAGCACATTGGGCAAGTTTTGAAGATGGAATAAAACATCATTCCATTCATTTATTAGATAAAAAACCTGAAATATATGATGGTTTTACTTATGAAGAGCGCAAACAAATAGAACAAAATCCAAGAGAATTTTATCTTCAATTGACGCCCGAAATTATCATTCCCGATTTGGAAGTTTTTCTAAAAAATAATCTGTAATTACTTTACAAATTTTTCAAAATACCAATCAACTTGCTTTTGGAGTCCGTCTTTTAGTGTAGATTTTGGTTTGTAGTTTAACAATTTTACAGCTTTATTTATTACTGCTGATGTCTTTTGTTGATCTCCTTTACGTGCTGGTTGATGATCAATAACCAGTTTTTTATTCAATATCTCTTCTACAATGGAAATACCTTCTTGAGTTGTATTAACTACATCGGTTCCAAGATTAATTATTTCGCCGTTTACAACTGATTCGTTACCAATAATTGAAGCTAAACCATCTACAATATCTCCCACAAAGGTAAAACTTCTTTCATGCTTTACACTTCCTTCAAATAATGGGAATGGTTGGTTATTATGCAGATTATCAATCAATTTAGTATATAATTTCTCTGGACGTTCTCTTGGACCATAAACAGAATACAAACGAATAGAACAGGCTTTTAGTTTGTTAGTTCGTTCCAAGCCTAAAACTAGTTGTTCTGCAGCAAGTTTTGTCGTTCCATAAAAAGAAATTGGTTTTGGAGTTACTTCTTCATCGACAGTTGCAACCGAACCATAAACAGATGAAGTAGAAATATTTACAAATAATTTTAAATCTGAATTATACGTTAAAACACTTTCAAGTAAATTTTGAGTAGCAAAAATATTATTTGTCACATAATCATTTAACGAAGTATCAGAAGAGATTCCTGGTTGTGCAGCTAAATGATAGATATAATCAAAAGGAGTTTCGAAAACCGATTTTAAATCGTCATTCAAATCCAATCTGTAAATTTTTACACCTACATTTTCCAAATCGGATGCGTTTAATTCTTTTAGTTTTACATCGTAGTATTTATTGAAATTATCTATTCCAAATACTTCATGATGCAACGAAGCTAACTTTTCACATAAGTGTGACCCAATAAAACCTGCTGCTCCGGTAACTAATATTCGCATAATGAAAACTATTATTTTTTTATTCCAAAGTTAGTCCAAACTATCTTTTTATCTCTAACTTCTTTTCTAATGGCTAAATTTGCTGCTAAAGATTCTGGTGTTTTATAACCTCTAGCATGATCTAAATGCAAAACTATAGCTTTATGTCTAATCTGTTTACCTTTTACACCATAATTTTCTAAACGTTCTCCAAATTCTCTATCCGGACCACCATATTTCATTCGTTCATCATATCCATTAATGGCAATCATATCGGCTTTAAAACCAGATGAATTACAATTATTAAACGAAGGATTGGTTGGTGAAATAATATCTAAAAATTTACCTATCAAACTATTAGCTCCTAATTTTAATGTATTTGAAAAACCTAATTTATCTATAGATTTTAACCAACTTACATTAAAACATCTTCCAGAAACTATATCATCTTTAGAAATTGCCTTACTAGTTGTCATTGGTAATTTGCAATAACCTCCAGATAAGAATTTACCTTTTTCAGCTAATTTTGCATGAACTTCAACAAAATCTTGTCTAGGAATACAATCGCCATCAGTCATTAAAATATAATCATGATTGGCTTCTACAATGGCAACATTTAGAATTTCTTGTCTTCTGTACCCTAAATCTTCATGCCATAAATGTCTGATTGGCACAGGATAATCTTTAGCATAAGAATCTATCAACTCTTTTGTAGAAGGTCTCGAACCATCATCAGCAATAATGATATCAAAATCTTTATATGTTTGAACACTATATCCAATTAGTACTTTTTCAAGCCATTCCTCAGCGTTGTAGGTACTTATTATAACTGTTATCTTCATATTGTTATCCAAAATATTTTTGAATTGAAATTCTTTTTATTTATCAAAGATAGAGAATATTATATTCAAAATTACCTCTATCAAAAATGCTGCTTTTATTAATTTTGTAATTTTAAGAGTATTGCTCTACTCTTAATATTTTTTTGCTTTAAATCAATTTCCTTCAAATTATTAATTTTCAAATTAGTAAAACTATTAATTTGGATAAAATCTGATTTCCAACCAGATAGATTGTCACTTGAAATATCATTTTTAGAAAAAATAACATCCAAAAATGTACTCAACAAACCACTATAAGAAATCATAAAACTTCTAAAAAAACCAATCCCTTTTGATTTTAACCAAGACATTTGAAAACACTTGGAAGAATAGATTATTTCTTGTGAAATTTTATCTAAGACTGATGTATGTATTGCATAAGAAGCTCCATTTAAAAAATAACCTTCTACTCTATTTTTAATATGTTGTTCTACAAAATCTGGTCTTGCTAAACAATCAGAATTAGTAATTAAAATATAATTTGTAGACGCTATTTCGATAGCTTTTTTTACACAATCATCACCATTATTTTCTTTGTCAAAGTTCAATAAAACAATTGGAAAAAAAACTTCTTTTTGAATGGATGTAATTGATTTTGAAATAGTTTCATCAGAATTTTGATTAACTATTATCATTTCTAAATTTCTAAAAGCTTGAGTATTGTAACTCCAAATTACTTTTTCAAGTGACTCGAAATTATCGTTAGCTACTACTATTACTGAAATATTCTTTTGCATAATTCGGCAAAGGTAACCTAATTTTATTAAATTTGTACTTACAAAAAAGCAAAATTAATGCCCACTCTTTCGGTTATTATTCCTACTTACAATGAAATTGACTACATAGACGATGCTTTAAAGTCAGTCGAATTTGCTAGTGAAATTATAGTGATTGATTCCTTCAGTGAAGATGGAACTAAAGAAAGAGCTCTTGAATATGGTTGCAAGGTTTTAGAACGCAAATTTGATAATTTTTCTAATCAAAAAAACCATGCCATATCATATGCTACAGGAGATTGGATACTTTTTATTGATGCCGACGAACGAGTTTCTCAAAAACTTAAAAACGAAATTGTTTCCGCTATTGAAAAGAACCAACATTCTGGTTATAAATTGAGTTTTCCGCATTTTTACATGAATCGCTTTCTTTATCATAAAGTTGATAAAGTAGTAAGATTAGTAAAGAATAAAAATGTAAAATTCACTGGTGATGTTCATGAAAAATTACATGTTGATGGAAGCATTGGCAGCTTAAAAAACTTCATGATTCACTATACCTACAAAGGTTTATTTCATTTAATAAAAAAGAAAGATTCTTATTCTTGGTTTCAAGCCAATACTTCACTTAAAAAAGGGAAAAAAGTAACTATTTTTCATTTGTTTTTCAAACCTCTATATCGATTTTTCTCTTCTTATATCTTAAAAAGAGGTTTTCTTGATGGCGTTCCTGGTCTTGCTTTGGCAAGTATCAATGCTTATGGGGTTTTCTCGAGATATGTTAAAATGATGCTTATTGAGAAAGACATCAAATAAAGATTAAAACAAACTCAGTTTTCCAATTTTTAGTTTCCATTTGAATTTTAATAAAGTGTCTTGACCTTTAATGTCAATTCGTTGTATTTCAAATTTACTTTTGAAAGGAAAAGAATTTACTCTATTTCCTATTCTGAAAGCCATTTTTATACCTTTTTTTTCTAAAATCATAAAAAAAACATCCTTTTTTAGTCCTTTTTTAGGATAATTACCATAAGGATAAGCTAATGATGGATAAACATTTAGGTTGTTTTTAGCAATTAAATCAAAACTTTTATCAAAATCGGTCTCAATTTCTTGCTCTGATAAATCTGAATATTTTCTGTGATAAAAAGAATGATGTCCTAACTCTATAATTGATGAATCTAATGATTTTAATTGGTCAATTGACATTATTTTCTCCGAACCATTATTCCATAAATCTGTTTTACCTATGTATGAAAACGGAATGAAAAAAGTTGCTTTTACATTATATTTTCTCAACAATGGCAAGGCATACAACAATTGATTCTCGGTAACATCATCAAAAGTTATAACCACAGATTTTGATGAAATAGACTTCATTTGTTCCAATTCCGACACAAATAATGAAATGTAATTATTTTTATTTAAATAGTCTAATTGTTCTTCAAACTTACTTGTAGACAGCGTCAAACCCAAACTTAAATCATCGTTTGGGGTAATATTATGATACATTAAAACTGGGAATCTTGACACAAATTTAATTTTGAAAATACTATTGGTGTAAAAATATTATATTTGTGTCATATTTCATCTATTTATATGTCTGAAAATAACGCTATACCCAAAATAACTGCCTTAGCCATTACTTTTAATGAAGAAGTTAACGTAAAAAGATATGTTGAAAGCTTGTCTTTTGCAGATGAAATCATTTTTGTAGATTCTATAAGTAGCGATGCCACTATAGAAATTGCAAAAAATATGGGTGTAAAAGTTATTGAGCGTAAATTTACCAACTTTTCTGAACAACGAAATTACGCCATCAATCAAGCGAAGAACGATTGGATTGTTTTCTTTGATTTAGATGAAATTATTACAGAAGAATTAGAAAATGAAATTCAAGAAGTTGTTGCTAATCCTGGAGAAGATGTAGCTTTTTTTGTGAAACGAAATTTCTTTTTCATGGGAAGACATATCCATTTTGGTGGATGGCAAAGCGATAAAGCGGTGCGTCTTTTTAATAAAAATTTCTGTCAATACAATGGCTTGGTTCATGAAGAAGTTAAAGCGAATGGTACAATTGGTATTCTTAAAAATAAACTGAATCACTTTAGTTATAAAAATTTTGATAACTACAACGATAAGCTAAATTTATATAGTAAACTGCAAGCAGAAAATCTATATAACAAAAAAAGAAAACCAAATGCTTATCATTTTATTTTCAGACCTTTATACCGTTTTTTATGGCAGTATTTTTTCCGTTTAGGAATTCTTGATGGCAAAGAAGGTTTTATTTTAGCTTATGTTCATGCCTTTTCGGTATTCAAAAGATATTTGCAACTTTGGATGTTATACAGAAAAATTGAATAATAAAACTTCACTAAATGTTTGATATAGCAGCAATAATAATAAATTACAATTCGAGCAAACTTACACAAGAATGCATTGATAGTATTGTGGAAAAAACAGCTACAAATTTGAATTATCAAATTATTGTTGTAGATAATTGTTCCCAAATTGCTGATTATAAACTATTGGAAGAATTTTGCAAATCACATTCTTTCAAAAACTTACAACTTGTTAGAAGCAAAATCAATACTGGTTTTGGAGCTGGAAATATGGCTGGTTATCAATATGCAAATGCTAAATATGTTGCTTTTGTAAACAATGATACTTTGTTTTTGAACGACTGCTTTTCAATCTTAAAAACTGCTATTGAAAAAGACAATGCTATTGCAATGGTTGGAGGTCAATCGTTTACAGAAACAGGAAAAAGAATGGTTGCTTTTGATCATTTTGCCTCCATTTCTAAAGAACTTTTTGGCAGAGATTTTCTAGAAAAAGTAAATCCTAAAAAATATCCTAAAAGAAAATTTGAATATACTAATCCTCAGAAAGTAAACTACGTTCAAGGAAGTTTTATGTTTACCAGAACTGAAGATTTCAATGAAGTAGGCGGATTTGATACTAATCTATTTCTTTACTATGAAGAAACCGATTTGTGTATGCGATTAGAAAAAATAGGAAAATCTTGTTATTTAATTCCAGAAGCACAATATGTTCACTATCACGGAGCAAGTACTCCTCAAAGTATCACAATTAAAACAGAACTAAAAATTTCGCTGCTTTATATTATTAGAAAGCATTATGGCTATTTAAGTTATTGGTTTTTATTGAATTACTTACGAATAAATTACATTTTCAGTACGCTATTCAAGCCTAAATATTGGTATTTATTGAAAGTTCTTTTGGCTGGTGCTCCACTTTCTAAATCATTGAAAACCAAACAAAAAATTGTTGAATTAGAATAATTTTTTGAGTTTGTAGAATATTTTTCTGTAGAAAACATTGTCTTTAAACTTCTTGAATTCTTGTTTCGAATGTTCTAATTCGTGCATCAATCTTTCAAAGAATTTTTCTTTGTGATTGTCATCTAAAGAATTATAAATCAAAAGATAAGCCTTTTTTAGATTTTCTTCCATCAGTGCATTATTTTTGGTCATACCTTTATTATGCATTCGATATTGCGCCATATTTTCATTGATAAAAGAAACTTTTGGATTACTTTTAAAAGTTTGAATCCAAAAAAACCAATCTTCTTTGGCTTTCAATTTTTCATTAAATCTTACACTTCCAATAGTTTCTCTTTTAAAAAGTCCACAATGTATCGGAATTGAAAATCTTCTATCCCATTGCAAAAGAATTGATTCGTATGTGAATGTTTGCTCCTCTAATTTGCAAAAAGCTTTCTTTAATTGATTTAGGTTCTTTTTAAAACGAATAAAATTGGTAATCACAACTTCAGCACCATCTTTTTCAACAGCATCAATTGATTTCTGAAATTTATCTGAACTCAACAAATCATCCGAATCTAAAAACTGAATAAAATCGCCTTTAGCTACCTCTAATCCACTATTTCTAGCGCTACTTAATCCACCATTTTCTTTACTTATGTATTGAAAACGATGGTCTTTATTTGTCCATTTTTTGGCAACATTTTCAGTATCGTCTGGCGAACCATCGTTAACAATAATACATTCCCAATTAGTGTAAGATTGATTTAAAATTGAATTTAAAGTTTCGTCCAAAAAATGGGCTTGATTATAACACGGAACAATAACAGAAATCAAATAGGACATAAAGTATGATTTATAACTATGACAAATATAGTATATTTGCGCAAAAGGAATAACATAAAATGAATAACGCTACACTTCCCGAAATATCTGTCGTGATGCCAGTTTACAATGCTGAAAAGTATTTGAATGAAGCTATTGATAGCGTTTTAAATCAGACCTATTCCAACTTTGAATTAATCATTTTAAACGACAAATCAACCGATTCTAGCAAAGCGATTATTGAAAGTTACTTAGCCAAAGATTCTCGTATTGTTTTTATTGATAAAGAAACAAATGTTGGCCCAGCAAATCTTAGAAATCAAGGATTTGATTTGGCTCGAGGCACTTACATTGCGCTTTTAGACGCCGATGATATTGCCAAACCAACACGTTTTGAAAAGCAAATTGCTATTCTAAAATATAACCCTGAAATAGGAGTTTGCGGAACTTGGTTTACCACTTTTGGAGACAAAGAAAAAAATAAAGTACTACAACATCCTGAAAAGCACAATCAAATTAAAGTGAATTTTCTAATTGATTGTACAATAGGAAATTCGACTGCTTTTTTTAGAAAAAATATTTTAGACGACATTAGATATGATAAAGAATATGTTCCTGTTGAAGATTATCATTTGTGGAGTAGATTGATTGTTAAAACTCAATTTTATATTCTTCAGGAAACACTTGTTGATTATCGAATTCATGATTCAAACATTAGTCAAACCAAAATTGATAATGTAAAAAGATCTAACCGTCGTATTAAAATTGGTTTATTAAAACAATTTGGAATTGAAGAAGATAATCCAAATATAAATACATTTATTCATCTAATAGAAGGTCAAAAAGGACTAGATTTTGAAGAAATCAAATTGGTATCAGAATGTTACAATCACTTCATAAATCAAAATAATATTTTAGAAAATTTTGACGCAACTTTATTAGAGAAAATGCTTCAAAAATCTATTGGAAGAATTATTAGAAAAGCAAGTAAACAAAGTAACTCCCAAATTAAATTTTATAAAGAAAAGTTTGCTCAAGCTTATTCAAAACTAGCATTTAGTGATAAAGTTTTAATTCAAATTAAAGCAATTTTTTGATAATTTATTTTTTGTAAGTTCCGTTCAATTTTTGAATAATTCTTCTCATTTCTCTCACAATCGGACTTGCTTTAATTAACTTTCCGTGATAAGTACCTTTTGCAAGATTTATGGGTTTGTAAAACTTATAATCAAGACCAAATTTTTCATTCCAATAACCATATTTTAAAGGTTCTTCTGGATTCAATTCAGGAAAAACATAGTTGTCATTTGTTAAAATTGACATTACTTCTTCATGACTTTTTGGTATGATGACACACTTCAAATTTTCGTAAGCTGCTCTTCCTAATAAAATTACTTTTTTTCCTGCATAAGCGGCTTCTGCTCCAACAGTTGAACCAAAAACAATAATAATGTCGCTTTGATTAATTAAAGCATAAGTGTCAACACTATCTTCGGCAGCAATTACCTCAACAGCTTTTAAATTGGCAATATTTTCTCTTAAAAACTTATTCTGACTGTTGTCTAATTCTCTTAAATTGGGATGAACTCTTAAATATAATTTGATGTTGGAATGTGATTCTAAACTTTCACAAATTTGTTTAATTCCTTCATTATCATTAGCATAAAAATAAGGTCCAAAGCCTTCTAATCCTTCATATTCATCTAACGAAGAATTAAAAATTGTAACTACTTTTTTACCCTCATTATTTTTAAAACTCTCGGGCAATCTACCTTCTTGTTGCTCTTTTGTAAAAGAATACCAAGCGTCTTCTACCCTTTTGATTCTGTTATTATAAAATGTCTTCCCTATTTCAGTTTTATCTGAATCAGCATTTTTCCATAACGACTCCATTTCGGCACTAATGGTCTCAATTGAATGAGGAATCGAATTAATTCGGAATAAAAAATTATCCAATTTTCCACCACGTTCGTGGGTTGCGTAATCAATATTTTTCTGCTGACAAACTCTCAATAATGGTCTATTTTCTACAAATCTTCCATTAAATAAAATCACCAAATCAGGATTTATTTTATCTACAATCAATTGAAAAGTTTCATACAAATAAGCTCCAGTAAGCAATCCTCTATTGATAAAATCTTGATGTTCTGATAAATTTGGCTCATGATTTCTTGTGAAAGAAACTAACGAAGAAGCTGTTGCCATTCCGCAATCATACGATTTATAATGATATGCTTTTAAATCTTTAAATTCTGAAAAGGTAAAATTTTCAGGAAAGCCAGTTTGTTTGAAATCTTTTAATTTCAAAAACTCATTGTATTTTAAAATATGAAGATTAGTGTTATTAAGGACATTTTTTCTTAAAACCTCAACGCCTTTAGTAACTCTAGAATAACAAACTTTGCAATCCATTTCCTTGTGCTTTGGATTATTGAAACACACTTGAAAATCAGATTTACAAATTATCCAATAAATGGTATTTCCTTGTTGTAACAAACGTTCCATAATCTCCATTTCTGTCTCTAAATGAGGCGTTGGATGGTAGGTCGTTTGAACGAGAATAGTTTTATTGGAAATTGTATCTAAATGCATCATTGCTTTAATCTTTGAGTATTATTCGGCAAAATCCAATTGCATTGGCGTACCTTTTTCTAAATAGGATGTAGCTTTTTTACCTAACAATTGATTGTAATATTTGGGATGCAAACCAAATCCTGGACGAACCGAACGAAGATTTTTTTCTGTAAAAATTTCTCCTGCCTTAATATCTTCTGCAATGTATAATGAACGGCTAAAATCTCTTCCTTTGGCTTGTTTTTCGGTTAGATTATAATCCACAACTCCTGATGCTTTTTCGGCTTCACGAACGGCCTTTACCATGGCTGTAAATTCTTCTTCATTCATCGAAAAAGAAGCATCTGGTCCGCCAATTGCTCTGTCAATTATAAAATGTTTTTCAATAATTTTGGCTCCAAAAACTGTAGCCACAACTGGAACAGTACTTCCCATAGTATGATCTGAAAGTCCTGAAATCACGTTATATCTTTCTGCTAAATCTTTTATCATACACATATTGGCTTCCTCAATTGGTGCTGGATAACTTGATGTGCATTTTAACAAAGCAACATCATAATTTCCCATTCTATGGCAAGCATCAAGAGCCAATTCAATATCTTCTTGACGTGCAATTCCAGTTGAAATAATAACAGGTTTTCCTTTAGAAGCAACATATTCAATAAGAGGAATATCTGTAATTTCAAAAGACGCAATTTTGTAGGCTGGCGAATTTAAACTTTCTAATAAATCGACCGCAGTTTTATCAAATGGTGATGAAAAACAAATTAAACCCTCTTCTTGAGCAACTCGATAAATTTGTTCGTGCCATTCCCATGGAGTGTAAGCTTCTTGATATAAGGTGTGTAATTTTTTTCCGTCCCATATGGTACCTTTTATCACAAAATCTTCTTTATCAGAATCCAATGTAATGGTATCAGCAGTGTAGGTTTGTAATTTTATACAATCTGCACCAGCTCTTTTTGCCGCTTTTATGGTTGCCAAAGCATTATCTAAACTTCCGTTATGATTAGCTGAAAGTTCCGCAATTATAAAAACCGGACTTTTATCGTCAATAGTAAAATTACCTATTTGCATATTTCTTTATATAATGATAACTTGGAATTCCGTCGTATTCTAATACTACATCCAATTCGTAACCTGCTTTTTCAAAAGCTTTTTCAGAAGCTTTATTTTCAATTTTAATGTAAGCACTAATGCAAATTTGTGGATTTTGTTTCAAAAATTCCTCAGATGCTATTTGAATCATTTTACTTGCATAACCTTTTCCTCTGTGATTAGCATCGTTAGAAATACCAATTACAGCAGTATTCTCATCTTGCTTCTGAATACGAACTTGTCCGATTGGCGAACCTATATGATTTTCGAAAACAACCATAAAACAGGTATCTTCTTTTATTTTTTTATAAAACCAATTTTGATGATTTTCAAGCGAAATGGGTTCCGATTGATAAGAGTTTTCTCTAACTGACACATCATTTGTCCAATTAAAATAAAGCATCATATCGTTTTCATTCGCTTTTCTGAAAGAAATTGTTCTGTTCATTTTAGCATGATAAACTACATCTAAAAATTGTCCATCAAAGAAACAATGTTCTTTTAATCTTGCTTCTTCTTTAAATCCGCAAGATTCTAAAACAGGATATAAATGTGGTCTTAAATCAAATGCATAAGTAAAAATCTTATGGAAATTAAGCTCTTCAAATGCGAGTTTTTCTATTAATTTCAGATAATTTGCCCAATATTTAGCAAAACTATCTTTCTCTAATTCCGTTTTCATTACAAACGAAATTTCTGCATTTTTATCAACCCAATTGATGTGAACCAAACCACCATAACCAATAAAATTTCCGTTTTCAAAGAATGAAAACAACAATTGATTGGGTTTTTCTTGTTCAAATAAACCAGCCACAACAGTAGCAAAGTAATTTTCTTGCTTCTCTTTAGTTAAAGGTTCGTTTTGTCTAAGATGATAGATTTGTTGGTTTCTAATGTCCATAATCTCATACATATCTTCATTGCGAAGTGATTCAATATGAAAACCATTTGACTCAAATTTAGAAACCGACAAACACTTATAATTTCGCATTTTATAATATTTTTCTAAAAACAGCTTTTGCTGGACTTCCTACTAAATAGTTTGAATATCCATCTTCCAAAGCTTTTTTGTAAACTTGTAATGACTCACTAAATGCTTTTGCAAAATAGTAAACATCATCTTCGGTGTGAGAGAAACAAGGAACAAAAACACCTTGAAACAAAACGCCACGTTTAATCATTTCTTGTAAAAACAAGGTTCTAAATCCTTGGCAAGCTACTTTAGATTGGTCTTTAAACACAAAAACTGGCATCCATTCTGATGGAATAACGTTAATGTATTCAGCCAAGTTATTTTCATTAACCAATTGCTGACACAATTCTATTAATTTCTTACCAATATGATGATTGTGAGCGATTACATTTTTCTCTTTATATTCTTTGATAGTTGCAATTGCAGCCGCTAATCCGTGGGTTTCACCACCATGAGTTGTAGAAATTAAGAATACTTTTTCTTCGCCTTCACGATTGATTCCGCCTAATTCCATTACTTCTTTGGTTCCTGTAAGTGCGCAAAAAGAAAATCCGTTGGCGATACCTTTTCCCCAAGTTGCCATGTCTGGTTGGATTCCATATTTGGTAATTGTTCCAGGAAATTCTGTTTTGAATCCAGAAACCATTTCATCAGCAATAAATAACGCGCCGTTTTCGTGACACAATTCGATGGCTTGTTTCAAGAAATCTCCAACATTTAAGGCACAAGAACATCCGTTGCCACAACTATTTTTTTCTGGTTCCGTGATTACACAAGCAATTTGATCTGGATATTTTTGGAATAAAGCACGTAAAGATCCTAAATCACAACCTTTAAAGGTAACCGATAAATTCGAAATTTCTTCTGGAATTCCTTTGTTGCAAGGCGTACTTCCAATAAACCAATCATCATAGCTATAAAATGGATGATCTCCTGGAAAAGCAACTAGTTTTCTTCCTGTTTTAGCACGAGCTAATTTTACTGCGGCTGTGGTTACAATCGATCCATTTTTAGAAAACTTAATCATATCATGATCCGGAACTAGAGCTAAAAAGGTTTCAGCCATTTCTTTCTCTAACGCAGCTGGTCTTTGAAAATTTACTCCATTTTCTAATTCTTCACGAACAGCTTTCAAAACTGGTTCGTATGCGTGACCTAGACTAACACTGGTTAATCCCATCGAGCAGTCTAAATAGTGATTGCCGTCAACATCCCAAACATAAGCACCTTTACCACGAACAATGGCTGCTGGCGACAAAATAGGAAATTGATCATCGCCTTTAGAGTAAGTATGTGCTCCACCAGGAATTAAATCGTGAATTTTACTTCTGTATTCATCTGAAGCTTTGAAATTTGTGATATTTCTTAGTTCTATTTCATTGAATTTACTTTTCATATAACCTTCGTTTCTTAAAATGGAATGATTAATATTTTGTATTTCTTTATTTTGAAGAAGATAATCTGCATAGATTTTCCATGGTTGATTAGCTCCTAATTGCTGTATTAAATGTTGAATCACTTCAAAATCGGAAATTTCATCAACGGTAATTCGCAGTTCCGAATATTTTTTATCAATATTAGATTTTGGTATAATTACTTCAGAATTTCTTCTTATATATGGTGTCACATGTTCTCTATCAACTGCATTTGTGGCATTATTCCAAGCTTCTTCCAATGCTTTAAAACTGAAGACCTCAACATCTAAACCATCTGGATAGACTTCTTGAAAAACATTAGAATAATAGTCTAATTTATTATCGATACAAAATTTAACTACTTCATCTACAAGAGTTGCATCTAATAATGGGCAATCTGAAGTAACACGAACAACGTAATCTGGTTTTTCTTTTTTTACACTTTGGTAAAATCTATCAAGAACATCGTTTAAACTTCCTTTATAGCTTGAAATTTGTAGCTTATTGGCAATTTCACAAATCAAATCTGATTCTGGTTCATCAGTTGTAGCAACAATCCATTTGTTAACCAATTTAGATTGCATAGCACGTTCTAAATGATATTCCAAAAGAGTTTTATCGTTTATAGTTAAAAGTACTTTCCGTGGTAAACGAGAAGAACCTATTCGAGCTTGTGTTACACCAATTATTTTCACCAATTTACCGGATTTAATAATGATTTATCTTTTATTTCAATAGCTTCAATTTTGGAAAATAATATCTTATTTGATTTCCAATTTGTAACTAAATTTATATTTTCTCTTAATTGTTCAGCCGTTTCAATTCCGATAACTAATTTGTCAATATTTGGATTAGAAATCACATAATTCAAAGCAACTTCTCCAACAGAAACATTGTTTTCAATGCATAGATTTTTTAATTCTAATAATGAATCTTGAAGCGGTTGTAACTTTTCTGGCAACTTATTCGGATTCATAAAATACAAACCTTGTAAAAAGACAGAACGAACATGAACTTCTGTTCCTAATTGTTTTAAAATTGATAACTGTTTTTCAAATTTTCTGTCCAAAATACTATAAGGCAATTGCACTAAATCTGGAATACAATTCAAATCGAGTAATTGCTCTAGTTGCTCCGGATTATATAATGAATAACCAATTTTTTTAATCTTACCTTCTTTTTTCGCATCTAATAAAACTTCCCAAAGTGAAGGATTTTGAATTAAAACATCAGCATTATGTGCTAAATATCCATAAATAGAACTAACATTTAGCTTTTGTAAAGATTCTGATAAAGCAATTTCTAAATCTTCTTTAGAATCTACATTTGGAAATTTTGTAATGATATCAAATTTTGAATTACTTAATTGACCAATACGTTCTTCAGCGTTTCCATAAGCCTTGGCTGTATCCAATTGTTTAATTCCTAACTCACTCGCAACAGAAAATATTGATTCCAATTCACTATCCGATGGAACTCCATGTGTATTTGAAATCCCATATTGTATTCCGAATTGAACAGTTCCTAAAGTAATCTTCAAAATCTATTTATAACTTGAATTAATATCTTTTTTTAACAACGTGATACTGTAATTATCACTATAATCATTAGAAGCATCCAAATCTTTAGATTTATGACTATAGGTTGATTTATCTAATAAATAATATAACTTAGAAGATATAAAAATATCATCATAATTCTGTTTGTATGAATAAGCTTGAAACTCATCAATGTGATGGTAAGAGTTTTTTAAAGATGCGTCAGAGAAAAAATCGATTATAATTATTACTCCGTTATTTTTTAAAACTCTATCAACTTCAGAAATTACTTTGAATAAAATATTTCTATCAATTACATAAAATACAAAGCCTACAATTACTACATCAAAAGAAGCATCTTCATACATAGACAAATTGTCTGCCGTTCCGTGAGTGAAATTTACCTCTTTATAATTGTTTTCCCCATACTCAATTGCTTTTTGAGAAGGTTCAATACCATAAACATTTGTGTTTGGTATCAAATTTTTCAAAGCATTCAATCTGTAACCAGCAGAACTTCCAATTTCTAAGATAGACTGCTTGTCAAAGTTATATTTTTTGAATAAATCAACTACTCTATCATCATCTGGATTGTAATTTGAAATTACTTCAAAATTTCTCTCAAACCATGCATTGGCTTCATAACTCAGAAAAGAATTCTTTTGATTATTATCCATAAAATTGTATGATTTTTTCGATTACAAAATCTTGCTCCTCAACAGTTAAAGTAGGATACATGGGCAAACTTATACAATGTTTATAGTAATTTTCAGCATTAGTCATATCTCCTTCTTTCCAACCTTTTTCTCTGTAATAAGGCATTAAATGACATGGAATGTAATGTATTTGAGCAAAAATTTTATGCTCTAGTAAGTAATTATATAGTCCTATTCTATTTTCAACTTCAATTACATATAAATGATAAGCATGACCTTCGACAAAGTTTGAATGTCCTTTTATAAAAGATTTATTTATAAACGAATCAGCATACTTTTTGGCAATTTCTCTTCGTCTTTCTATTCCTTTATCTGCACGAGATAATTGACTAATTCCTAAAGCAGCTTGAAAATCGGTAAAGCGATAATTGAATCCTAATTGTTGCATTTCCATATACCAACCAGGATAAATATCTAATCCTTTCTGTCCATTTGCAAAATCTAGTGTGTTTGTATATTTATCATCACCTTTTGTAATTCCGTGAGAACGTAACCTAAGCAATTGTTTGTAAAGGGTTTCATCATTGGTTGTTACCATTCCTCCTTCACCAGTTGCAATATGTTTTACTGGATGAAATGAAAATATTGCCAAGTCGGCATAATTCCCATTACCACAATTTTGGTTTTCGCCTTTTGAATCAATAAAATATCCACCAGGAGAATGACACGAATCTTCTAAAATCCATAAACCATATTCATCAGCCAACTTTCTGAAATCTTCTAAATTTACTGCTCTTCCTGTAAAATCAACAGGGACAATTCCTTTGTAAGCTCCTTTTGGAGCCGCTTTCAAAAGTGCTTCAACTTTATTAATGTCTAACAAATAAGTATCCAAATCAATATCAGAAAAAACAACTTCTCCACCACAATATCTAATACAATTGGCTGAAGCAGCAAATGTTATTGGAGTAGTAATTACTTTATCACCTTCTTGAACTCCAAGAGCTAAAGCGGATAAATGCAATGCGGCTGTTCCATTAGATACTGCAACAGCATAGTTACAACCAATATAATTTGCAAATGCTTTTTCAAATTCTAGAATAGTTGGTCCTTGAGTAAGAAAATCTCCTTTCAAGGCTTTTGCTACCGCTTGAATATCTTCTTCGGTTATATTTTGTTTTCCGTAAGGTATCATTGATTGAATTATTTTGGTTGAAAATCAGGATATAAATGTTCTTTAATTAAAGAACGTAAAGTATCAACTGTTTCCCATTCTGCATTATCTCCAGAAGTATAACTGAAACCTTGAGGAACTAATTTAGCATTAAATTGTTTTTTATAATCTTCTAAATTCCAATTGGTAACTTGTGGAAGAATTACATAATATTTTCCTAAATCATAAGTTGTAAAAGAATCGGAAGCTGTAATCATTTCTTCATGAATTTTTTCACCTGGACGAATACCTACTTCTTTGTGCTCAGAACTTGGAGCAATTGCTTCAGCAACATCCAAAATACGATACGATGGAATTTTTGGAACATATAATTCGCCACCCCAAGCAGCATCTAAAGCATGCAAAACCATGTCAACACCACCTTGAAGTGAAATATTAAATCGAGTCATGGTTGCATCCGTAATTGGTAAAACTCCTTCTTCACGTTTATTCATAAAAAATGGAATAACCGAACCATTTGAACCCATTACATTTCCGTAACGAACAACCGAAAATTTGATATCTTGTTTACCTCTTATGTTGTTTGCGGCAATAAATAATTTATCAGACGTAAGTTTTGTTGCTCCGTATAAATTAATTGGAGCACATGCTTTATCTGTTGAAAGTGCCACAACTTTAGTAACACCACTTGACAAACTGGCTTTAATTACATTATCAGCACCACCAATATTTGTTTTTACACATTCATCTGGATTGTATTCCGCAATATGAACATGTTTCATGGCTGCTGCATGAATAACATAATCGATACCATTAAATGCACGTTTCAAACGTTCTAAATCTCTTACATCACCAATAAAATAACGAATAGCAGGATATTGTAATTCTGGAAATTCCTGAGCCATTTGATACTGTTTTTGCTCATCTCTAGAATAAATAACCAATCTTTTAACGTTTGGCCATTTGCTTAAAATAGTTTTAGTAAGTTCTTTTCCTAGTGAACCTGTTCCACCAGTTATTAATATTGATTTGTCATTTAACATAATTATCGAATCTAATTTAGTGCAAATATAACGATTTACAATTATCAAAAATACATCATATAATCCAAAGTTTATTGATTGAGTTTTAGTTTTAATAAATATCTTTGCAATCTTTAAAATATAGGTTTATGAGTGATATTAACACTGAAGTTCACAACGCATACGAAGTCATTAAAAATGGTGGTATCATTCTTTATCCAACAGACACTGTATGGGGAATAGGTTGTGATGCTACTAATGAAGAAGCTGTTAAGAAAATTTATGATTTAAAACAGCGAGACGATTCAAAAAGCATGATTGTATTAATGAATGGTGAAAAAATGATGTATAATGTTTTTGCTGCAATTCCAGATTTAGCATGGGAAATTTGGGATTTATCCAATCCAAGTGATGGTGAATTAGAAAAGCAAAAAGCAACTACATTAATTCTTGATAACCCTAGAAATGTTGCTTCAAATATTATAGCAGACGATAAAACACTTGGCGTTAGACTTGTGAAAGAACCTTTTTGCTTCAAGTTAATGGAACGCATGAAACGACCATTAGTTTCAACTTCGGCAAATGTTTCTGGAAACGTTACACCTAAAACATTTAAAGAAATCACTCCTGAAATTATAAATGGTGTGGACTATGTAGTAAATTTGCAACGCGATAAAGTTTGCAAAAATCCATCAACTATTATTAAACTTTCACTTGATAATCAGGTTAAAATAATAAGAAAATAGTGTTTAGTCACAGTTTTCAGTTGATTATTAAACTTGGAAAACTGAAATTGAAATCAATAAAATGAATTATACCAAAGCACTAAATAACCCAATTTTTAAAATAATTGCTCAAGCAAGTCAAGAACTTAACGTTGATAGTTATGTTATTGGTGGTTTTGTGCGTGATTTTTTATTAGAAAGAGATTTCAAAAAAGACATCGATGTTGTCGCAGTTGGATCTGGAATTGAGTTGGCTTTAAAGGTTTCTGAATTAATTTCTAACAAACCGAAAGTTCAAGTTTTTAAAAATTACGGAACAGCAATGCTTCGTTACAAAGAAATTGATATTGAATTTGTTGGTGCAAGAAAAGAAAGCTACAATCAAGATAGCAGAAATCCAATTGTGGAAAACGGAACATTGGAAGACGACCAAAACCGTCGTGATTTCACCATAAATGCATTGGCTTTTTCTTTGAATGAAAGAAATTATGGGGAATTGGTTGATCCATTTAATGGATTGGCTGATTTGGAAAATAAAATCATCAAAACGCCTTTAAATCCAGATATTACTTATTCAGACGATCCTCTGCGAATGCTACGTGGTATTCGTTTTGCAACGCAATTAAACTTTGAAATTGAAGAAGAATCATTAACTGCAATTGAACGAAATAAGGAGCGAATCAATATTATTTCTGGAGAACGCATTGTGGATGAGTTAAACAAAATTCTTTCTACTGATAAACCATCAATTGGTTTTTTACATTTATATAAAACAGGTCTTTTAGACATTATTTTACCTGAATTAACAGCGTTGAATAATGTGGAAGAAATTGAAGGTCATACCCATAAAAATAACTTTTATCACACCTTAGAAGTTGTTGATAATATTTGCCCGAATACCGATGATGTTTGGTTACGTTGGGCAGCATTGTTGCACGATATTGGAAAAGCTCCAACAAAAAAATTCAACAAAAAACAAGGTTGGACGTTTCACGGACACGAATTTCTTGGTGGAAAAATGGTGAAAAAAATCTTTGAAAGATTACACATGCCATTGAATCAAAAAATGAAGTTTGTTCAAAAAATGGTTATGTTGAGTTCACGTCCAATTGTTTTGGCTGAAGATATTGTAACCGATTCTGCTGTAAGACGTTTGGTTTTTGATGCTGGTGAAGATGTAGATCATTTAATGACGCTTTGTGAAGCTGATATTACAACTAAAAATCCAACGAAATTCAAGAAATACCATAATAATTTTGATATCGTTCGCAAAAAAATTATTGAAGTTGAAGAACGCGATCATGTGCGCCAATTTCAACCGCCAATTTCTGGTGAAGAAATCATGGAACTATTCAATCTAAAGCCTTCAAAAGAAATTGGAATGTTGAAAGAATCGGTAAAAGAAGCTATTTTGGACGGAAAAATCCCGAATGAATATCAAGCAGCTTATGATTTTGTTCTAAAAAGAGCAGAAAAATTAGGATTAAAAAAAGTAGAAAATAATAAGTAAAGATTAACTTTTGTTAAATGAGTTAATCAAAGGATTAAAAATAATTTTGCATAAAAATTACTTCTCAAATGAAGAATAACAAATCAGTCATATATTGGCTACTTTCAGGTTGTATCTTACTTTTTATAATGGTTACTGTTGGTGGAATTACGCGTTTGACTAATTCTGGACTTTCAATGACCGATTGGCATTTGGTAACAGACACTTTTCCACCTTTGACAGAAGAAAAATGGCAAGCAGCATTTGATGAATACAAGAAATTTCCTGAATATCAAAAAATCAATATTCACAACGATTTCCAACTTTCAGATTATAAATTTATTTATTTCTGGGAATGGTTTCACCGATTTATTGGTCGAATAATTGGAATGGTTTTCATTATTCCATTCGTTTACTTTTTAATCAAAAAGAAATTAGATTCTGAAACCATTAAAAAATGTATCATCCTTTTAGGAATGGGTGCATTTCAAGGGTTTTTAGGATGGTTCATGGTTAAAAGTGGTTTAATTGATAATCCTGATGTAAGTCATTTTAGATTAGCTTTACACTTAACTTTTGCATTTATAACCTTTGCCTACACACTTTGGGTTGCGTTAGATTTAATCTATCCTGATAAAAAAGAAGTCAATACAATTTTAAGAAAATATGCTCGAATTGCTATCGTTTTTCTTGTAATCCAAATAATTTATGGTGGATTTGTAGCAGGATTGAATGCAGGTTTAATTCACAACCATTGGCCATTGATGAGCGATGGAAAATTTTTCCACGAAAGTATTATTTTAGAAAAAGATTCTTGGCTTTTGCGATTAACCGAAGGTAAAAGTGGGGTTCAGTTTGTTCATAGAACTATGGCTTATGTTGTTGTTGGATTAATTTTATTTTTATATTTTCAGAGTAAGAAATTTACCCTTTCAACGCAACAGAAAAATGGATTAAACCTATTGGTTTTTATAGTGTTTTTGCAATTTACATTAGGTGTTTTAACCTTACTATTAGGTGTACCAATGTGGTTAGGATTAACGCATCAAATAATGGCTTTTATTTTGTTGGCAACTATGACTTACACCTTACATAGACTAAGTAAATAATGAAACATTTAACTCAATATATTTGGATTTTATTCATTTTAGTAAACTTTTTTAATGCTTATCTTTTAAGAAAAAAAGCCGCTGAATTTATAGAAGAAAGTCCAGAGAAAGAGAATGGTTATAAAATTATCTTTAAAAACTTTTTAATTTATGGTTCCATTCCATGGATTATTATTGGAATTGGAAATACTTTTGGACTTACAGAATCTGTATTTGATTACTTTCAACCATCAAAAATGAATCCGATGGTTTTATTATTTCACTTTTCTATAATAGTTATTTGGATATTATTAATTCGATTTATTTTCTTTAAAAACGGAGCAAAATTTTTAGAAAATCATCCAGGAATTATTAGGGTTAATAGCTTTGGAAATGTAAACGATAATCCATCAGAAAATACTATAAAGTTGATTACTATTGTTGGAATAATAGGTGGAATAATCGCAATGTCAATGATGTGGTTTGTTGCGATTCCATTCCCAAAATAAATTTACAGACTATATTGTCGCAGTTCTATTTAGAAACTTTAAATGTCAAAACTTACGGCTCAAGATAAATTTCTTGACTTATCAGATTACGGAAGACCATTCGGAAAATTCCTTGCTAATCAATTAAAAAGTACACGCTTCACTCCTATTCATGTTACCATTTTATTTGGAATTTCTGGTTTAATTGCGATTTATTGTATTGTAACACATCAGTATTTTTGGGCTGCTTTTTTTATAATTCTAAAATCTGGAATTGATGCTGCCGATGGCGAATTGGCTCGACTTAAAAACACACCTTCTTATGTGGGAAGATATTTAGATAGTATATTTGATATTATTCTGAATTTTTTGATTCTTATGGCTATTTGTTATGTATCAAAGACAACTATTTGGTTTTGTTTACTAGCTTTTATCGGAATTCAACTTCAAGGAACGTTGTATAATTATTACTATGTAATTCTTCGAAATAAATCGGTTGGTGGTGATTCTACAAGTAAAGTATTTGAATATAAATCACCGAAAGCTTTACCTGGAGAAAAACAAAAATCGGTTGATATTTTATTTGGAATTTATACCATAGTCTATGGCCCTTTTGATAAAATAATTCACTTTTTAGATAAAGATGCTTACAAAGTAAAAACGTTTCCTAATTGGTTCATGACCCTATTATCTCTTTATGGATTGGGATTTCAATTGCTAATTATTGCCATAATGTTGCCTTTGGGTTGGATTGAATTTATTGTACCTTTTTTTATTGTTTATACTTTATTAGTGTTTTTTTTAATTGCAATTCGCAAAATTGTAATAAAGTAATTATGTAACTTTTATCTGGAAAAGTAAAACAATTTTGAAATTTAATTTCTGAAATTTGAATAGATAAAAATTATTAATTTAAAAAAAATCATTATGCCGAATTCAAAAGAAATTAAAGGTAATTGGGAACAATTAAAAGGAAAAATGAAACAAAAATTTGCAGAATTAACTGATGATGATTTGTTATATGAAGAAGGAAAAGAACAAGAAATGTGGGGAAAACTAAAAGAAAAATTAGGTAAAACCGAAAAAGAAATCAAATCATTTATTTGAATAAATTATTCTCAAAAAAAAAGCCATCAAATAACTAATTATTGATGGCTTTTTTTTATCCCAACCAAGTTTTAAAATCACTTACTTTTTCTCTTGCAACAATTACCTCATCGTCTTTGTAAGTTGGTAAAATTACTTTTAATCGTGAGTTGCTGTGCATTTGAATTTCCTTAATTCCTTTCAATGGAATGATAAATTTTCTTGAAACTCGATAAAAATCCTTTGGATCTAATTCGTTTTCTAAACTTTCTAAAGTAGTATCCAGTAAGTAATCTCGTCCATCAGATGTGTGCAGGTAAGTTCCTTTGTTTTCACTATAAAAACATTCAACTTCATCAATAGTTATCATTTTAAGTTGTTGTCCCATTTTAATAGTGAATCGCTTTTTGTATTCTCTATCAATTGGATTTACCAACATTTTTTTTATCATTTCAAAATCCAATGATAAATTGGGAGTTGCTACATTTCTTGCTTTAAATTTGTTTACAGCAGTTTCCAAATCTTCCTCATCAATTGGTTTTAGAAGATAATCAATACTATTTAATTTAAAAGCTCGCAGAGCATATTCATCGTAAGCAGTTGTGAAAATCACAGCGCTTTTTATGTCAATATTTTCGAATATTTCAAATGATAATCCATCTGACAATTGAATATCCAAAAATATCAAATCTGGATGCGGATTATTCTGAAACCAACTTATGGATTCTTCCACAGAATGAAGCATTTGATCGACTTGCAATCCTAATTTTTCAACCTTGCGTTGCAACAATCTTGCAGCAGGTTTTTCGTCTTCTATAATAATTATGTTCATATTCTTATTTTGAAACGATTTTATATTTATTTGACCATTTAATAATTAATGGAACTAGTAATACAGTTGGTAAAAGCCAAGCAACAACTGCTGGTAAAAAAGTATTATTGACTACTAAAAAAGCTGTTGCAGCAGCAATATAGCTACCTATCATTCGCTGAATGTGAACTAACAACCAAAAGTTTTTTATTGAATTTTGACCTTTATAATTTTTAAAATCTTGATAAACCATTGAAATACTGATAAATCCAAAGACTAATAATACGATTCCAAAATTATTGCTTGAAAACAATATTAGGATTCCATATATCACAAATCCAATTCCGAAAAGTAACATTATTGCACTTAAAATCCAATCTATATTTTTGGCTTTTTCACCTTTCAATAATCCTTTTAAAGAAAGATATCGTTGTCCTGTGGCTGCCATGTATATTGAAAAAATTCCAACAATAAACAGAAATGGATTACTATGAATTAAGGTCATTAATAAACCTGCAATGCCATTGATTATCATTCCGTAAAGAAAAAACAAACCAACATTTTTATGCAACTTATCTCCTTTTTTTCTAGTAATATTGATAGTTCCGGTAATCAAACCAATGCTTCCTGCAATGATGTGAATTACAAGTAAAATTTTAAAAATAAGTTCCGAATTTATCATTAGTCCCATTTTTGTTGTTCGCTCTTCTCCTTCTCCATCAACTCTTTAATTTTCTTTTCTTCCCAATCGCTTCCGAAGAAAATTTCACCACCAAAAGTTGATAATCCGTGAGCTACTAAACCAATTCCCCAAAAGAAAGCCGTGAAGAAATTCTCCAATTTAAAATAACTTTCACCGGTTTTGAGATTTTGGATATTAATTATTACAATCATCAAATTTATAACCACATAAACCAATAAATGAGTATAAAAACCTTTAATCTTTTTGACACGTTTAAGTGCTCTTTCGTATTGTATTTGCTCTTCTGTTGTCATGATTATTCGTATTTATTTTGTTTGTTCTTTTCTTCTTCTATAAACTGTTGCATCTTTTTTTCTTCCCAACTTTTTCCAAAAAAAGGAAACCAATTAAAGACTTTTAACGCATGAAAAAACAATCCAATTCCCCAACTGAAAGTCGTCCAAAAAAACCAAAGATGATTGGGTGAATATTTTAAATTGATAAAAATTATTATTGCATTAAAAATTATAAAAAATGTTAAATGCGAATAAAATCCTTTGATTTCTTCAACTTGCTTTTTTGCTTTTTGATAGTTCTCAAAATCTTGATTAGTATTCATAATTACTTCCATTTGTTGTTAGTATTATTTTGTTTATTCAATATTTCTTGAATCTTTTTCTCTTCCCAAGATTTTCCATATCCAAAAGTTTCAAAAGCATGGAATAGTACTCCTAAACCCCAACCCAACATTGGGAACCAAAACCATTGAAAATTGTGCGGTGAGTTTAAATTGATGATGATTAATATTGGAATTACTACACAATAGGATGCAAGATTTCCATAAAATCCTTTTATTTTTTCTACACGTTCTTTTGCTCTCAAGTAAGAAGTGTTTTCGTTAAATGTATTTGTTGTTTCCATGATACTTATTTGTTTTGTTAAAATAGGTAGATATACTGCAAACGTTTCTTTAGTTTCGTCAATTAAGACTTTTCGTTCTGAAAGAATAGCATAACGACTTACTATATTTTGAAGTCCTACACCTTTTCTATCTTGTAAAACTTCTTTCTTTTGCAGGTTATTTTCTACTACTAAAAAATTATCTTTTATATAAATTTTAATATGAAGTGGTTTGTTTTCGCTAACCACATTATGTTTAATCGTGTTTTCTAATAATAATTGCAATGACAACGGAACCACTTTTGCATCAGGATTTTCAAAATCAGTTGGAAGTTCAAAAGTGATGCTGTTTTCGAAACGCATTTTTAATAACTTCATATACGTTTTTGCGAAAGCTAATTCTTCTGAAACTGTAACTAATTCTTTATCCTTTTGTTCTAAAACGTAGCGATAAATCTTAGATAATGAAGTGGTAAACTGTTGTGCATTTTCAGGATTTTCTTCTATCAATGAACTTAAAACATTCAAACTATTGAAAAGAAAATGAGGATCAATTTGATTCTTTAAGCTTTCGAATTTAGCATTGGCAGTTCCGGCGATTATCTTTTGTTCTTTTAGGCGACTTTCTTGGTAAGCTTTGTAAAAGTAAAATGCATGAAAAGCAAGTGTTACAATAAATGTTATTATGATGGTAACTAGATAATTACTAAACTTTTCTTTTTCAAAAAATAAAGCTAATGAACTTCCTTCAATAATTACATCTTCAAAAATTCTCAACAAAAAGATTACTCCAACTGAAATAATAAATGAACCTATAAAACCTATTAGAATTCTTTTTCTATTGAACCTTTCTTTGCTAAAAATCTCATCAAGTTTCATGAATAAAATGGCATTCGCATAGTATAACATGAAACCGTATAAAGTTGTATAACCAAAATTGATTAATAAACTTGAGTTGAATTCTATTCTAACTCCTGATAAGAATCTTATGATTAATAGAACTAAAAAGATGCTTATAGAAATAAAAATCGCTCTTGGTAATTCTTTGATTAATTTGGTTATCATCTTCTTAAGATTTTATTTTTGAAATTACTTTCCGCAGTTTTTCAATGTTTCTTGAGCTCTATCTAAACCCCAAGTTGGATGAAATTCTGTTTCTGGTTTAAATTTAGCAAATAATTCGATAGATTTTGCAACTTGCTCACACATTGGTTTGGTATCTGTTCCCCAATATTGAGCACCACCAATTTCAAATTCTGCTTTACCAAAAACAGCTCTTGGATTTTCTGGAGCTAATTTTAATGCTCTTTCATATAATTCAATAGTTGGAGCTGAAAGTTTCATTCCGTTTGTCATTGGATCTTGAACAATCCAAGCGGTATTTATCATGGCTTGCATTATTAAAATTTCAGGATTGTTTGGCGAAATTAATTCTGCTGCATCCAAAGCAGTTTGTGCTTTATTGATTAAAGCTGTTGCGTTTTTAGCATTTGCTGGATTGAAAGCTTCTGTTGTGTTTACTAAAGCTACATAATAATTTGGTAACCAATTTGTTTTTTCAACCGATGCAATTCTTTCAAATAAAGCTGATGCTTCTGTTGCGTTTCCTGTTTTCCAAGTTGCGAATGCTTTTCCCATTCCTTGCTCATACTGTTGAGCATTTAAAGATAAAACTGATACTAAAAATACTACTAATGTTGTGATAACTTTTGTCATAATTTCTAATTTTTTAATTGATACTGTTATTGATTAATTGATGATTAAAACTCTTGTTCTTAATTCTGATGTAAAAGTATTCTGTTTGTATGTGCTGTGAAATTTATACTTACTGAAATGTTGATTTTTTGGGATGAATTGTAAACTATAAATTATCCAATTGATTGTCCTTTTTATTATCACTTATCGTCCAAAAGAATCCAACAAAGAAAAATCTATCTGCTGTTGGAATTATTTCATTTCTTTGAAAAACGCCATTTGAATCAGGTGAGTTAGCATAGTCATATCCAAATACATTTTGAGTTCCTAAAACATTGCTAATTGAAATGAATAATATCTTTTGTTGACTTAACAAATATGCCCAACTCAAACTCACATTATTATAACTTTTAGTTTTTCCGTTCATAAAACTCACTTCATTTGGATTGTCATAAGGTCTTCCTGAATTGAAACTATAAGATAAACCAACACTTGACTTCCAATCGTTTATCCAATATTTAGTTACTATCGAAAAATTGTTTTTAGCTACAAAATTTGGAGTAACTTCGGCTTCATAATTTCTATAATCTCTTTTAGTATCGATGTAAGAATAAGAAACCCAATATTCTAAATTTTTAATTGATTTATTGTCTCTCCAAAAAACATCTAATCCTTTTGCAAATCCAAATCCGTTATTATTAAAATTAGAATTGTATTGAGCTATTTGAGTATCAAATTTTACCAAGTCATTATAATCTTTAAAGTAAATTTCACTCCTAAAAGTGCGCTTATCTTTACTGTATTGATAATTCAAAATATAATGAGAAGCTCTTTCGTTTTTAAAATCAGAATTGAACTTCAAATAATCTTGTCTTGGAGCTTGTTCGAATTCGCCATAAGCAACAGAAAACTGACTTGCTTTACTAACTTTATAAGCCAATGATGTTCGAGGAGAAATGGAAGTTTCATTCAATAAATCATTATTTACAGCTCTAACTCCAACTTTCATCGCTAGTTTTTTAGAAAAGAAAATATCAGCTTCAGTATATCCAGCGAAAATATTAGAATTGTAGCCAGTTTTATTGGTTATAAATGAATATTTTTCATCAAATTTTGTTATAAAATAATCCGCACCAAAAGACAATTTGATTCTATCCGAAATTGGTTTTTTGATTTTTAATTTCAAATGTGATGCGTGTTCTGTATTCTCTATCCTTTGGTTGTCCAAACCTATTTTATTGTTTCCTAAACCATAACTCAAACCTGTTGTAATTTGCCAATTTGAACCAAAATTTCCTTTATAAGATGCATTTACATAAAGATTATTATTTTTTAAATCAACTCTTGTTTTAGCAACAGAATTGATGCTTTCTTGATTCAAATCAAATCTTGATGCGTCGAAAGCCGTGTAAAGTTTGAACAAACCTCTTTCCAATTCATAACGATAAACTATCTCACCAGAAAGCGATTGAAAAGCTTTATTCCAATCAACATTTTGAGGAATCGCTACTTTATAAGGAGCTAAATCAATATAAGCCGTATTAAATGTCAGTGAACTTTTTTCCCATTTTTGAGTATTTGCAACTCCTAAACCTACAGTCATAAATGAAATGTCAGTTTTATTTTCTGTTGCCATATCAGTTGTGTTCAATAACAATACACTTGATAAAGCTTCACCATATTCGGCAGAATAACCTCCAGTTGAAAACGAAATTCCACTAAAAAGAAAAGGTGAAAATCGTCCACGAGTTGGTAAGTTTTGGGTTGTTGAACCAAAAGGTTGTGCTACTCGAATTCCGTCAACATAAGTTTGAGTTTCATCTGCTTCACCACCACGAACAAACAACCTTCCGCTTTCACCAACTGTTTGTGTTCCTGGTAAAGTTTGCAAAGCCGAAACAATATCGCCATTAGAACCAGCAGTTGTAACAATATCTAATGGTTTTAAAACCGTATTTTTAGCTTTGTCACCTGCTTCAAAAGTTCCTGCATTAATAACAACTTCATCTAAAGTATTGATACTTTCTTTTAGTTTGAAAGTTTTATTTTGGTAGGTTTCAATTTCAATTGTAGTTTTTAAAGTTTCATAAGTAAGAAATGAAATTACAAGAATTTTATTTCCTTTTTCAGATGTACTAAAAGTAAATTCACCAATTTCATTTGAAGTTGCTCCATCGTAAGTTCCATCAATGTAAATATTAGCTCCAGCTATAGGATTGCTTTTTTCATCTACAATTTTACCAAAAATTTTGGTTTGAGAGAATGTAAAGTTTGAAATTAATACTATTAGAAAAATAATTATTGTTTTCATATTGTTTGTAATTTGATGAAGCAAAGTTGCAGTATCTATTTTAATACCAAAACTAATAGTAACTGAAATGTTGAAAATTAGTGATGAATTGTAGATTTAATTTTATAAAATTTAACTCGATTGTTTAAAAAAAATTATTATTATTGCATAACATTTAAATATTACAATGATGAAATTAATAAAATCTTTATTCGCAATTGCATTTTTCTTTGCAATTAATACTGTTTCAGCTCAATCAATAGCTTCAAAATGGCCACAACTTAATGATTTTCAACAATTACTAGTTAAAACATTTGAACCAGCAGGAGAAGGAAATTTTGGACCAATAAAAAATTCTTGTGAATATTTAGTTGAAAAAGCAGAAGCATTAGATGTTAACACGATGCCACAAGATTTAAGAAATCCAAAAGCTGATGAAGCAGTAGTAGTTTTAAAAAGACAAACTAAGCTAGTTGCAGAATTAGTGAGAACTAAAGCATCAGATGTTGAATTAATGAAGTCTTTTCAAAAATTAAATGAGACATATGACCGATTACTTAGTTTATATGAACCAAAAAAATAAATAATTAACCTAGCCAAGTGCTAGGTTTTTTTTTGAAAAACAATTTCTATCTAAAATTCATTACTACCTTTGCAAAAAAAATATCATGTCAAATATCTATTTAGGATATCATTTTACAATTGAACCAAAAGAACTAGGGTCAGAAATATTAATTGCCGAATTAGGTGAAAAACCATTTGAAAGTTTTATTGAAACTGAAACTGGCTTTAGTGCATATATTCAAAAAGATCTTTGCACAGAAGATGTGCTTGAAGACATTTATATTTTAGGTTCTGATGAATTTAAAATTTCTTACGTTATAGAAGAAATAGATCAAGTGAATTGGAATGAAGAATGGGAAAAGAATTTTGAGCCAATAGATGTTAATGGAAAATGTCATGTTAGAGCTCCATTTCATAAAAAAACAGAAGCTGAATTTGATATAATTATTGAACCTAAAATGAGTTTTGGAACAGGACATCATGAAACAACCCACATGATGATTCAACATTTATTGGAAACAGATGTTACTGGTTTAAAAACACTTGACATGGGTTGCGGAACTGCTATTTTGGCTATTTTAGCCGAAATGAAAGGCGCTAAACCTATTGATGGTATTGACATTGACAATTGGTGTTATTTGAATTCAATAGAAAATGCTGAACGTAATAATTGCACAGAAATAAGTGTCTATGAAGGTGATGCAGAACTATTAAAAGGTAAAAGTTATGATTTAATAATCGCCAATATTAACAGAAATATCCTATTAAACGATATGCAGACTTACGTTGATTGTTTAAATAAAAATGGTATACTGCTTTTAAGCGGATTTTACAACGAAGACATTCCTTTCATAGATGCATCTTGTACAGAAAAAGGTTTAACCTATGTTAAAAAATTTGAAAGAAACAATTGGGTATCATTAAAATATTTAAAAAATAATTAAATTTACTTTTTGCTAAATTTTCAAATAGAATAGATAGTTATGAGTACGATAGAAAAAACACAAGAAGAAGTATCCGTTCAGGAATTGGTTGGAATAAATAATGAGATAGTTCTTTACAATGATGATGTAAATACTTTTGATCATGTAATTGATACACTTATAAGAGTATGCGAACACACTTCAGAACAAGCTGAACAATGTGCTATATTGGTTCATTACAAAGGACAATGTACTGTAAAAACTGGAGCTTTCAATGAATTGAAATCTCAATGTACTCAATTGCTTGAAGCTGGTTTAAGTGCAGAAATAATTTAATGTGGTAATTTATCTTTTATCAATCCGTAAAAGAAAGTACCTAATAAAGCACCTATTAATACAAATCCAACTGAGATAAAACCTGCGCCAATTAATATAAAGATTGGCCCAGGACATGCTCCAACCATAGCCCATCCCAACCCAAAAATCAATCCTCCAATCCAATAACGAAAAGTTCCTTTTTCCTTATCAAGAATTTCAATTGGAAGTCCTTTAATATCATTTAGTTTTTTTCGCTTTATTATTTGTATACCAACAACTCCAGTAGCAATAGCTGACATAATGATTCCATACATATGAAAAGAATCAAATTGAAACATCTCATAAATTCTATACCATGAAACGGCTTCAGCTTTTGTTAATACAACCCCAAAGATAAAACCTACTAGTAAGTATTTTATTAAATTCATAATTGACTATTTAAAAATTAAAGGGAAAATAAAATTGACCATTATAAGTCCTCCAACAAAAAAACCGATAACTGCTTTTAGAGAAGGTAATTGAAAATTACTCAATCCAGAAATAGCATGACCAGAGGTACATCCGCCAGCATATCTTGAACCAAAGCCTATAAGTAAACCTCCAATCAAAAGAAATAATATCATTTTTGGAGATTCAAATACATTTTTTCCAAACAATGAATCTGGCAATAACTTTGAATTTGGAGCTTCAATACCAATATTTTGTAATTTTTGAATAGTTATTTCATTAATGGCAACATTAGAATCGGAGCTTAAAAAATGTGTTGCTACATATCCTCCTAACATTGTCCCAGCAACAACAACTAAGTTCCAACGTTGTGATTTCCAATCCCAATCAAAAAATGGGATCTTTTTACCAATTCCTGTCATAGAACACAAACTTCTCAAATTAGAAGACATGCCAAAAACTTTTCCAAAATAAATAAGTGAAAGCATAACCAATCCAATGAGAAAACCAGAAATTGACCAATGCCAAGTATTTGTAATAAATTCCATCGCTTTTTTTTACAAAAATAACTATATGGTTTGATTTTTGATTATTATTTGTGAAATTTGAATAAAAATATCATACTCCTAATTTGTCGATAAAATGAAAAGCAAAATTATGTTCCTCCTATTTACCTCAATCTTAATGCTATCTTCCTGTGGAAGCATTAAATCAACTATACAAAATATTGATAATTCTGCTATCAAACCTCCTATTAAAAACAAGCAATTTTTGTTAACAGAATATGATAAAGACGGAAAATATGGATATGACATGGATTATCCTATAAATCTTGGCTTTGAAAATGAAAAATATTCACCTAAAAATGTTGTATACTTTTTTAATGCGATAAGCGGTCCAAATGGTGAAAAAATTAGCTATGAAAAAATAGATACTTGTTGTCCATTTCCAACTAAAAAAAGTGCAGTCGGAGCAGGTACATTAGATATATATCAAATTTCACTTGAAGGAACAGAAAAAAAAATAATCCTTTACATTAATATATATGAAAAAGGAAAATTACTCTGCCCGAAAGGATTTAGTATAAAAAATCAATCCTAAACACTTTATCTTTTCTGTACACAATACCTAACAGAAAACCTTCTAATTAACAAGTTAGAAGGTTTTTTCTTATTATATTTGCACTTCAAAATCATACAATATGAACATTAACAATATTCCACAAATCAAGCATATTGAAAGTGGTAATTTCTTTTTATTAGCCGGTCCTTGTGCTATTGAAGGAGAAGAAATGGCTATGAGAATTGCTGAAAAACTTATTTCAATAACCGATAAATTAGAAATTCCTTATGTATTTAAGGGCTCTTTTAAAAAAGCCAATCGTTCAAGAATTGATAGCTTTTCTGGTATTGGAGATGAAAAAGCATTAAAAATTCTTCGTAAAGTTTCTGAAACTTTTCATGTTCCAACTGTAACAGATATTCACACTAATGAAGATGCTGCCATGGCTGCAGAATACGTAGATATTTTACAAATTCCTGCTTTCTTAGTAAGACAAACCGACTTGGTTGTAGCTGCAGCAAAAACTGGAAAAACGGTCAACTTAAAAAAAGGACAATTTATGAGTCCAGAAAGCATGAAACATGCCGTACAAAAAGTATTAGATTGTCATAACGAGAATGTTATGGTGACTGACCGAGGAACTATGTTTGGGTATCAAGATATGATTGTTGATTACAGAGGTATTCCAACCATGCAACAATATGCAACTACTGTTTTAGATGTAACACATTCACTTCAGCAACCCAATCAAACTGCTGGTGTAACTGGAGGAAGACCCGATATGATTGAAACGGTTGCCAAAGCTGGAATAGCAGTTGGTGTCGATGGAATCTTTATCGAAACACATTTTGATCCAGCAAATGCAAAAAGCGATGGAGCCAATATGCTTCACTTAGATTACTTTGAAGATCTTATGACTAAACTAGTAGCAATTCGTAAAACAATAAATCAATTCTAAAATAAAATGTTTTCTAATTTAAAAAGTAGAATAGTTGTTGTGTTGGCTATTTTTTCACAATTTTTAATAGCACAAGAAAAAACAGAATCTGAAAAATATACAAGCCATAATAAAGGTAAATTTTACTTTTTTTGGGGAGGAAACAGAGAAAGCTATTCAAAATCTGACATTCATTTTGAAGGTCAAAATTATGATTTCACAATTCATGAAGCCATAGCTGATGACAGACCAAAAGGTTGGCATGTTGATTATATAAATCCTGGTTCTATGACAATTCCTCAAACTAATTTTAGAATGGGTTACTTCATAAATGACCATTACAATATTTCATTAGGATTAGACCATATGAAATATGTTATGAGACAAAACCAAACAGCAAATGTTTCTGGAAATATAAATTTACCTTCAAGTGAAAGTGGCTCAATATATAATGGAACGTATAACAACTCTCCTATTAATTTTTTTAACAATTACACAGGATTAGATACATCACCTACTCCTCCATTTCTAACATTTGAACATACTGATGGTTTAAATTATATCAATACAGAATTTTGTAGAGTTGATGATGTTTCAAAAATTTTTAAAATTGCAAATACTGATAAATTTCAATTAAATGTAACTGAAGGAATTGGCTTAGGAATATTATATCCAAAAACAAACTCAAGAGTACTTGGAAAACAACGTTATGATGATTTTCATGTTTCCGGATATGGAATTTCTGCAAAAGTTGGATTGAATTTTACTTTTTTTAAATATTTTTTTGTTCAAACCGAGATAAAAGCAGGATACATTGACATGAATGACATTAAAATAACTAATGAAAATACTGATAAAGCAAGCCAACACTTTCTTTTTTTACAAAGAATTATAGCATTTGGAGGAATTTTCAAAATTTAAATTAAATATTTTATATTTTTTTTATATTTTTGGTAATTATCTATTAAATAACAAACCAATCAATTTATATTTTTTATGAAAAAAATTATTTTACTAATTCTAACATTATTTTTCTCAATAGCCGGGTATTCTCAGTTTCCAACACCGGGAATTGAAGGTTTCGAAGGAACAACTGCACCAGATTTACCAAATCCTACAACTCCTAGTGCATGGACATTAGGAACAGGTGCAATTGGAAATCAATGGGCAGTTTTTGACAATGGTGTCGGTCTCACAAGACGATGGAATATAAACACTGCTGTTGCAAATGTTTACCAAGGAGTAAATGCAGCCTATATGGATCGTGAAAATATCGGTCTTGGAAATACTTCTGAAGATTATTTAGCTACTCCATTAGTAACTGTTCCTGCAAATGGACAATTACGTTTTTGGACAAGATCAACAATCAGTGGTGCAAATGGTACAGAATATTTAATCAAGGTTTTTGATCAAACCGCACAAGGCGCAGGAAGTCAGACAAATATTGCTAATTATATTAACACACCAGCTCAATGGACTGAGGCTACCTTAAATGCAACTTATAATATATATGAAGAAAAAGTTGTAGACCTTACTGCTTTTGCTGGACATCAAGTTCACATAGCTTTTGTAATGCGTTTTTCCCAACCAACAGCTGGTATAGGTGGAGATAGATGGTTGATAGATGATATTAGATTAGTTGAAAGATGTTTAGAACCAACTAATTTATCTGCGACTGGCATAACTCAAACTACTGCAAATTTAAACTGGAATAATCCTAGTGGATCAACTTCATGGGAAATTGAAGTTATACCTGCGGTTGGTGGTACTCAAACTGGTGTTGGTGTTGTTTATAATGGAGCACTACCATACGTAGCTCCAGGTTTATCACCTAATACATGTTATGTATATTATGTAAGATCTTTATGTACTGATGGTCCTAGTACTTGGGTAGGACCCTTTAATTTTTGTACCGTACCACCAGGCCTAACATGTACTGCACCAATTGCAATAACGACTTTACCATACAGTACAAATGACAACACTGCAAATTATGGAGATTCTACAGATACAGCTCAACCTGCTGCTTGTGCAGGAACTGCCGCAAATTACATGACTGGAAATGATGTGTTTTATTCTTACACTCCAGCAACTTCTGGTACTATAAGTATAACAATGACTCCAAATGACGATTGGTCAGGTATTTTTGTTTATCAAGGATGCTCAAATGTTGGAGTAACTTGTGTAGCTGGTGTAGCAAATAATGGTGGAGGGATAAGATCAATACCGAGTTTAAGTGTTACGGCTGGTTTACCTTACATTATAGTAATTTCAACTAATGCTGCACCACAAACTGTTGGCTATAATTTATTAATTCAAGAAGTAAATTGTCCTCAACCGGATAATTTAACTGCATCAAATATTGGACAAACTTCAGCATCACTTTCTTGGGGTAATCCAGGTGGAGCAACATCATGGGAAGTTGCAGTTCAACTTGCTGGGTCTCCAATTCCTGCTGGTCCAGGTGTTCAAACAAATACGAATACAAATTATTTAGCTGCTGGACTAACTCAGGCAACTGCATATCAATATTACGTTAGAGCAGATTGCGGAAACGGAACATTTAGTGCATGGTCTGGTCCATTTTTATTCAATACTAACATTTGTGATGTTTCACAACAATGTAACTATACTTTTAGATTAACAGATTCATTTGGTGACGGATGGAATGGAAATACTATGAGCGTTAGACAAAATGGTATTGAAGTAGCGCTTTTAGGACCAACTTTCACTGCTGGTACAGGTCCTGTAAACATTACCGTTGCGATGTGTGATGGATTACCTTTTGAATTGTTTTGGAATGCTGGCGGTGCTTTTGCTGGTGAAGTAGGTGTTTCTATCATCAATTCATTCAATCAAACTATTTACACTAAAGCAGCAGGAACAGGAATTCAAAATAGTTCATTGTATACTGGAACTGTAAACTGTTTAACTCCAGCGTGTTTACCTCCAACAAATTTAGTAGCAACTAATATGTCACAAACAGGAGCTACATTGGGTTGGACTACAACAGGACCAGAAACTTCTTGGGAAGTAATTATACTTCCTGCAGGTTCACCTGCTCCACTTCCAAACAATCCTTTATGGACTGCAGCCCCAACTAATCCATTTACTGTTGGCGGACTTACTTCTGGTACTGCTTATGATTTTTATGTAAGACCACTTTGTTCTCCATCAAATATTGGAGATCCAGCAGGTCCAAGAACATTTAACACTACAATATGTGATCCAGTAAATCAATGTACTTACACATTCACAATGACTGACACTTTCGGTGATGGATGGAATGGCAATACTATGAATGTAATACAAAATGGAATCGTAATTGCTACAATTGGATCTACATTTACTGCTGGTAACGGACCAATTACAGTTCAAGTACCATTATGTAATGCTTTACCAGTTGAATTATTCTGGAATGCTGGTGGTGCTTTTGCAGGTGAAGTAGGAGTTTCAATAACTAATTCTTTTTCACAAGTAATTTTCACTAAAGCTCCAGGAACTGGTGCACAGAATACTTCTTTGTATACTGGTACTGTTAATTGTTTAGTGCCATCTTGTTTACCTCCAACAAATTTAGTTGCAACAAATTTATCTCAAACGTCAGCTACTCTTGGATGGACAACAACAGGTCCTGAAACTTCTTGGGAAGTAATTGTGCTTCCTACAGGTTCTCCTGCTCCTCTTCCAAACAATCCAGGATGGACAGCAGCACCTACAAATCCATTTACTTTTATTGGATTAACATCTGGTACTGCTTATCAATTTTATGTAAGACCAATTTGTTCACCAACAAATACTGGGGATCCAAGTTTAGCGGGAGCATTTAATACGACAATTTGTCCACCAACTAATCAATGTTCATATACATTTACAATGACCGACACCTTTGGAGATGGATGGAATGGAAATACAATGAGTGTCATTCAAAATGGAATTGTTGTTGGAACTTTTGGAGCAACTTTTACAAACGGAAATGGACCAGTTTCTGTCCAGATTCCTCTTTGTCATGGAATTGCTTTCCAATTACAATGGAATGCTGGTGGTAATTTCGCTAACGAAGTAGGTGTATCTATTCAAGAAGCTTTAGCTCCTCAAGCAACAATATATACTAAAGCACCAGGTACTGGTGCACAGGGAACAATATTATATAATGGTACTGGAGAATGTTTCTTACCAACATGTCCAAAACCAATTAGTTTAACTGCTACAAATGTTACACAAACATCAGCTGTATTAAGTTGGACTGAACAAGGAACAGCAACTTCATGGGAAATATTTATTGTTCCTTCAGGTTCTCCAGCTCCAACTCCAACATCTTTAGGAATTGTAACAACTAACCCATATACATTAACAAATTTACCTCCTGGAACAGCTTATACATTTTATGTAAGAGCAATATGTTCTCCAACAGATTCAAGTTTATGGTCACAACCATTAACATTTGGTACATTGCCTGTTAATGATGAATGTTCTAATGCAACATTTGCTATTGTAAACCAAAATCTTAATTGCGTTCAAACAACTCCAGGTACATTAATTGGAGCAACTCAATCATTACCTGCAGTAAACTGTCCTCCAGGTGTTGCAAATGATGATGTATGGTATACATTTACAGCTACAGCTGCAACTCATATCATCTCTTTCAATAACGTTGTTCCTTTAAATACTGATTTAGATTATGCAATATTTACCGGAAATAGTTGCGGTGCATTAACTCAATTAAATTGTAATGCTGCAGACGGACTTACTGCAGGTCAAACTTATTATATCAGAATTTATTCTGCATCAGCACAACAACAATTAGTTAATTTTAATTTGTGTATTGGTACTTTACCATGTACAGAGGCACCTGCTTTCTGTACTGGTCAAACTGTAACTTATGCAAACTCAACAAATGTTCCAAGTTTAGGTCAAATTGGATGTTTATTCACTTCACCTAACCCAGCTTTCTTCTTTTTACAAGTAAATCAAGCTGGTCCATTAACTTACTTAATATCACAAGTTGACACTAATGGAATTGGTAGAGACGTTGATTATGTAGCTTGGGGCCCATTTACAGATTTACAAACTGCTTGTACAGGAGTTCCACAAAATCCACTTCCTGGAATAATTCCAGCTCCAACACCTGCTGCAGGTTGTCCTGGAACATTACATGCTTGTAGTTATTCTGCAGCTCCTACAGAAATCATGTGTATTCCAAATGCTCAATTATGTGAAGTATATGTAATCATGATTACAAACTTCTCAAATCAAGCAGGTACAGTAACATTTACACAAACAAATTCTGGTGGTGGAACAACTGCTTGTTTCCCAATTAATACTTTTAACTATCCTCAAACAACTTATTGTCAAGATGGTGTTGATCCGACACCATTATTAGCTCCGGGAGCTTCTGCTGGAACCTATACATCAACTCCAGGTTTAGTAATTGATAGTGTAACTGGAACTGTAGATTTATCTGCAAGTACACCTGGTGCTTATATTGTTACAAGCTCAACAGCTACAACTATTGGTGGTACTTGTAATACAATTCCTTTTATTACAACTACAAGAACAATTATTATTACAGCTCCTGCAAGTGCAACTATTTCATATTCAAATGCATCATACTGTAATAATATAACAGCATTACAAACAGTAACAAGAACTGGTACCGTAGGTGGTACATATAGTGCAACGCCTTCAGGACTATCGATTGATCCTATTACCGGAAATTTTGTACCGAGTGCTAGTGTACCAAATAATTATATAATCACTTATTCAGTTCCTGCTTCAGGTGGGTGTGCAGCTTTTTCAACAACTACTCAAGTTGTGATAATTCCTGCCACTATTCCAACATTTACACAAGTAGCACCAATTTGTCCTGGAGATGTATTAGCTGATTTACCAACAACCTCTAACAATGGAGTTACAGGAACTTGGTCACCAGCTATGAATAATACAGCTACAACAACATACACATTTATTCCTACTGCAGGATTATGTGCAACAACAGCTACCATGACAATTGGAGTAGGTTCAACAACTCCAACATTCACACAAGTACAGCCAATTTGCCCTGGAGCACCATTAGCCAATTTACCAACAACATCTAATAATGGCGTTGTAGGAACATGGGCTCCGGCAATGAATAATACTACAACTACTACCTATACATTTACTCCTAATGCCGGAATTTGTGCAGGCTCAGTTACAATGACTATTGTAGTTAATACTCCTACAATTGTACCAACATTTACTTCTGTTGCTCCAATTTGTATTGGTAATACATTATCTCCATTACCTACTACCTCTAATAATGGTATTACAGGATCTTGGTCTCCAGCGTTAGATAATACAGCTACAACAACATATACATTTACACCAGATACTGGTCAATGTGCTGTGGTTAGTACTTTAACAATAATCGTAAATCCAAATTTAGTTGTTACTGTAAACAATCCAACTGTTTGTGCTGGATCTACTGCAACAATTACAGCAACTCCAGCTATACCTGGAAATTATTCATACACTTGGACAGTACCGTCAGGATTTACAAATCCTGGTAACGTTGCATCATTTAATACAACAGTTGCAGGAACTTATACTGTTGTTATTAATCAAGTAACTAATTTTTGTAATACTGATTTTGAAAGTCCAACAGCTACTGGAGCCTTCCCTAACCTATTTGATGAGAATTTAGTTCCTTGTTGGGATACTACTTCCGCAGATGGTATAATAGAAATTTGGCCTCCAGGATTTGAAGGTGTAACAGCTTATTCTGGAAATCAGTTAATTGAATTAAATGGAAATACACCTGGAACATTATTCCAAGATTTTAGTGTTTTACCAGGAACTGCTTTAACAATTTCTTTTGCTCATAGAGGAAGACAAGGTAATGATGTTGTTGGGGTTGAAATAGGGCCTTTAGGAGGACCTTATGTAAGTCTTGGAAACTTTACCGATAATAACACAGCTTGGGTATTACATACAGTAAATTATGTAGTTCCAACAACTGGAGGAAATAACTACACATTACGTTTTGTATCAATTTCAAGCGCAGGAGGAAGTCCAAGTATTGGTAACTTATTAGATTCAATTTCAATATCTAGTTTAAGCTGTCCATCGCTTCCTACATCAGGTGTAGTTACATTAACTACTCCAGATACACCAACGTTTACTGCTATTCCAGATATTTGTTTAAATGGAACCGCTCCTACTTTACCAACAACTTCAAATAATGGAATTGCTGGAACTTGGTCTCCGAGTACAGTAGACACATCAGCAGTTGGAACAACAACTTATACTTTCACGCCTAATGCAGGAATTTGTGCTACAACCGCTACATTGAATGTTACAATCATAAATCAAGTTACACCAACATTTAATAGTATCGCATCTATTTGTCAAAATAGCACAGCACCTAGTTTACCACTAACTTCTTTAAATGGAATTATTGGAACTTGGAGTCCAAATACAATTAATACATCTGTAGCTGGTTCAGTAACTTATACATTTACGCCAGACGCAATTCCAAGTCAAGCTTGTGCATTAATTACAACTCTTTCTGTTACTATTGATCCACAAATTGTTAGTACATTTAATTCAATTGCAAACATTTGTCAAAATGGAGTTGCCCCTTCTCTTTCTTCTACTTCGAATGAAGGAATCGCAGGAACATGGAATCCAACTATTATTGATACATCAACTCCGGGAACTACAACGTACACATTTACACCAAATACAGGAATTTGTGCAACTACAGCAACTTTATCTGTAACTATTGATGCACCGACTGTTCCAACATTTACACAAATAGCAAGTATTTGTTTAAATGGAACTGCTCCATCACTTCCTTCAACATCAAATAATGGTGGAATAGCTGGAACTTGGAGTCCTGCTACAATTAATACTTCAGTAGTTGGAAATACAACTTACACATTTACACCAAATACTGGACTTTGTGCATCAACTGCTACGATGGTAATTACAATTAATCCTCAAACTGTTCCTACATTTAGTCAAGTTGGTCCATTTTGTCAAGGGTCAATTGCACCTTCACTTAATAACACATCTATAAATGGTATTGCAGGTACATGGAGTCCAAGTACTATTAGTACATCAACTGCAGGAAGCACTACTTATACATTTACACCAAATGTTGGACTTTGTGCAACAACTGCTACAATGACTATAGTAATAAATGCTACACCTATTATAAATCCAATTAGCAATATTACTGCATGTGATAATTATATATTACCAGCACCTAGCGTTGGGAATTATTTCACAGGTCCAAATGGTACAGGAACCCAATTAAATACTGGAGCTATAATTACTGCCAATACAACTTTATATGTGTATGCTGCAAATGGAATTTGTACAGATCAAGAATCATTTACGATAACTATTTCACCTTCTCCATCATTCACATTAACAGGAGGTTGTGTTGGAACAAATTATGTTCTTGAGGTAATGTCAAATAACTTTGATACTTCAATAGCAACTTATTCGTGGACTGGTCCAACAGGAGTTGTTGGAAGTAATAGCCCAACTTTACAAGTTCCTGCAAATGCTGCTGGTAGTTATACTTGTTTCGTTACAATTCCTAATGGCTCTGGAACATGTTCTGACTCTGAGGTCTTTATTGCAAATGATGTAACTTGTTCTATTCCAAGAGGTATTTCTCCTAATGGAGATACATTAAATGATACTTTCGATTTAACAGGATTAAATGTAAAAGTATTAAGTATTTACAATAGATATGGAACTAAAGTATATTCAAAAACTAACTATGTTAATGAATGGGGAGGACAATCTGACGCTGGAAATGAACTACCAGATGGTACTTACTATTATGTTATAGAACGTAATGGAGTTGAAGCTAAATCTGGATGGGTTTACATAAACAGAGAAATCAAATAATTTAAACCTTAATAATAAAAAAGAGACTGAAATTCAGTCTCTTTTTTTGTTTAATATAATTCCGAAATTTCTTGAATGATTTCTATTAACATTTTATTATCAATTTCTTCAAGTGAAGAATACCTTAGTGATTTCATTATACTCCTATTCTCTATAATAAGATGTTCTTGATGATTTTTGATTTGAAAACCTTTTACAATTCCTAGGTCAACATACTTTCTTTTATGACTTACATTTATAAAACAAAAGGGTTTTCCTCTATAATAATAAAAAGGAATCTTCCATTTGTACAATAATTCTAAATCTTGAATTTGATTTTCAATTACAATTTGTAAATTAAAAATTATAGAACGATAAGGCTCTGGTTGACTTAAAATATATTCATCAGCAGGTTTCATCTACTGCAATCCATATTGATCAAACAAATACATTAAAGAAGCCATCGAAGCAGCTCCTAATTCTAATTCTCTTTTATTTACAGCATCAAAAGTATCATTTGCAGCATGATGATAATCAAAATAACGTTGGGAATCGGGTTGTAAAGCTACTTTTACAATCTTTTCAGACTTCAAAGGACCAATATCAACTCCAGTATGTCCTTTTCTAAAAATATGAATTAAATAAGGCTCAAATAAGTTCTTCCAAGTGGTGATTTTATCAAAATTAGAGTCATCCGCTTCAATTGAAAAACCTCTTGGTGAAAAGCCACCCGAATCACTTTCTAAAGCAAAAATGTGATTCTCATTATTCTTATTTGACAGTTCTTCATATTTTAATCCGCCTTTAACACCATTTTCTTCATTCATAAATAAAACAACTCTAATCGTATTTTTAGGTTTATAGTTCAATTTTTTAAATATTTCCAAAACCGCCATACTCTGAACACAACCTGCACCATCATCATGAGAACCATCACCTAAATCCCAAGAATCTAAATGCCCTCCAACTACCATTATTTTATTTGGATGTTCCGAACCCGTTATTTCACCTACAACATTGTAAGACAAAACATCTTCCAATATTTGGCAAGACTGTTTAAAATATAACTTTGCATTTGGGTTTTCTTTCAATAACTTACTTAACTCTTCTGCTCCATTTGTAGAAATTGCTGCTGCAGGAATTCGTTTATCAACTGAAATATCTTTGTAATTTGTTGAACCTGTATGAGGAAAATCATCCAATCTCAAATTCATGGAACGAACAATTACACCAACTGCTCCCAATTCGCCAGCTTCTCTTGCTCCAGAAGAACGTTGGTCAACGCAACTTCCATAAGCATGAAAAGTTTCAATAAACTCAGGATTCATTGGTCTGTTGAAAAATATAATTTTACCTTTCACTTTTTCAGTTCCTAAAGTTTTTAACTCCTCTAAACTTTTAACTTCAATTACATTTGCCAACAAACCATTTTTGGGAGTTGCAACCGACATTCCTAAAGCACAGATTGGAAAGGATTTTTTTTGCTTTCCAACTTGTAAATAGGCTACTTCCTTCTCACCTCTCACCCATTGTGTAACCATTACTTCTTGTAGATAAACTTTATCTAAACCCAAAAGCTCCATTTGTTGCTTTGTAAAAGTTACCGCTTTTGCTGCTCCTGCAGAACCTGACAAACGATGACCAATTTTATTTGACAAATCGTCTAACCATGGGTAAGCTTTACTTTCGGTTAAAGCAACTTTATAAATTTGTTTTAACATTGCCTCATCATTGGTTTGAGACAGCATTAAGGTAGAATTAACCAACAACAAAAAAACTATTTTCTTCATTTCTATTTATTTTATTTCAAAAATAAAGTAAAAAACATTTGGTTGAACAATTTTTATTTATTTACTTTGTACTTCAAAGTACTTTTTATGGAAAACGAAAAATATCTTAATGACATTTCTGAAATAAAAAACATGATGAACCAATCATCACGATTTATTTCGCTTAGCGGATTATCTGGTGTTTTAGCTGGAATTTATTCTTTAATTGGAGCATTTCTTGCATATAATACTATTTATTTTGACACCACTTCTATGGGTAATTATAAAAATCTAATCATCTCTCAAGATGCCATAAATAAACTTTTTATAATTGCTTTCTCCGTATTAATTTTATCAATAATAACAGGAATAGCATTAAGTATTAGAAAAGCAAAAAAAACAGAAGATAAAATTTGGAATGTTTCATCAAAAAGATTGGTTATTAACTTTGCAATTCCGTTAGCAACTGGTGGCTTTTTTATTCTATTTTTGATAGAGAAAGAAATGTTAAGTCTGGTTGCTCCATTGACCTTATTGTTTTATGGATTAGCCTGCGTAAATGCTAGTAAATATACACTTGGTGATGTACGATATTTAGGAATTACAATGATTATATTAGGATTACTTTCAACTTGGTTCTTAGGTTATGGCTTACTATTTTGGGCTTTAGGATTTGGAATTTGCCATATAATTTACGGTAGTATGATGTATTTTAAATATGATAGAAATTAATTCCATGAGAAAATCCATAAAAATAACACTAATCATTGTATCACTTTTTGCACTTTTCTATGTTGTTGCAATAAAGTCTTCAAATGAGGTTGAAAAAACATTTGCAATTTTAAATAAAAAAACACAACAAGCATTTAAAGATGGTGATGTTATATTTCAATCATCACAATCAGATCAATGTGAAGCTGTAAGAATTGCAACAAATTCAAAATTTTCACATTGCGGAATAATTTTTAATGAAAATGGAAAAAACTATGTTTATGAAGCCATTCAACCAGTAAAAAAGACATTGCTAAATGATTGGATTAAACATGGAATTGATAGTAAATACTTAGTAATGCGATTAAAAGATTCTACTCTTTTGGATAAATCTTCATTAGAAAAAATGAAATCTTATGGAAAGAATTTATTTGATAAAAATTATGATATCTATTTTGAATGGTCAGATGAAAACATTTATTGCTCAGAATATGTTTGGAAGATTTATAAAAATGGTGCTAACATTGAATTATGCAATTTAGAAGATTATCGTGTTAAAGCAATCTTGAGTGAGCGCTATGGTAAAAATATTCCCTTGAATGAGGATGTGGTTGCTCCATCTCAATTAGCTAAATCCAATAAATTAGTAACTATATTTGACAATTATTAAACTTTGAAAACCATCATACAAAATATCAACAAAGCCTTTGATCACCGAATTCGTTTGGGGATTATGTCGGTATTGATGGTAAACGAAAGCGCCGATTTTAATATGCTTAAAGAACTTCTTGGAGTAACTGATGGCAACCTCGCCTCTCATACCAAAGCTCTTGAATCTGAAAATTATATCCAAATTGAAAAACAATTTATTGGTAAAAAGCCCAATACAAGATACATTGCAACCAAAGAAGGAAAAAAAGCATTCAAAGATCATATTGATGCGCTTGAAAAACTACTATCAAAAAGTTAAACCTATTTTTTTATCTATACACTTTGAAAAACAAAGTACTTTTAATTATTATGGAAAACATAAAAACAAAATATCTAATCATCAGTTGTATCATTTTAGTAATAGAAATAATTATTGCATTGTTCGTAAACGACCAATTCATAAGACCAATATTTGGTGATTATCTTGCGTCAATTCTAGTGTTTTACTTATTAGCAACATTTCTGAAAACAGATTTGAATAAAATTGCAATTCTATCATTATTAATAAGCTATATAATTGAATTTTTACAATACATCCATATTCTCGAACTTCTTCATTTAGATAAAATCAAAATCCTAAATATCTTACTCGGAAACTCTTTTTCGTGGACTGATATACTTGCTTATACAATTGGAATACTGACTGTTGTATTAATTCATAACTATAAAAAAATATAAAATGAGCTATTTTGTTAATGAAAAATCGATAGTTAGAGAAATTTGGAAAAATACGGATGCAGTGCTATTAATTTTTGCTGGTTCTGCAGCAGAATTTACATTAAATAAAGCAGTTGATTGGTTGTACTTTACAGGAAAGATTCCGACAAATCCATTGGAACGATTGTTTTCTACCGTTGAATATGCTCAGAACATTGTCTTTGCAGAAAACGATTTGGCATTAGCAACAATTGATAAAATAACACAGATTCATCAAGGAGTTGAAAAAAGTCGTGGACAGACCATTCCGGATTGGGCTTATAGAGATGTACTTTATATGCTTATAGATTATTCGATTTGCTCTTTTGAATTGTTAGAAAGAAAACTAGAAACCCCAGAAAAAGAAGAAATTTTTGATGTGTTTTTTAGGTTAGGAATCAGAATGGGTTTGAAAAATTTACCAACCAACTATAACGATTGGTTAATTGACCGAACTATTCATCTAGAAAACAACTTACAAAAAGGAGAATTCACTATTCACTTATTTGAACAATATAAAAAGCATTTGGGTAATTCTAGATACTTCATTCTACTAGAAATTCAGAAAATCTTAGTTCCGAAAATAGTTTATAAAATGCTCTTTAAAACATCTAATTTTCCAACAAAAACACTTTTAAAACTATATAAATTCGGCAAGACATTAAAAGTAGATCATCTAGTAAAAGTGATTCTACTTCCAAAAAAACATAAAGAATCTATTACAAACATCGGAAAATACGAAACACTATAAACATCAATTATTGCGCCAATGAGAGATTTACTAATTGAAAAAATGTATGAATTAACCAAAAAACCGTATCAAAAATTCTTAAAAAAAGGAATCGCTTGGAACGTTACTCCAAAGGAGTTAATCAATTACAAAGAAGATAGTTTAGGTTTTCATTTGGGATGTTTTCTACTAAAATACAATTTCGAAATGCAACCAAAACTGGAAGACCATGACGTAATACATGTGCTAACAAACACAGGAGTTTCAGTAGTTGATGAAATTGCTATGCAATACTTTTTATTGGGAAATGGCAAAAAAAGTGCCTATTTATTTATGGTAATATGCATTGGAACTGTCTTCTATCCTACTAAAATCAAACATTTTATTCACACTTACAATCGTGGTAAAAAAGCACATCAATTTCATGATTTAGATTTTTATAAAATGCTAACCATTCCAGTTAAAACGATTCAATCAACATTTAATATTAAGTAACTATGAATAATTTATTTTCACTTTATGTTTTAAATAAAAAACAAAACAATTTTTTAATTTTCAGTTCGATAATTGCAGTTGCTTTACTTTTAATACGAGTAAAAATAACCCATTCATTTTATTTACTATTTCTTATTTGGAATTTAATTCTAGCGGTTATTCCCTATATAATTTCCAATTTCATAAAAATTGATTTTTCTCTAAAGAAATATAATTTCAAAAATCTATTTTTCATTGTGTCATGGTTGCTTTTTCTTCCAAACACCTTTTATCTTATTACAGATTTTGTGCATTTGAATAACACTAATTTGATACAATTTTGCTTCGATTTCATTTTGCTTTTAAGCTTTACAATTGCAGGATTCTATTTTGGGATACTTTCTATTTTCTCCATTCAGCAACAAATTCAATTTTTTTATACTTCAAAAACATCCTATTTATTTACAATTTCAATAAGCTATTTATGTGCCTTTGGCATTTATATAGGACGCTTTCTTCGTTTCAATAGTTGGGATATTATTAGTTATCCTCTTTTTTTGGCTGAATCTACATTCAATTGCCTTTTCGAAAATGAAACCTGGACATTCACTCTTGGATTAGGAACACTAATTTCTATAGCAAACCTATTATATATTAAATCAAAATCTAATATCTAAAATCATGACAAAAAAACAATACGAAAATGCTACAGGCATTTTCTCAACTCAATTAGCCATTGGATCATTCATTATAGGAACTATTCTATTGATTTTACATCTAATTAATCCAACTGGTGCTTTATTTGGCGTTGGAGCAATCTACCTACTTCTAGCATTTACTATCAATTTAATAATGCTACTCCGACTTGCCTATTTAGCTTTCACGCAAAAAAATCATCAAGACTATTTTACCATCAAAATACTAATTCTTTTAGCCAACATTCCCATTGCTTTTGTGTATTTACGAATCGTTGGTGAAACTTGGAAATAATCAATAACAAATTCAAAAAACAAATTCAAAAAACAAATTCAATATCAATCTAAAATTCAATTTCAATCATGGAAAATTATCAAAATCAACCTAAACAAGGTTTCTTTCAATCAACAACTGCCAAAATGATTATGGTAGGTTTGTTAACATTAGTACTATTAATTCCGTTGTTCTTTGTTCAAGACCTAATCTCTGAACGCAGTCAACGCCAAAAAGAAGTTGTTGCCGAAACCACTTCCAAATGGGGTGAAAGTGTCTATTTTTATGGCCCTATTCTAAAAATACCCTATAAAGACCCAATTACAAATCAAGTTGAAAATGCGTTTTTCTTTCCTGAAGAACTTTCAAATGTATCCAACACCGAAATCAAAACTCCATTGCAAAGAAGCATTTATAAATCGAATGTATTTACCACAAAAATGCAATTTAAAGGAAGCTATGACCAGCCAAAATTCTACAAAAAAAACATACCTAATGAAAATGTATTTTGGGATAAAGCCACAGTTATCATTCGAACCACTAATTTAAAAAGTGTGAACGATGAAGTAAAAATCAATATCGGAAGCAACAGTTTTACCTTTGAACCGGTTCACAACAACCAAAACAACGATTCTATAGAATCTCTTGAAACTGGCTACTTCAAATATAATGATTTGAAAAACACCAATTTCAACATGAGCATCACCTACAACGGAAGTAAAAGAATCAGCATTGTTCCTATCGGAAAAACTACTTCTGCCAAGATGACTTCTAATTGGGCATCACCTAATTTTAACGGAAGTTTCATTCCAAACGACAAGAAAATCAACAACAAAGGTTTCGATGCTACTTGGAAAATTCTACATTTCAACAGACCTTTCTCACAAGAAAATTTTGAGTTTTTACCAGAGCTAAGCAAATACTCTTTTGCAGTAGATTTCATTACTCCAGTAGACGAATATCAACAAAATGAACGCGCATCTAAATATGGGTTTCTCGTAATAGGTTTAACCTTTTTAATCTTTTTCCTAATTCAGTCCATCAGCAAAATTAGTATTCATATTTTTCAATATTGCATGATTGGAATTGCATTAATTATGTTTTATACTTTACTAATTTCCATCACAGAACACAGTTCCTTCAGCTTTGCCTATGCAGTTGCCGGAATCTCTGTTGTGGCTTTAATTTCGCTGTATTCCATATCCATTTTAAAAGATAAAAAATTCCCAACTTTCATTGCAATATCACTTTCTGTACTTTACACCTTTATTTATGTAATCATCCAACTTGAAGATTATGCACTTTTGGTAGGTAGCATCGGATTATTCTTAATACTTGCCTCAGTAATGTATTTCTCAAGAAAAATTGAATGGAATAAATAAAGATTAGGAGCGAATGGTTTGGGAACTCTTGGAAACCTTATTCCTGCTGCCTTTCCAAAGCTACTATTGCTGCCTTCGATAGCCTCAGGCAACAATAGTAGGCTTTTCCCTTGCATCAGGGCTAAACGACCAACCATTTAAATAAAAATAAAACTCCGAAAGAAAATTATTTTCCTTCGGAGTTTTTAATACTATCAAAAAGTTTAATTAAATTTTCATAAGATGCAACATTGGTAATTCTTATAATAATATTTGAATTGATAATTTCAATTTCTAAATCATTCTCAAAATTTATTGTTTTAAAATAATCCTTAATTGCATTTTCTTGGTGTGACTTTTTAATAATTTCTGTTTGATATTCTTTAATTACCTCCTTCTCCTCGTCAATAAAAACATCAATTATATTTTGAACAATTGGTTTCTTAAAAAAACAATAATGACCAAAAAAATTAAAATCTTTAATCCAAAAAACAATACTATAATTTTCTGTTCTTGAGCTATATCTACTATTATTAGACTTAGCTTTTATTGAAGCTATAAAAACTGACAATTGATTTTTATGATACGAGTTAGAGCAATGCCATTTTTCAAAACTTGAAAAAGTTATCGTTTCTTCAAGAAAATCTAATTCCGAATCGGTAAATAATTTAAACTTAAATCCATTATCTAATAAATGGTTTTTGATTAAAATAAACTCTCTCTCTAAATCACCATCTTCATAATAATATTTATTTAATACATATTCAGAAGTCCTTCTGTGTTTATCATAAAAAACTCCATCATCTGAAATTTCATCTGAATATTTGTAGTTATTTTGAGTTTCACTAACTTTTGCTTTTTCGCCAGTTAAAGGATCTTCAAACATTGATATAATTTCTTTATCAGAGAGGGTTTTCTTGTCTTTAAGAGCTATTTTTCTTTTCTCATCAGCTCGAACATACAATCGATTAATGATAAATACAACTATTACAATAGAAAGCAGAATTATTACGCGTGTTTCCATAGTACCAAAATATAAAAAAACTCCGAAAGAAACCTAAATTTCAATTGGAGTTTTGTATTTAATTTTAGTTAAAACAAACTAATTAAAACTAATTAATGACTGCCTTCTACTTCAATAGCGTCAACATCAATATTTTGTTTTTTCAGAATACCTTTCACCAAAACAGCAAATAAAGTTAAATAGGCAAAACAAACTACAGCAATAATATACGATTGATGAATTCCAATAATATCAGACAATTTTCCTTGAATTGGTGGAATAATTCCTCCTCCCAAAATCATCATAATTAAAAATGCTGAACCTTGAGAAGTATATTTTCCTAATCCGATAATAGACAAACTAAAAATGGATGGCCACATAATACTACAAGCCAAACCTCCAGCAAGGAAAGCATAGACAGCAATAGTTCCTGTTGTAAACAAACCAATTAACATGGCAACAATTCCAAAACTACCAAAAATCATTAAAGTTCTTGCAGGTTTGTCTTTACTCAAAAAGAAAGCTCCAATTTGCACCAATACACAAACTACATAATAATAAAGTGGTTGCATATCTTTTCCTGAAAGAATGTTAACTCCTAAAATAATTCCAAAAGCTACCAACGGAACAATGATTAAAGCTATTGTTTTTTTACTTCCTTGGAGATTAAAAACACTAATCGCTCCAGCCCAACGGCCAATCATCAAACTTCCCCAATACATAGAAATATAAGGCGCAATATCCGATGATTGTAAACTTCCAAATTCTTTTAATTTTAAAAGTTCACCAAGATTACTTCCAATAGCTACTTCTACTCCAACGTAGGTAAAAATAGCCAACATTCCCAACACCAATTGTGGGTATTGCATTGCACCCCAACCTTCAGAATTCTTTGTAGCCGATGTGTAAGAAAATAAAATCCCGCCAAGCACAACTAACAAAGCTCCTGAAAGCCAAAGCATTCTTCCTTGTTCTAATGGCTCCTGCAAAGATTTTATTTCTAATTGTTTTGCTACAATTTCATGATAAATAATGTCTTTAGCTCTATTACTGTCTTTTAATTCAACATTAATTAAATTATCTTTTTCTTTTGTTAAAGCTTCTATTTTCAAAGCTTCTTCACTTTTATAACTTTGAAAAACAGGTGTAAACATTACAGCTAGTAAAACCGTCATTACAACTAATGTACGTAACGCTTTATTTGCTTTTTCCATTGGCTCATTTGCAATACCACTTGGTACTTTTTTAGAAAAGTAAAACAAAGCTGCTGCTGCAATAAACAACAATCCAACACCAATATATAAAATCACAACTTTACTTAATTCTAAAGCTTTTATTTGCTCATCTGAAATTGATTTTGCCGTTCCAAACAATGCCAAAGCCACCACAATTGGACCAATAGTAGTTCCAAAAGAGTTGATTCCGCCACCAAGATTTACTCTACTTGCACCAGTTTTTGGGTCGCCTAATAGTATTGCAAATGGATTGGCTGCGGTTTGTTGCAATGAAAATCCTAAGGCTACAATAAATAATCCAACCAACATTCCGGCATAAATACTAGCCTCAACTGCAATAATCATTGCTCCAGCTCCAAGTGCCGAAAATAATAATCCGTACACAATACTTTTTTTGTAACCCCATTTTCCAACGATATCTTTACCAGACATATCGCCTAAAGCAAACAATAATAATGCGCCAACGTAATAAGCGGTGTAAAAAGCAAAATCAACCAACTGCGATTGAAATTGATCTAAAGAAAAATAACTTTTACAAAACGGAATAAAAATACTGTTTCCAGCAGCAATAAATCCCCAGAAAAAAAACACTGTAATCAGCGTATATAATGCAGGATAGTTTGTTTTAATTTGTTCTGAACTCATAAATTTTAGTTTGTTTGGTTTGGTTTTTAGTTTATTGGTTTGAAACTTATAGCAGTTCCGCCACCATTAGCCAAATTTAATTTAATTTTTGACTTAGAAGTAACTTCCATAGTTTTTATAGCATAAGATTTTGGATTATTTTTCCAATCGGCATCGGTACCATCTTGATAGATAATGGCTTGGTACTTTTTATTAGGTGATAAGAAATCTAATTTAATTTCTGTTTTACGAGCGTTTTCATCGGTAATTGCTCCTAAAAACCAACGTTCTCCATTTTTTTCTTTTCTCGCAACTGTCAAATAATCTCCAGGTTCAGCTTCAAGATATTTAGAATCTTGCCAATCTACAGCAACATCTTTTATGAATTGAAAAGCATCAGCATATCTTTCATAATTTTCAGGTAAATCAGCTGCCATTTGTAATGGTGAATACATCGTTACATATAGCGCTAATTGTTTTGCCAAAGTAGTATGAACTTGTTCGGTTTTGGTTTTATCGTAATAACTCATTTTGATTTCAAAAATTCCCGGAGTGTAATCCATTGGTCCACCTAATAATCTTGTGAATGGCAAAATGGTTTCGTGCATTGGCGGATTTCCGACAGACCAAGCGTTAAACTCATTTCCGCGAGCTGCTTCGGCTGCGATATAATTCGGATATGTTCTTGAATATCCTGTTGGACGAGAGCTTTCGTGTGAATTGACCATTAACTTATAATCAGCAAATCTTCTTGCAACAAAGTTAAAATGATTCACCATAGTTTGTCCATCGTGAAACTCACCACGAGGAATGATTCTACCAACATAACCCGATTTAGCCGCAGGATAACCATACTCTTTCATCAGATTTAAAGCTCTATCCAAATGTCTTTCATAATTTGCTACTGAACCTGAAGTTTCGTGATGCATTATCATTTTGATTCCTTTCGATTTGGCATAATCGTTAATTTCTTTCAAATTGTAATCCGGATAAGGCGTTGTAAAATCGAATACATCTTCTTTCCAATTGCCAAACCAATCTTCCCAACCTACATTCCAACCTTCTACCAAAACACCATCGAAACCATTTTTAGCAGCAAAATCTATATATCTTTTAGTGTTTTCTGTTGTTGCTCCATGTTTGCCTGAAGGTTTCAAACTTCCATCTGCAGCATTTTGTGCATTTTGCGAACCTGCATAATCCCAAGTTGATTTTCCAACGTGCATTTCCCACCAAACTCCAACATATTTCATTGGTTGTATCCAAGAAGTATCTTCAATTTTTGATGGTTCATTTAAGTTTAAAATCATTTTTGAACCTACAATATCTCTAGCGTCATCACTAATCATAATTGTCCTCCAAGGCGAAACACAAGGAGCTTGAAGATAGGCTTTATCTCCAATTGCATTAGGCACTAAATTAGAAGTTAATCCAAAGTTTTTGGTGTCAACATCTAAATGCATTATAGGATAATTAACAACAGCTGCTTCAAAAACATTGATGTAAATTCCGTCTGCCGATTTCATCATCAATGGCGATTGCACTCTGAAAGAACTTGCGATGGTCTTTACTCCTATTCCATTATTCAAATCCAATTTAGAATTGTCGATTTCGGATAATTTTGTTTCATTATAGGCATATTCTTGACTGTCATAATCACCAGGAATCCAAAATGCTTTGTGATTTCCTGCTAAATTAAACTGCGATTTTTCATCGGCAATTATGAAATAATTTAGATTTTTCTGCTTTGGAAATTCATAGCGAAAAGCAATACCTTCATCAAAAACTCTGAAAATGATGTTTATCCTTCTATCTGTTGATGGTTGCGAAAGTGCTACAGTCATTTCGTTATAGCTATTTTTAATATTGGATTGTTCACCCAAAACTGGTTGCCAAGTCTCATTAAAACTTTTTTGACCAATGCTGTCTATTCTGAAATTGGCCTCTAAACTTTTTGAATCTTTTATTGTAATTCCGAGTGTACTTTCCTTTATAATAGGTTTGGTTTTGTAACTAACGGAATAAGAAGGTTTTCCATCTGAAGACAATTTAAAACTTAACGAAATAGTTTTAGATGGTGAGGAAACATTCTGAGCTTCAACTGATAAAATTGAAATTAAGAACACCAATAAATGTAATTTTCTCATTTTTTATTATATTTTTTTATAAAAATACATTTTATCCTAAAAATAAATCGATTTCGTAATAATTAGTTATTAACGAAATCGATTTATTAAAATTCAGTTTTGAATTTAAAACTAAATAAATTTAGATTTTATTTTCCATCAACATAATCTTGTAAATATTGGAAACGTTCTGTTAACTTACCATTTTCAGTCATTTTGGCTCTTTGCAAAATTCCGTCTTTATCACCATTAAAAAAAGCAGGAATCACGTATTCCATAAACATTTCTCCAAATCCTTCACTAGCATCTTTAGGCAATTCACAAGGTAAATTATCAACCGACATTACCATAATTGAGCCAGGATGCGTGTGCGAAACTTCTTTGTGTTCACTTGGTAAATAGCCAAAAAATGGTTCTGCAATGGTAGATGCCTTTATGGTACAAGCAACTGGTCCATCAACATCGCACGAAATATCGGCAACAACTTGAATTTTGTTTTTTGGAGCGTTAAGCATTTCTCTTGTCAAAATATCGGGCGCACCATTTCCGTGAAAATGTCCTGCCATATAAATATCGGCAACTTGTGAAAATCGTTCAAAATCAGAAACATATTCTTGAGGATTTTTATAAAAATCTTGATTATCAAAAACCTGTCCATCAATTCTTTTGTTGTAATCTAAAACATCAATTTGACTGTAAACTGGTTGCGTGTAAACTTTGTTTAAAAAATCATCGGCTGAAACTTGCTTAATTTTCATTCCATCAAGCATTTCTTTTGCTCCCATTCCCACTTTACCGTGACCTGTTAAAACAATTTTAATGTTCGGAAGCATTGGTCTTCGCAATCGTTCGATCAATTCCTCCTTACTTTTTAAAGTTTCAGCTTTTACTAAATTGAATAAATCATATTTAATTCCGAAAGCTCTAAATCCGTTGTAAGCGCCAACAATTCCTGCATATCTTCCGAAACCAATTAATCTTTTATTTCTGGCATCGACAATAGTTTCGTGGTCGAATAATTCGATATTTTTCTCTAAAATTGCTTGAAGTAACTTTCTATTGTATGGTTGAAATTTAATAGTATGCGAAAAGAAAAAGTACTTTTTATTGGGAATTAAGGCATCAACTGGAACTTCTTTTACACCAAATAAAACATCGCAATCGCTCATATCTGTAGTAACTTCGATACCTAAACTGCTGTATTGCTCGTCAGAAAATACTCTAATATCAGAACTTTCAACTTTTACTTGAGCTTCTGGATGTTCTGTTTTTAATCTAACTAATTCTTCTGGAGTAAAAACAACTCTTCTATCTGGTGGATTTTTTCTTTCTTTAATAATTCCGAACTTCATTTTAACAGTATTTTTTTGAGACATCAAAAGTAATAGTAACGAAAACGTTTTCAAAACTTTTTACCCAAAATAAAATCGAAGTTATTTATTGAATTTCAATTAATTGGAATATTTTGTTGATAATTTTATAATTAATATAACATTTCATGAAATTTGTTTGTCATTTTGTTTATTATATTTGTTTTTCAACCCAACCCAAAATGACCAATAACAAAGTAACATATCTATTGTTTTCTTTAACTTTTTTATTACTTATAAGTTGCGATAAATCAGGAAAAATTAAGAATCCATTTAAAAAGAATAAATCTGGTTTAGAATATGCAATGCTTCCGCTAGAAGATTCTTTACCAAAACTTTCAGATTCATACAAAAACACTAAAAAGAGAGAAATTGAAAATTTCTTTACTAATAATTTTGCCAATGATTTTGAGAACATGAGTTTTCTTGTGGCAAAAAATGGACAAATTATTTATGAGAAATATGATGGATTTGCAGATAAAGAAAATAATATTTTAAACTCACCTGAAACGCCTTTACACATTGCATCTGTTACCAAAGTTCTAACAGCCTCAGCTATTTTAAAATTGATTGATGCTAAAAAAATTAGCTTAGATCAAAAATTGACTACACTTTTTGACAAATTCCCTTATCCAGATGTGACTGTAAAAACTTTATTAAATCACAGAAGTGGTATGAAAAAGTACAATTATTTTTGTGATGACAAAGCCAATTGGGGAAGAGATAAAACACTAACAAATAAAGATTTACTTGAAGTAATTATCAATAAAAATATTCCATTAGAAACTAAAACTGATACGCATTTTAGTTATAACAACACCAATTATGCACTTTTGGCATTAATTATTGAAAAGGTTACAGGAATGAAATACAGTCAGGCGATGAAGAAAATCATTTTTGAACCATTAGGTATGAAAAATACTTTTGTATTTGACGAAACTACTCCAAAAGAGAAAGGAACACCTTCCTATAAATATAATTACGTAAAATATCCATTCGATTTTCTTGATGCTGTTTATGGTGATAAAAATATTTATTCTACTCCAAGAGATTTGTTGAAATTTGATTTGGCTAGAAATGCGCCAGGTTTTTTGAGCAAAAATCTTTTAGAACAAGTTTACAAAGGATACAGCTATGAAAGTAAAGGTTCTAAAAATTATGGTTTGGGAATTCGACTGCGTGAATGGGATACTGGACAAAAATTATTTTATCACAATGGATGGTGGCATGGAAATACTGCAAGCTACATCACTTTAAGAAAAGAAAATGCGGTAATTATTGCATTGTCTAATAAATTTACTCGTAAAACCTTTCAAATGAAACGATTGTCTGCATTGTTTGGTGATTATCCATTTACATTGAAAGATACTGTCGCCAAAGACGAATAAAGTGTTTGTTTATTGATTTTTTCGGTAGTACCTTTGTGGTCTAATTTTTGTATTGAAACACAATAATTATTGGGGACGACTGGTTTTGACAGCAAGTGGAATTATTCAGTAAGCACGTCGAGCATTGTACTTTTAGCTCGTAAATCCAAAGGTTCAAACTTATAAACGGCGAAAATAACTACGCTTTAGCTGCATAATCCGAATTTTAGTACGATTTTGCCACGTTCCTACAAGGTAGGAAAGCTGGATTCACCTCAAAAGCCTTGGTTTATGGCGGTTGGTTAAGGTGAACCGTAAAAGTAAACCTAGGAAAGGTAACGCTTTAAATCCTTTCTGACACTAATAAAGCTAAGCAAAAAGTGGCGGTTCTTGGCCTTGCTTTTTGACGAAAATCTAATTAAGGACTAAACGTGTAGAAAGCTTTTTGATTGCTTGTTTGGACCCGAGTTCGATTCTCGGCGTCTCCACTGTCGTACCAATAACCTCTAAAGAAATTTAGAGGTTATTTTTTTATTTAAAAGTTGTAAATCCGACATAAAATAGTTCGAGACAACTCCCCTCTTTTCCACAAATAAAAAGGGATAACTCATTGTACTGAGTTATCCCTTTTTTTGTAGAAAACATTCTACCCTAATAAATCCAAAATTATTATCAACTTCGTATATGCATATAAACTATAATAATGACAACATTTCAAGCAAATAACGAAACAATTCTTATCAATGATAAATTTGGATTAATCACTGATAACCAAGTAATTATAACCAAAGGTTCTAAGAAAAGTAAAGTCCCTTTTAACTCTATAAACAGAGTTAACTTAATAAAAAGTAGAGTCTTTTATTTGAATATTTTATTGTTTTTGTTAAGCGCTTCTGTTTTTATTTATTCCTATTTTATGTTCAATTCAGAAAGACTATTCTTTTTTTATGGATTAATTTTTTTAGGTATTGTACTATTCCTATATTCAATTGTTCATAAATTTTATACCTACAAACTTATCATAAAAGAAAAAGACCAAACATTGATTGAGGTAAAAACTACACAATTGAACAGAAAGAGCATTAAAGAATTTTATAATGCTATAGTTAGGAAAGTTCCAAAAAAATAGAGTTTTACTCTGTAAAACCAACTTCACCTTCCCAATTCATAAAACCACCTTCTAAGTTAAATGTGTTTTCAAAACCCATTTGCTTCATAATACTGCATGCTTGAGCACTTCTTCCTCCTGCTTTGCAATAAACATAGTAGTTTTTTGATTTATCAAGTTCTTCTAATCGGTAGATGAATCCTTGTCCTTTATAAATATCATTTAAAATTGCTCCTGGAATAATTCCTTCACTCCATTCGTCATCGGTTCTAACGTCTAAAATTACTGCATTCGTATCTGCTTCTAATTTTGAAGCCCATTCTTGTTGAGATAAGTTCATTTCTATTATTTTTTTCCAAATTTATAAATTTCATTTTACATGGTCATAAAAGTATTAACAAAAAAATAACACAACATTTGTATATACAAATAAAAATAATTTTACATTTGTACCTACAAATTTGGTAGTTACAATTATGAAAATCGAAGAAATAATAAAATCGAATGTTGCTATAGATGATGCTAAAAAAATTGTCCTGAACATTATGGTTACCCAAAATGTTGTTACTGAAAAGTTTAATGAGGTATTAAAACCTTATGATTTATCAGGCGAGCAGTATAATGTATTGCGCATTTTGAGAGGTCAAAAAGGAAATCCTGCCAATATGTGCGTGATTCAAGAACGAATGATTGCAAAAAACAGTAACACTACCCGATTGATTGACAAATTATTATTAAAAAATCTAGTTACAAGAGAAGTTTGTCCTGAAAACAGAAGAAAAATAGAAGTTTTAATTACTGAAAAAGGATTGAAACTATTAGAAGAATTAGATCCTAAAGTTTTAGAAAACGAAAAATTATTTGCCGCAAATCTGAACCAAAAAGAATTAGTTGAATTAAACACCTTATTAGAAAAATATAGAAACCTTAAATAAAAATTACTATGACTCAATTTATAAAAGACGCAAATTGGCGTTATGCTACTAAAAAATTTGATGCAACAAAAAAAATTTCATCAGAAGATTTAGCAAGTTTAAAAGAAGCAATTCGATTAACAGCTTCATCATACGGATTGCAACCTTACAAAGTATTAATTGTTGAAAATCCAGATTTAAGAGCTCAATTGCAACCTGTTTCTTGGGGACAATCTCAAATTGTTGATGCCTCTCATTTATTAGTTTTTGCAAACATTATCAACTTTGGAGAAAAAGAAATTGATGCAACCATTAATAATATGGCAACTACAAGAAATCTGCCTATAGAAGCACTTCAAGGATATGGTGATTTTATGAAATCTAAATTGGTTTCACTCCCAGAAGATGTAAAAAACACTTGGACATCAAAACAAACTTATTTGGCTCTAGGAAATTTAATGAACGCTGCTGCCGAACTAAAGATAGATGTAACTCCTATGGAAGGTTTTGAACCAGAGAAATACAACGAAATTTTAGGTCTTGATAAACTTGGCTTGAACGCATCACTAGTAGCAACAATTGGATATCGTCACGAAGAAGATGCTACACAACATTACGCAAAAGTGCGTAAATCTGAAGAAGAATTATTTGTAACAATATAATTAATAATTAAAATCAATAACTCAAATTTAAAAGAAAATGAAAAATTTAAAAACAATCGCAATCGCATTATTCGTAGCAGTTTCAACAATCGCTACAGCACAATCTAAGAAAGTAGACGCATCTAAAAGTACTATCAACTGGGTTGGAAAAAAAGTAACTGGTCAACACAGCGGAACAGTAAACATTCAGAGTGGAAACTTAATTTTTAAAGGTAAAAAATTAACTGGTGGAACTTTTGTAGTTGATATGACTTCACTAACAGCAACTGATATTCAAGGAGAATACGCAGCAAAATTAAATGGTCACTTAAAAGCAGACGATTTTTTTGGAACAGATAAATACCCAACATCAAAATTAGTTTTCAAAACAATTGCTTCAAAAGGAAATGATGTATATACTGTAACTGCAGATTTGACAATTAAAGATGTAACTGCTCCAGTAAAATTTGACATTACTGTAAAAGGAAATACTGCAACAACATCTTTCAAAGTAGATAGAACAAAATTTGGAATAAAATATGGTTCAGGAAGTTTCTTTGACAATTTAGGAGATAAAACAATCAACGACGAATTCGAATTAACAGTTTCTCTACAGTTCTAATAAAAGGGAAAAATTGCTATGAAAAAGGAAAGCCTCAGAGAGAAATCTTTGAGGTTTTTTTTATTGCTTCTAAAAACCAACTTATGATTATATTTGCCCAATGAAAAAAATTGTAATCATTGACAACTACGATAGCTTTACATTCAACTTAGTCCATTATTTGGAAGAATTGGATTGTGAGGTAACCGTACTTCGCAATGATGAATTTGAACTTGATGAACTAAAACATTTTGATGACATAATCCTGTCACCTGGACCCGGAATACCTTCAGAATCAGGTTTATTGAATCAAGTTATAGTAACTTATGCTTCAAGTAAAAAAATACTTGGAATATGTCTAGGTCAACAAGCCATTGGCGAGGTTTTTGGAGGTTCTCTTCTTAATTTAGACACCGTTCATCATGGAGTTTCATCTTCTATTGATATTGTTGTTAATGACGAAATCTTATTTAAAAACCTACCTAAACAACTTGAAGTAGGCCGTTATCACTCATGGGTTATCAATCCAGTTGATTTTCCTGAAGACTTAGAGATAACATCTGTTGGAGAAAATGGTGAGATTATGTCAATCCGACATAAACATTTCAATGTAAAAGGTGTTCAATTTCATCCAGAAAGCATTTTAACGCCTCACGGAAAAACCATTTTGGAAAATTGGTTATCAAATTAATTAATATAAATCTTTACTTTATATATATTGATATATAGTTCTGAATTATAATTATTTAAATAATTACTATAGATTTTTACTATAACTACAAAAAATCAAAATACTTGATATTTGTTAGAAAAAACTTTCAAATTTCAATTCTTATTAACTAAAATAACTAGTTATCAACAGAATATGAAATGAAGAAGATATTTAATTAAATTTGAAATAGTTCATTTAGTTTTTAATCAATTTTAATTCAAATAGTTATGGGACTTTTTAACAATAATGAGAAGAGAATCATTAAAGAGCTTTGCAAAAAAAGTGAAGATATTAGCAAAGACATCACAAATGAAATTGATGAACTACTAGTTGAACTAAAAAATGAGTATGATGAGAATAGCAAAGTAGTCAATGAATTTCATGATTTTGTAAATGAACTCAAAACTAAATTAGCACCAGAAGACGCTAATAAACTTATAGAGTTTTCAACTCGAATGACAAAAGTAAAACGTTGTGCAAAAAAAGGTGTTGAAGCTATGAGAGAATTGGCTCGTGACCAAAGAAAAGCCACAAGAGAAACTATAAGAGAGTATCAAGAATACTTGTATGTTTAATTAGCGAGTAAAAACTAATTTATTGCCTTTGCTTAAATTAGCATCAAAAGCATATCCTTCATAGTTAAACCCTTTTAAATCATCAATAGTTTCTGCATTAGTGTCAATAATGTAGCGAACCATCATTCCTCTCGCCTTCTTTGCAAAAAAGCTTATCATTTTTAACTTTCCGTCCTTATAGTCTTTAAATTCTGGAGTAATTACTAGAACTTTTAATTGTTTCATATCAACAGCATCAAAGTATTCATTGCTTGCAAGATTAACAAACAATTCTTCTTTTTGAAGTTCAGCGTTTAATTGTTTTGCAATTAAGGGTTTCCAAAATTCATAGAGATTTTTGTTTTTTCCAATAGGCAACTTTGTTCCCATTTCAAGGCGATAAGGTTGCATTAAATCGAGTGGCTTCAACAAACCATACAATCCTGATAAAATTCTAAGTTTATCTTGTAAAACTTTTATTTTTTCCTCTGAAAGTGAATAAGCATCTAATCCAATATAAACATCTCCACTAAAAGCAAAAACAGCTGGTCGAGCATTTTCAACTCTCATTTCGGCAAGATTTCGTTCTTGATTTCTTTGCCAATTTAAATCTGCCAACTTATCCGAAATATCCATCAACTCAATCAATTGTTTTGGTTTTTGTTTTTTCAAAACTTTGTCAATGGCTAACGATTGTTTTGCAAAACTATATTCTGAATACAATTTTGTTGGTAATGGAGTTTCAAAATCCAATGATTTAGCTGGTGATATTACGATTTTCATGACTTCTTTTTAATGTTATTTTCGTCTGTTTGCCATAAAATTGGCTCGAGTCAAAAATACAAATTTCAAATTTGAAATTATATACGTTAAAATGATTAGTTTCGATTTAACTATCAACAGAATTTATTATTTTTACTTTTTTACCAAATTATATGCTGTCTCTCAATAAAATCCACCATATCGCCATTATTTGCTCTAATTATGAAATTTCTAAACATTTCTATACTGAAATTTTAGGTTTAAAAATTATCCAAGAAATTTACCGAAAAGAACGTCAATCTTATAAATTGGACTTATCCTTAAATAACAATTATTGCATCGAATTATTCTCGTTCTCAAATCCTCCAAAGCGTGTATCACAACCTGAAGCTTCTGGCTTACGACATTTAGCATTTGAAGTAAATGACATTGAGATTACAAGAAAGTATATTTTAGAAAAAAATCTTTTTGCCGAAGAAATTCGCATTGACGAAAACACTAACAAACGTTTTTTCTTCACCAATGATCCAGATGATCTACCAATAGAGTTTTATGAAGTTTGAGTAAAATCTTATCAACAATTCGCGTTTCGTAATTCGTTTTTCTAATTTATATTTTACCTTTGACCTTTCAAAAAAATAGAATCATGGTTTATAAATTTAGAGTAATTCTCGATGCAGAAGAAGATATTTTCAGAGATATTGCTATACTTGAAAACGACACTTTAGAAGATTTACACAATGCAATCGTAAATGCTTTTGGATTTGACGGATTAGAAGTTGCATCTTTCTACACTTGTGACGACACTTGGAATCAAGAAGATGAAATACCAATGTTTGACTCTGGTGATGTTCCTGGTGAGAACAAAATTATGAGTGATTATCAGTTGAATGACATATTAGATACTGAAAACACTAAAATCATTTATGTTTATGATTTCATCAATATGTGGACATTCTTAGTAGAACTTGCCGCAGTTGAAGATTCAGTTGAAGTTGGAATGGTTTATCCAAACCTTTTATTTTCTCATGGTGAAATGCCTACAGAAGCTATGGAAAAACATTTTCAAGCTGATTTTGAAGAAGAAGAAAGCTACAACGAATTTGAAGACGATTTAGATGAAGATGATTTAGATGCTTTTGGAAGTGATGACAGCTTTGAAGATTACGGATTTGAGGAAAATTGGAATTAAATTTGAGAGAATAGAAAAAAGAGAATAGAAAATAGACTTCAAAAATTATAAAAATAAATGATCAACCTTTTTAATACCCACATAGAATCTTTATCCATCCATAGAGTTGGTAATAAAAGCCGTAACGAAGCCATTTTTCTATCAGAAAAGCAATACGGATTAAATGATGAAATCGTTCCTTTATTGAAGGAATATTTCTTTAAATCGTTTCGCGAAAAAGAAGAAAACTACTTTCAATTTGCACACGAAGTAGATTTGGAGTACAACGATATGTTCAATTTGGCTACAGAGATTTTCACTAATCCAAGTTCGGTGCATGAAGTTTCTAAAAAAATTACCAACCACCTTTTTGAACAATCTAATCATCCGCATATCAAAAACGGAGAAGTTTACGTGACTTATTTAACCAACGTTTCTATTGACAATAATGTTGTTGATGCTATTGGTGTTTTTAAAAGTGAGTTGCGCACCGATTTCCTTCAATTTGAAGAAAAGGATAGTAATTTAGAAATGATTCTTCAAGAAGGAATTAACTTAAACAAACTAGATAAAGGTTGCTTGATTTTTAATCACAAAAAAGAAGAAGGATATAAAATTTTGACTGTTGATAGCAATCGTTATGATGCACGTTATTGGTTGGAACATTTCCTAGCTGTGGATGCTTTTCAAGATGAGAATTTCATGACTAAAAAGTATTTAAAGTTCTGTCAAGAGTTTGCTAAAGAAGTTGTTTTTCCTGCTGAAGACAAAAAGCAAGAAGTTATGTTTATGAATCGTGCAGTAAACCACTTTGCTAAAAACGATAATTTTGAAGAAACAGCTTTCTTAAATGAAGTAATGGACAATCCAGATTTGATTCCGGAGTTCAAAAACTATAAAGCGGATAGAGGCGAAAAATATAGTATTGAAGATGTTACTTCATTTCCTATAGCCAATGCTGCTGTTTCAGATGCCAGGAAATCGATTAAAAACGTAATTAATCTTGATACCAATATTCAAATCAAATTGGACTTTATCAATCCAGAAAGTGCCGAAAAATTTGTAGAAAAAGGTTGGGATGAAGAAAAACAAATGTATTATTACTTAGTTTACTTTAATAAAGAACAGAAAAGCTAGCATTAGTTTAATAAAAACTCAAATCCTCAATAAAAAAATTGGGGATTTTTTTATACTAAATTATTAAACATTCAGTTTTTAAGTTTTAAATCGTTACATTTAGTCATAACACAGAAAAATGCGCTATTATTTTTATTTAGTAATGTTGTTTTTTAGTTGTCAAATTTTGTCAGCTCAAAGTATCATTCCTACTAAATCGGATAGTGTTTACAAAAAAATTGATGATTTTTCTAAAGAAAGAAAATTCTTCAAAGTTGTGCATAAGTTAATGTTTAGACCACGTAAATCAGAAGCAGCTAAAATTCAAAAACAAAAAGGAGCTTCACCCATTCAGAAATCTTTTGAAAAATACAGTTGTAGAATTATCCGAAATATTACTATTGAAACCACCGATCCGTTTGGATATTCTGCCGAAAATGAAAAAGAAGTTCCAGAAAAAAAATTAGAACGATATGGAAATTCTTTACACGTAAAAAGTAAAAAATGGACTATTAAAAATTTATTACTTTTCAAAAAAAATCAAGAGTTAGACTCTTTGCTTATAAAAGAATCAGAACGTTTAATTAGAAGTCAACGATTTGTTAGAAGCGTTGTTATCAAACCAATTGCAATAGAAAACTGTCAAGATTCTATAGATATTTCTGTAAGAGTTTTAGACACTTGGAGTTTGATTCCAACAGGCGCTTTTTCAAATTCAAAAGCAAATTTAGAACTAACTCAACGCAATTTTTTTGGACTTGGACATGAAGCTAGCTTTGATTACATTAGAAGTTTTACAAATAATACTTTTGCCTACGACTCGAGATATAGTATTCAAAATATTAAAAATACATTCATAAACACATCGGTTTCCTCAAGAACAGATTTGGAAAACAACACTTACAAAGCCTTTAAAATTGAAAGACCGTTTTATTCTACACTAGCACATTGGGCTGGAGGTTTTTACTATGATTATAAAAATTATTCCGAATTCTTGACCAATGCTAATTTAGTTACTTCATATCAAAATTATAAGATAAAAACATATGAATTTTGGGCAGCACATTCAAGTAAAATATTTGCAGGAAATTCCGATTTCTCTAGAGCTACTAATCTGATTACTTCCTTAGGTTTTACAAACACTACTTACTTGAAACAACCCGAACTTAGCTACGATCCTATTCGTTTCTCCAACTCATCAAAACGCTATTTAGCTACCATCGGAATTTCAAGTCAGCAGTTTTATCAAGACAAATACTTATTTCGTTTTGGTGTGATTGAAGATATTCCTTACGGAAAAGTATTCTCCTTTACAGGCGGTTTTGAAAATAAAAACAACTTAAACAGAGCCTATTTTGGTGGAAGATTCTCCTATGGTGACTATCTTGATTTTGGTTACATAAGTGCCAACATAGAATATGGCTCCTTCTTTAATAACGGAAAAACAGAGCAAACCACTATCAAAATTGAAACCAATTATTTTACCAACTTATTTTCGATTGGAAATTGGAAATTTAGACAATTTGTTAGACCAGTTTTAGTTTTAGGAAGCAATCGTTTAAACACAACTAGAGATAGATTGAATTTAATAGATGTCAACGGAATTCCGGGTTTCAATAGTTCACCACTTGTTGGAACGAGAAAATTTTTAACTACATTCCAAACGCAATCATACAATCCTAAAAACTGGTATGGTTTCAATTTAAGTCCGTTTATGAATTTCACTATTGGTTTTTTAGACAACGGAAATCATAAATTCTTCAACAATAAAATGTATTCTCAAATTGGAGTTGGCGTCTTAATTAACAACAATTATTTGATTTTCAATAGTTTTCAATTTTCTTTCTCCTATTATCCTTCACTCCCTATTGACGGAAGCAATATCATTAAAACCAATACGTTTCAAAACACAGATATTAACTTCAACAACTTCCAAATAGGACAACCTTATGTTTTACCTTATGAATAAACACCTTTAATATCTTGTTAAAATCAATCCATTTATTGAATATTATTTATAGTTTCACAACATTAATATTAATTCAATGAACCTAAAATTATATTTATTTGTTATTGTAAATCTTTTGATTTTTGATAATTCAATGGGACAAATTACACTTTCATCCTTCGAATTTGATAAAGAAAAAAAAGGACCTAACACCATTTATTATAATTTTTATAATGGAATTCAAATGATTGAAATCGACTATAATAATTATGAAAAAGCTCGAATTGATTATCAAGATATGATAAAACCAATAAGCAGTATCCGACCAAGAAATTATGGACACAATACTATTATTTTAAGAAATAAAAATGGTGAACTGTTACACCAATACAACTTGAGAGGAAAAACTTTTAAATCAACCGATTTCCTTCCTTCTGAAAAATGCATTACTGTATCACACGCCTCAAGATTAGATGCAAACTATATAGCCAAAACCAATTATCCTTTTTATGGAAAATACAGTTTTTATGTTACTGAAAACAACAAAGCTGGTATAATTGATACTTTAGGTACTCCAATTTTGGAAGTTGTTTATGATGCCATTCTTAGCTATGGTGATAACTACAACCTTAATTCTTATGTAATGTTTGATATTAGAAACGATAGAGAAGACGAAACTTGTTTCTACACGATAAAACGCGACGGAAAATGGGGATTCAAAAGTGATAAACTAGCAATAGAGCCAAAATATGAAGAGTTGATTTCTCTAAAAAAGAATGTTTTTAAGATTAAAAAAAGTGATAAATATGGTTTGATAAATTATAAAGAAGAAAGTCTAATTGAACCCATTTACACTGACTTAATTTACAAAAATGATTTTTATCTTTATACCAAAGAGGCTATTGAAAATATAGATAAGTACACAACACTTTACGGAGTTATTGATTCGAATTTTAAAATAAAAACACAACCTATTTATAGCAATCTTGAAGACATTATTGAAAATTACTATCCTTCTGGAAAATATTGGACCTGTAAAACTGATGGCTGTGGTGCCATAGACAAAAACGGAAATGAAATTTCGAAGTTTAAATATGGTTCGATGCCTCAAAATCCATACAACAAATATTATCGAACAACCGACTATAAAGACAGCAACATTCGTTACATTTTAAATTTAGATTTTGAAGAAATTGGAAAAAATTACGATTTAATTTATGATTGGAAAAATCAACTCTTCACTGTAAAAAAAGGCACTAAATATGGCTTGATAGATTTAAATAATAAAATAGTTTTACCTTGCGAATATGATTCTTTTTGGGAAGAATCCAGAAACGAATTGGGCACACTTATAAAAAACAAAAAATATGGAGTCATTACTAGTAAGGGAATTGTAGTAATTCCTTGTAAATATGATTATTTATACTTTACAGTTGATAATACCATTGTAGCAACTCTTATTGATACCAATGATAAAACCAATAGAGAAAGAAAAGTAGGTTTATTGGATGCCAATGGTAACCAAATGACTACTTTTAAATATGATGAAATTGAAACGATTGATTACGGATTTTATCGTGTTAGAATCGATACAAAATATGGAGTTCTCAACAAAGAAGGAAAAGAAATTACTCCAGTAAAATATGATGAAATTTACCGCTATAGAAATGGTTTTTGTATTGCCAAACTCGATTTTGGATACGGCTATATAGATACTTCTGGAAAAGAAATAACCCATTTCTATTATGAAAAACCAACCGATTTCAACTACAACATTGAGAAAAAACTAACAGCAAAAGCCTATTTAAGAGGAAAAGAAGTTATCATTGATGAAAATGGAAAGGTTGTAAAGTAGCAATCTCAATAAGTTGATTTCTTTTATTATATTTGAGAATATAAATTTGAATATGAAAAGCATAAAATATCTATCAATACTATTCCTCATTGTTTGCTTTTCAAACAATTGTTATTCACAAAAAAACACGAAACTAAAAACTATTGGTGGAAGAACAAAAACTTCAAATCCAAATATACCTTACATCTACGAAAATGGTTTTAGTGATTATGAAGTTGTAAAACAAGCAACTTTAAATAGTAAAGATTCATCAGCAGTGTATACTTTGAAATTTAATGCAGTGGCTTCTGCAATGTACACACAAAAAATCATGTTCGATAAATTTGGAAAATGGACAACGGCAGTTCCATCTGGAAATAATAATGGCTTTATTCTAATTTGGGAAAACATAAAACTTTTTAATGATAAAGAAGAGCTATTCACAATAATGGCAAGTGGTACAGAAAGTTTGGAAGAGATGTTTGCCGCAGTATTGGTATTTGATTCAAAAAATAACAATTGCCTATCAGAAAAAAGTGAATTTAAAAAAGAAATAATTGACTATTTTTCAAATGCAATTATACATCTTAATAAGGATAAAACTTTTTATGAAAAGTATAGAACAATGAAAAATTAAAATTGGTTATAAAAGTTATACAACAAACACCTCTTTTCCTTCCCAAAAAAGAATTCCCTACCTTTGCAAAAAATTAGACGCAATGAATACTTTTGAGCAATTTAATCTTCCTAAATCTTTACAAAAAGCAATTGACGAAATGGGGTTGACCACTCCTACTCCAATTCAGGAAAAATCGTTTTCTGTTATTATGTCGGGACGCGATGTAATGGGAATTGCACAAACTGGTACAGGTAAAACCTTAGCCTATTTATTACCTCTTTTAAAACAATGGAAGTTTGTAAATACTGATTCGGCTCGTGTAGTGATTTTAGTTCCTACTCGTGAATTGGTGGTTCAAATCGTTGAAGTAATTGAAAGCTTAACCAAATACATGTCGGTGCGAACGCTTGGTATTTATGGTGGCGTTAACATCAACACACAGAAAAAAGCTGTTTATGAAGGAATCGATATTCTTGTAGGAACTCCAGGAAGAACTATGGATTTAGGTCTAGACAATGTAATCCGCTTTGATTCACTGCAAAAATTAGTCATTGATGAATTTGATGAAATCTTAAATTTAGGTTTTAGAACCCAAGTGACTTCATTATTAACGATGATGAAAAACAAACGTCAAAACATCTTGTTTTCTGCAACCATGACTGATGAAGTAGATGCGATGCTTGACGAATATTTTGAATTACCAGAAGAAGTTTCACTTGCAGCTTCTGGAACTCCATTAGAAAAAATTGAACAATTGGGTTATTATGCGCCTAATTTTTTAACCAAACTAAATCTATTAAATCATCTTTTAGACACTGACGAAAGTACTTCAAGAGTTTTGATTTTTGCCAATAATAAAAAGACTGTTGACTTAATTGCCAATAGTATTGAAGAAAGTCATCCTGAGCAATTTGGTGTAATTCACTCTAATAAATCACAAAATTATCGTTTGAATACGATGGCTTCCTTTCAAGCTGACGAATTAAGAGGAATTATAACTACAGATGTAATGGCTCGTGGTTTAGATATTTCTGATGTTACTCATGTTATCAATTTTGAATTTACTGAAATTCCAGAACAATACATTCATAGAATTGGTAGAACTGGTCGTGCTGATAAATCGGGAATTGCAATCAGTTTTATAAGTCCGAGTGAAGAAGAAATTCAAATTCAAGCGGAAATCTTAATGGAAAAAGAAATCCAATTTTTAGATTTTCCAGAAGGAGTTGAAGTAGCCGTGAGATTATTAGAATTTGAAAAAGATAGAAAAAAAGTAAAACAACTTTTAAAGAAACCGAAAATTGAAGGTGGTGATGCTTTTCATGAAAAATCTAAGAAAAATCAAAAAGTAAATCTTGGTGGACCTGCAAAAACTAAACCTAGAAAAACAGAACCTAGAAATCGTGGTGTAGAACGTAAGAGAGCTGCTAAGAAGAAGAAATAGTTTTCAGCAAGCTGTAATAGTTGATAGTTTTATGAAACTTTTAAACCTTTAAACTTTTAAACCTATTAACTTTTTGTTACTTTTGACAAATTCTAAATAGAAATGCAGTTTAAACATCCAGAAATTCTCTATTTCCTATTCTTATTGGTCATTCCGATTCTGGTGCATCTTTTTCAGTTGCGAAAATTCAAAACAGAATATTTTACCAACGTAAAATTCTTAAAAGAACTTGTTGTTCAAACAAGAAAAAGTTCTAAAATCAAAAAATATTTACTTTTAGCTACAAGATTGTTGTTATTAACGTTCTTGATAATTGCCTTTGCACAACCTTTTTTTAAAGCAAAAGACAGTAAAAATGCTACTAATGAATTATACATCGTTCTTGACAATTCTTTCAGTATGCAAGCAAAAGGTCAAAAAGGCGAATTGCTAAAACGTGCCGTTCAAGATTTACTAGAACATACACCAGAAAATGCAAATTTCTCTTTAATAACATGCTCTGACAACTTTTGGAATACTGATATAAAATCCATCCAAAAAGAACTTCAGAACCTGAAATATAGTGCTTCACCATTTCAATTGGATAATCTATTGTCCAAAATAAAAGCCCACAAATCTGCTTTCAATAAAGATATTGTGGTAATCACTGATGGTGTTGGTTTACAACCTAATCAAGTTAAAAATATCAAAGACGACGAAAATTTATATTTCATAATTCCAGAAGCTGAAAAAACCGACAACATCGCTATTGATAGTGTTTTCATCAATCAAACGATGGATAATTTTTATGAAATCAGTGTTAAATTAGATGCTTATGGAGACGATTTCAAAGATATTCCAATTGCCTTGTACAACAAAAAGAAGTTGGCGGCAAAAACCTTAGTCAATTTTGAATCCAAAACAAAAACCATCAATTTCACCATTCCAAAAGAAGATTTTCATGGTTATGTTGCTATAGTTGATAACAGTTTGGAGTATGACAACAATTACTATTTCAGTATCTCAAAACCTGAAAAAAGCAACGTGATTAGTATTGGTGAATCTGAAAAAAGTGGTTTTTTATCAAGGATTTATACCTCTGATGAATTCAACTATATCAATTATTCACTTCAATCATTGGATTATAATTTACTTGACAAACAGGATGCCATTGTTTTAAACGAACTGAAAGATATTCCACAAGCACTTCAAACCACATTAAAATCATTTGTAGAAAAAGGCGGAAATGTAGTTTTAATTCCAAATGAGGAAAGCAGCACAACCAACTTGAATGGCTTTTTATCCAATTTTGGTGGCGTTCAGTTTAAAGCTTTGTCGAATAAAGAAAAAATGGTTACAAAAATTAATTTCAGTCATCCTTTATTTAGCAGTGTTTTTGAGAAGAAAGTTGATAATTTTCAATATCCAAATACAAAAAACTCCTTTGAAATAAGTAACTCTGCTCCTATGGTTTTGGGCTATAGCGATCAAACTTCCTTTTTGAGTGCTATTCAAAATAGTATTTCGTCTATTTATGTTTTTGCTGCTCCAATCAATAAAATCAATAGTAATTTTCAGAATTCGCCTATTATTGTTCCAACTTTTTATAACATGGGACAAAACGCTCAGAAAGCTGGAATTAATGCTTTAATTATTGGAGATAACAAACCATTTATTGCGCAGACTTCATTAAACAAAGACGAAATCGTTAACATTAAAAACGGAACAGAAAGTTTTATACCTGTTCAACAAATATTAAATGACAAAGTAAAGTTGACTTTCAACGATAATCCGAAAGAAGCTGGAAACTTTGAGATTTTTAATTCCTCTAAATCCATAGAAAATTTAAGTTTTAATTATAATAGAACCGAAAGTAATTTAGCTAACGCTAATCCAGATGCTGTAAGTGATTACAAGGAGATAAGCAATGTAGATGCGATATTTGATACGCTACAAGCCAATCGATCCGACAATCAACTTTGGAAATGGTTTGTTATTTTAGCTTTGCTATTCATCACGTTGGAAGTTTTAATTCAAAAATTTGTAAAATGAAAATCATAATCAGAGAAGCCAAGATTATCGACTCGAAAAGTCCTTTTCACAATCAGGTAGTTGATGTAAAAATCAATGATGGAATCCTAGAAAAAATAGGAAACAACCTCTCGCCTTCTGATGATTATGAAGAAATAAAACAATCTAATTTACATCTTTCTCAAGGATGGTTTGATAGTAGTGTTTCTTTTGGAGAACCAGGTTTTGAAGACAGAGAAACTATTGCTAACGGACTGAATGTAGCTGCAAAAAGTGGTTTTACTGCTGTTGCTCTTCAACCCAATTCTGCACCAATTCTTGACAATCAATCACAGATTTTATTTGTAAAACAAAAAGCTAACGATACTGCAACAGATTTATTTCCGATTGGTGCTTTAACAAAAAATAGCGAAGGAACCGATTTAGCCGAACTTTATGACATGAAAAATGCTGGAGCAATCGCCTTTGGTGATTACGGAAAAAGTTTGTCTAATGCCAATTTGCTTAAAATTGGATTGCAATACGTTCAAGATTTTGATGGATTGGTAATTGCTTTTTGCCAAGATGAAAAGATAAAAGGAAGTGGTGTTGTAAATGAAGAAATTGTATCAACTAGATTAGGGTTGAAAGGGATTCCAAATCTTGCAGAAGAATTGATAGTTGCTCGAAACTTGTTTTTACTTGAATATACCGGTGGAAAATTACACATTCCAACCATTTCAACAGCAAAATCGGTAGAACTCATTCGAAATGCTAAAGCAAAAGGACTAAAAGTTACTTGCAGTGTAGCTGTTCATAATTTGGTATTAACCGATGAAAAATTGGAAGGTTTTGATACTCGATTCAAAGTTGCTCCACCATTGCGAACAGACAATGATAGAATTGCTTTAATTTCAGGGATTTTGGATGACACCATAGATACCATTACATCAGACCATAATCCGATGGATATTGAACATAAAAAGATGGAGTTTGATTTGGCTAAAAATGGAACTATAGGTTTAGAAAGTGCTTTTGGAGCTTTGTTAACCGCTTTACCATTAGAAAAAATAGTAGAAAAATTCACTTCAAGTAGTAGTATCTTCAATCTAAGTCAATCAGAAATAGCAGAAGGAAATAAAGCCAATATAACATTATTTACTACAGATACTGAATGGATTTTTACAAAAGAACATATTCTATCAAAATCTAAAAACAGTGCTTTTCTTGGAACAAAAATGAAAGGAAAAGTAATTGGAATCTATAACAATAATAAATTAGTTTTAGCCTAATGGACAAAAAAACAATTGATGAAGGAAAATCAACTGCAATCACTAGTTACATTCTGATAATTGGTGTTTTAATTGCACTATCAATGAATTCGGAAAACAAAAATTCGTTTGCTTCTTTTCATATTAGACAAGGATTGGGATTAACCTTAACATTTGTAGTTTTGGGTATTTCTATAAGTCATTTTGAAAGTGTTATGGTTGCAGCACCAATGTGGATTTTTATTTCTGTATTAACAATTTATGGAATTTTTACAGCTGCGCGCGGTGAAACCATCAAATTACCTTTACTAGGTGGATTATTTCAAAAATGGTTTAAAAATATTTAATTTTATATAATGACATTACATCACTTAGTTCGTGAACCCAAAATAAAGAAAGACAAAAATCCATTACTACTATTGCTTCATGGTTATGGAAGTAATGAAGAAGATTTATTCTCATTTGCAACAGAATTACCTGAAGAATATTATATAGTTTCTGCAAGAGCTCCATACGATATGATGTATGGAAGTTATGCTTGGTACGCTATAAACTTTGATGCAGATGAAAACAAATTTTCAGATATTGCACAAGCACAACAATCTAGAGACTTGATAGCAACATTTATAGATGAATTAGCAGCAAATTATGCTATTGACGCCAATGCTGTAACACTTATTGGATTCAGTCAAGGTTGCATTTTGAGTTATGCTATTGCAGTTTCTTATCCTCAAAAAGTACAACGTGTCGTTGCAATGAGTGGTTATTATAACGAAGAGATAGCTATTGATAATTTCAAAGAGAATAATTTATCAGAATTAAAAATATTTGCCTCTCATGGCTCGGTTGATCAAGTTGTTCCAGTAGATTGGGCAAGAAATTCAATTCCTAAACTAAAAGAGCTTGGAATTGATATTGTTTACAAAGAGTATCCTGTTGGACATGGTGTTGCACCACAAAACTTTTTCGACTTTAAAAATTGGTTGCATAGCAAATAATAACTCTTAAGTTAATAATATTATTTGTCTTAATAAATTGTTAGATCTAAATTTATATCACAACCAAATATAAATAAATTGATTTAAATTTTTAAAAATAATATCTGAACTTCATTATTACTTTTTAATAAAACATAAAACTTTTTACTTTAGATAAATAGTAAATAGATTAAAAAGATAAGTATTTATACACTTTAAGTTTTATTTGAATTGTAGCTCTTTAATGTATTGATGTGGATTCAATCCAGTAATTTCTTTGAAGGATGTAAAAAAGGGATTATAGGAGGAAAAACCTACTTTTTCTGCTAATGCATTAAGAGTGTTTAACTTTAAATAACCTGATTCTATTAAATTTATAGCATCATAAACACGAATAATTTTCTTAAATTCATTAAAACTTATTTTAGAGTGATATTTAAATATAAAATTCACATGACTTTTAGGAATATTTAAATTCTCAGCAATTTCTTTTTGTGTTATTTTTTGATTTCTAAAACACTTTTTGAACAAAACTAAATTTTCAATTTCTTTCAAATTATTTAATAAATCTGGAACTATTTTTTCCTTTAACAACTCATCTTGTTTATTATTTATTTCAACATCATGATTTAAGATCCATACTTCTAATAATGAGAAAGTTTTGTTTTTTTGCAATTCAATTTTTTTATACAAGGCATTAAATCCCAAAAATATATCCGGATTGCATAATAAATATAAAAAAATAATAATCCAAAGTAGACCTGATATCCACAGAAAGTTTTTACCCGCGAGAAATCTTTCATGATGGAATTCATAATATATTGAAAAATAATTTCTAAGTGTAACTATGAAAGTAATTGAAAATAAAATTAAAGTCCATTTATAAATTAAATTATTTTGTTTATCAATCAAGCCAATTTTTGAGTTCTGATTCCAAATTTGTTTTTTCAGTAATACGAAAGAACTAAAAGTATAAAAAAGAGAAAAGAGAATAAAAAATATGAGGAAAATTAAGGAGCTGTAATCACCTAAAAAATTATAATTATTATTTATTTGATTTATTGACCCAACAAATATGGGCAATATAAAATGAAGTATTTCTTTAAAATTATATCTTTTTATATTTAGAACTAAGCTTTTAAAGTACAAAAAAGTTGCGGGATAAGCAACCATAAAAAATGGGGTATAAGAAAAATTAGGTTTCAATTCCTTATTAAAATTCAATACAATTTCTAAGAAAAATTTTAATACTATAAATAGTAATAAAAAGATAATGTAAATATTATTGAGTCTATTTGATTTATATATTATTAGAAGTACATAAATACAAATAAAGCCAAGAAAGACAACTAAAAAATAAATTAAGTTAATAAGCATACATTAAAATTCATGAATCAGATTTATGAATCAAATGTAATTATTATACTTACATTTTTAGACTTTTTTATCATTTTTAAAGTTACTATAATCCTAAAAATAAATATTTTTTTTAAAAAAATATTACTAAAAACTTAAAAGTAATTACTCTTTAATTTAAAAAATAGTGCAAGCTAATTTCGGAGTCTTTTTTTAATTCATTTTTAACGTAATTTTAAAAATATTATTATTTAAATTTTAATTAAAAAAAAAATGGTACCCGAAAACACTACATTAATATTAAACAAATATTTTATTACAAATGCTGATGTTAAGGAAATAAATCTTGTTTATGAAAGAAAAAAAACTAAACTTCATTATAAAATAAATAATTTTTTTTTTAAAAAAAGCTATTACTTAAAAGTTAAATATAAAGACTCCACAGAAAAAAAAATTAAAATTGAAATGAAAGATAAAAATTTGATTAAACCTTGGATTATTCATTATAACTTTTATATAGCTGAAAACAGATAATAGTAACTTAACTTACATTTAATAATGTTAACATACATTAACATCAAATAATAAAAGTATCAAAAGAAATTGTATTTTAATTTTGAGCATTATTATAATATTTAAGCAATCATTACATATAAAAGCCCCATTTTATGAAAGAAAAACCTTTAACCAAGATTTCAGGAACACCGCAAGAACTTCATAATATATATAAAAAAAATACATCTGAAACTGACATTAATAGTACTTCCAAACAAAAAATTGTAAATTTATCAGATAAAAATGAATGCCCACAATGTAGACATCAAGTAATAAAGACTAAAAAAAGCGAACATGAATTCGATTTTCACGAAAGTCTTTGTGATGATTGTAAAAAGGATTTTTGGTTAATTACAGGTTCATTAACGAATCGCTTAAATAAAAAAGAACTATTTAAAGTTAACATTACTGAATTTTTGTTATTTTCATAGATTAGTTGAATATTTCCGATTAACTGAAATTATTAAACTACAATAATTTCGATTACACAAAATATAGTAATATTAGTAAATAAGATTGCAAAAGTAAATATTTGGAATTTAAAAATATTGTAGCTTTAAAAATTGATTTTGTTAATAATAAAAACAGGTTTTATTTTGTTACTCACCTTCCTCAGGATTATCACTCCCTGTAACTTTATTACCAATTTCACCATCTCCTGAATAAATAATTGTACCATCTTTTTTTAGAACATAACCTTTCCATGGCACCAATTGATAATCTTCAAAAATCCATGGTTTCCCTTCTGCACTTCTTGTTAAAATGAATGATTTTTCGTCTGGCATAAATACTTCAGCTTTATCTCCAGTTTCGTTAAAAAGCACATAAGCGCAAAGTGTTACATCTTCTGTAGCAATATCATCCGAAGGATTTAATTGAATTCCTGTGAATGCTCTAACACATTCTTTATTCAATTTAGACCAAGTATATCCAGCAGATGCCAAACATCCGTTTTCGTCCTGATCTGCTCCAACTATTGTTGAATCTTTTGGTTGAGTTTTTGTCTCATCTTGAATAGCATCATCTTGCTGTTTGCAAGAAACTAAAACAATCAACAAAAAAAATAAAGTGGTTATATTTTTAATCATATCATATTAATTAATATTCTTCTTTTGGATAAATAAAGCTATCCATAACTTGAAAAGTTACCTTTCCGGTTTCGTCAATAAAATACTTCAACATTACATCGCCCCAATAGGTTCCATCACTATAGTTGGCTATTATCCAACGATGATTTAATATTTTTATTTTATTGATGATGAATTTTTGTGCTCCTAATTTTTCTTGACCAGTATAGATATTGCCTTCTGGTTTATCATTGAAAGCTAACAATGCCTCTCTAATTTGCGGAACTAATTTAGTTACATCTTTACCTTCAAAATAGTTTTGTGCGTATTCATTCTTCTCGAGTGAAAAACTATCTGCATCACTCAACTGATTGATTAAGAGATTAATAGTATCTTTAGCACTTTTTTCGTTTGATAAACTAATGCTCTTCTCGTGAGCCATTTGTTTATTGTAATACATGTAAGTAAATGCCGCAATTAAAGCCGAACAAATAAATAAATACAAATACAATTGTCTTTTCATATCATATAGAAATTTCTAAATTATCATAAGCCAAAAAAACATTCTTTGGCAACTTTTTTTGCACCTCTTCATGAAAACCTAATAAGTGACTTATGTGCGTCAAATAAGTTTTTTCAGGTTGTACCAAAGTTACAAAATCTAATGCATCTTGCAAACTAAAATGTGAATGGTGTGGTTCTTCTCGCAAGGCATTAATAACCAACACTTTCACACCTTTTATTTTTTCAACTTCTTCTGAAGCTATAGTTTTTACATCGGTTAAATAAGCAAAATCATTAATCCTGAAACCAAAAACTTGTAAGTTTCCATGCATTGCATCTATTGGTGAAACTTTAAAATTACCTACAACAAAATCTTTATTATTAGAAACCTCAATAGCTTTTAAAGATGGAGCTCCTGGATATTTATTCTCCTTTTCAAATACATAATCAAATCTTTTTTCAAGATTTTTAATTACACGTTTATGTGCATAAATTTCAATTTCTCCTTGTCGGAAATTAAACGGACGAATATCATCAATTCCTGCAGTGTGATCAGAATGTTCGTGAGTGAATAAAATAGCATCAATTTTAGGACATTTAGAAGTTAACATTTGTTGTCTAAAATCGGGACCACAATCAATTACTACAGAGTTTTCGTCATCATGAACCCAAACAGAAACACGTAAACGTTTGTCTTTGAAGTCGTCACTCAAACATACTGAATGATGACTTCCAATTACTGGAATACCTTGCGAAGTTCCTGTTCCTAAAAAATAAACCTTCATTTAGCACGATTTTTGTTATACTTTTTATAAAAAAGTATTAGATGTAAATTTTCTACAAAAATAGAACTATTTATCTTTTAATACCGCAATCGTTTTAGTAACTTTGCATTGTATAATTTTATTTATGGGAAATAACGGACTAGATATTAAGTTAAAAGGAGACAAAGTAATTGAGCAAATTCCGTCTATAAAAGACAAAGCGCTTAGAATTAATTTGAACGAAAATATTTATGGAACATTCGCTGAGATTGGTGCTGGACAAGAGACTGTTCGACACTTTTTTAGATCAGGAGGTTCTTCTGGAACAATTGCAAAGGCAATGTCGGCTTACGATAAAGACTTTAGTGATGCCATTTATGGCATTGAAGGCGATGGTCGTTATGTAACAGAAAGTCGTCTTAAAAAAATGCTTACGCATGAAGTTGACTTAATAGAAAAACGTCTGGATAGAGAAAAACATCCTAACAAAATGTTCTTTAGTTATGCAAATACCGTAGCAACTATTGATTTTGCTAAGCAATTTAAAGGTCATGGTTGGGTTGGAATAAAATACCAAATCGAACCAGACGAAGAATACAACGAAATTATACTTCACATTCGTTTTAAAGAAACTGATGCTCGTTTGCAACAAGAAACACTTGGTATACTTGGTGTGAATTTAATATATGGCGCGTTCTATAAATACAATGATCCTAAAAAATTATTGCGTTATTTGTACGACCACTTAGACAAAGACCAATTAGAAATTGATACTATCAACTTCTCAGGACCACGTTTTGCTAATGTTGACAATCGTTTGATGAGTTTACAATTGGTTAAAAATGGAATGACTGATGCCGTGATGTTTGGTCCAGATGGAAAAAACATACTTCCAGCAGCGGTTCTTTACAAGAAAAATATTTTGGCGTTAAGAGGAAGTTTTCGTCCGGTTACTAAGGTAAATATGGACATGTATGAGAAATCTCTTGAAATGTTTGTGGAAGAAAATAAAGTTGAAAAAGACAATACGTTTGTAATTTTTGAAATTACACTTTCCAACTTACGTTCTGAAGGAGAAATTGACGAACGTGACTTTATGGATAGAGCCGAATTGCTTTGTTCGTTGGGACAAACCGTTATGATTTCTAACTTCCAAGAATATTATAAAGTGGTTGAATATTTCTCTAGCTATACCAAAGCTCGTATGGGATTGGTTATGGGAGTAAACAATTTGGTTGATATTTTTGACGAAAAATACTATCGTCATTTAAGTGGTGGAATCCTTGAAGCTTTTGGAAAATTATTCTACAGAGATTTAAAAGTGTACTTGTATCCAATGGAAGAAAATGGTGATATAATCACTTCACAAAACTTGAAAGTACATCCTAGAATGAAAGAATTATACAAATTCTTCGCATACAATGGAAAAGTTGTTGATGTACCAGTTTATGATCCTGAAAATCTAAAAATATTCTCAAGAGAAGTTTTAAGAATGATAAGCACCGGAATTCCAGGATGGGAAAGAATGTTACCAAAAGGTACCGCCGAATTAATAAAGCAACATAAGCTATTTGGTTATGATCCAAATCGCGTGCTTGAAGAAGCTTAATATAGAAATCCTCAGTTTAAAACTGGGGATTTTTTTATATATTTGGGAGTGATTGTTAATTTAAGAAAAGTTCTACTAAATCATAAAAACTATTTATAACATTGCTATGATAAAATATCTATTCATCTTTTTTTCAACTTTTACACTTTTTTCACAAACCAACAATCAAAAGGAGGTTACTGGTTTAATAATTGATCCAACAATTAAACAAGAAGTTGAAAATCACATAAAAGAATCAGATGATTTTGGAAAAATGAATTCTGTTATGCAAGTATATGAAAATTCAATTTTGGGAGAATTTTTTGAGAATGATACTTTGTACATTAGCAATGATGATATAACTAAAAAACAACTATTCAAATCATTTTATTATTGGAAAGATGGAAAATTAGGAATTGATGGTGCTTTTGGTCTTTTTGGTGGTATTGGATTTAATATAAATTTCAACAACAATCATGCAGAAGTATTTCATATGCTAAGTTCTGACGATTTTCCATCTTACGCTTATAATGAAAAAGACACCTTAATTTATAGATTAGAAGTACCTTGTACTGAAACAAAAATTATATTATCAGAATTACCCGATAAAGAAAAAAAACAACTGATTTATGGCTATGTAGAATTTAATAGTAATACTTATTATTCTACAAGTGGTTCTTTGGATAAAGGAAAAAAACCACCTAAAAAAAGATACAGAAATAACATGAAAATATATTTTAGATGCAAATATCTAGAACTTTAAGGGTTGTTATTGTAAATAAAATAAAACATCAGTTATCAAAATATATAAAATAAAGATAATATTACAAATACTTCAATATATCATAAAACCTACTTAAACAACAAAAATAAAATGTTAAAAAATAAATATTTATTGTTTATCAATAATTATTTATTATGTTTGTACCATAATTTTAAAACAATTAATTATGGAAATCAAAATTACTACTAAGCAAATACTAAATGTTTTATACATTTTATCTTGGCTTATCTTTGTTGGAATTTGTATCGACACTGGAGGTATTTTATCTAATGCGATTTATGCATTCTTCTTTAATCCAGTTATTGCGCAAAATTTTTGGAGTGGCTTAGATTTGTCTTCGCTCTTTCAATTTGATCGTGGCTATTTTTTAGTAGAAACTTTTCTAATGTCGATTGTAGGCATTATGAAAGCAATTATGTTTTACTTAATTATAAAATTAATACACGATAAAAAATTAAATCTTTTACAACCTTTTAGTAATGAAGTTAGAAAATTCATTTTTAATTTGGCTTTTTTGACTTTTGGAATTGGGTTATTCTCAAGTTGGGCTGTGAAATATGCAGAATGGTTTGAAAGTAAAGGTATTGTAATGCCAGACATTAATTTGCTTAAAATAGATGGCGCTGGAGTATGGTTGTTTATGAGTATTGTTCTATTTATAATTGCTCAAATTTTTAAAAGAGGAATCGAAATTCAAGAAGAAAACGAACTAACTGTATAAGCTATGCCAATAATTGTAAACCTCGACGTAATGATGGCTAAAAGAAAAATGTCATTAAATGAACTTTCAGAAAAAGTTGATTTGACCTTAGCTAATCTTTCTATACTCAAAACAAGAAAAGCCAAAGCGGTTCGTTTTAGTACGCTAGAAGCGATTTGTAAAGCATTAGACTGTCAACCAGCCGATTTGCTAGAATATAAAGAATAGAAAAAACCTCGCTAATAACGAGGTTTTCTGTTTTATTTCAGAATCTGCGAAGCGTGAACTTTAGTTTTTACGTCAGTAATAACTTCATCTATTACTCCATTTTCGTCTATTACGAATGTTGTTCTGTGAATTCCATCGTATTCTTTTCCCATAAACTTTTTTGGTCCCCAAACGCCAAAAGCTTCAATTACTGATTTGTCCTCATCAGCAACTAATGGAAATGGAAAATCAAATTTTTCTTTGAATTTGAATTGTGCTTTTTCACTATCGGCACTTACTCCTAATAAAGCATAATTATTAGCTTGAAATCGTTCAAAATTATCCCTCAAATCGCAAGCTTCTGCTGTACAGCCTGGTGTATTTGCCTTTGGATAGAAGAATACTACTAATTTTTTTCCTTTATAATCAGCTAATGAATGTAAGTTTCCATCTTGGTCTTTACCTGAAAAACTTGGAGCTTTGTCTCCTTTTTTAAGTGTTGTCATTGTTTTTTAGTTTAAAAGTTGACTTCGAGTGCCTCAGCCAACACATTTTTATATTTGAATTGTCATTGAAATTGACTTATTTTACATTTCAAATTTAGTTAAAAATGACCAAGAAAGAGCGTGCAACGTTTGTTATAAATACGTTAAAAGAACTTTATCCTACTATTCCGATTCCTTTAGACCATAAAGATCCTTATACTTTGTTGGTTGCTGTGCTGCTTTCTGCTCAATGCACTGATGTTCGTGTAAATCAAATCACACCGTTACTTTTTGGAAAAGCAGACAATCCATATGATATGATAAAAATGAGTGTGGAAGAAATCAAAGAAATTATTCGTCCTTGTGGCTTGTCACCTATGAAATCGAAAGGAATTCATGGTTTATCACATATTTTAATCGACAAATATAATGGTGAAGTTCCACAGAGTTTTGAGGCATTAGAAGCACTTCCTGCAGTTGGACATAAAACGGCTAGCGTTGTTATGAGTCAGGCGTTTGGTGTTCCTGCATTTCCAGTGGATACTCATATTCATAGGTTAATGTACCGATGGAATTTAACTTCTGGAAAAAATGTTGTTCAAACCGAGAAAGATGCTAAAGCAATTTTTCCAAAAGAATTATGGAATGATTTACACTTACAAATCATTTGGTATGGACGAGAATATTCACCTGCAAGAGGTTGGGATATTGAAAAAGATATTATTACTAGAACTATTGGAAGAAAAGAGATTCTAAAAGAATTTGATAAAAAAATATCGCGTCCAGTTAAATAAAACTAGACGCGATATGTTAATTAGCAAGGAGTTCGAAGTTCATGTTACCAACTTTGACCATTTTCAAAGCTTTCGAATAATTAAGTATGAAATTAATTGTTTCTTTTTTTGGTAACATTTTAGTATTTGCTAATGCTTTTTTAGAGTAAAGTTTTGCCATAGAGTGATTTAAATTATACATCTATAACGTTATAACTTTACATATATTGTTTAATTGGTCAAAATAATTTGATTTTTTTCAATTAATTTTCTCAAGTTCATTAGTGCATATCGCATTCTACCTAAAGCAGTATTGATGCTAACACCTGTCAATTCTGCAATTTCGTTAAAACTCAAGTCTTGATAGATTCGCATAGTCAACACTTCTCTCTGATCATCAGGAAGTTGTTTTATTATTTTTTGCAAATCTTTTTCAATAACTTCTGTAATAATTCTACCTTCAGCATTCATTGAAGTATCCGTTAAAACAGAAAAAATTGAAAACTCTTCGGTTTCGCGAAGCATTGGCATTTTTTTGTTCTTACGATAATGATCCACAATAAGATTATGTGAAATACGCATTACCCAAGGTAAAAATTTACCTTCTTCGTTATACGAATTAGATTTTAAAGTCTTGATTACTTTGATAAAAGTATCTTGAAATACGTCGTCAGCTACATCACGGTCGGCCATTTTGGAATAAATAAATCCATAAATTTTAGACTGATGTCTGTTGATTAATACAGCCAAAGCGTTCTCGTCGCCGGCTATATAATTCTTTACCAATAAAGCGTCTGGGATTTGAATAGTAGCCATAAAATTATCTTTTAGTTTTGGGTTAAAAAATCGTAATGTTTTTTCTAAAAGTAATTTTTTTCGATAGGCGACTGTTAAATTTTGATTAAATTATAGCCAAATGTAACATAAACTTTTCTTAATATGCAAATAAAATTTAAAATTTTAACATTTCAAATGCAATAAAATTGAAAAACCAGCATAAAAACTACAAAAAGGCCTTACAAAAAAAGAATTCTTGTAAGGCCTTAACAAACTTAAAAATGTATCTAATTGAATATAGAACTATTTCACAATCATTTTTTTAACGCTCTTTTTATCTCCCGAATAAACTGCAATTAAATAGATTCCTTGTGAAAGATTTTTTATATCGACTTTATTCGTATCCTCTTTTGTTTCTAAAACTAAAGTTCCAACCATATTGTAGATTTCTACTTTATCAATTTTAGCTTCATAATTTATTTTGACAAATTCTTTAACAGGATTTAAGAAAGAAAAATCAACAGTATCTTGAATTGAGGCTACTTCTAAAGCGCAATTACTTCCAACCACATAATTATAGTATGTTGTGACTGAAAAACCATTTGCGTAAGCAAACTTAACTGCATAAGTAATCGTTGAACCTATTGTTTGGTTTGTAATTGTTTTAGTAAAAATATTTCCTGAGACATTTGTCATTTGAGTTTCAGTAAACGGACTTTGTTTCCACAAGAAAGCCACTACTCCTACTTTGTCTGTGTCTAACATTTCAAAAGTTATTTTTACATCTGTTCCTAAAGTTTCAAAAGCATAATTGTATCCTGTTGAAAAAGAATTTGTTTGCGCAGCTGAACTCGTTCCAGAGCAACCAATAACTCCAGTAGTTGTCGCATTCAAAACTATTGGATTTGAAATATAGTTGTTTCCTGCTAAATCGCTTGCAGTTATTGAAAAACTATAATTTGTATTTGGAGACAAATTTGGAACAATTACCGATTTTTGAACTCCAGCTGGATTGGCTGTATTGATAGTTCCACCACTATAATTAATACTATAAGAAACATTTCCTGAATTGTCATTTGCATTCAACAGCAATTGAATCGTTGAACTTGTAACAGTTCCAACTGTAGCTGTAAAATTAGTTGGTGCTTGTGTATCAACTAAAGTATTTTGATAAACTCTAACATAATCTACCTCCATCGCAGTTTGTGTAAAATTAGAAGGTATTGTTCCTGCAATTCCTCCCATTGCAATATTTAATAACAAATATTGTTCTGCATTAAAAGGCCAATTACTTGGTGTTTTCACTGCCGGATTGTAGGTATAATAAGCTACGCCATCTAACAAAAATGTAATTTGATAAGGCGACCAATTCATAGAATATACATGGAAACTATTTCCTAAATTATTTGCAATTGTTCCACCAATGTTCATGGTATTTCCAAAAGAAGAAGGTGTATGAAGTGCGCTTTGAACATAATTTGTAGGTTGAGATGGTGTAATACCATGTTCCATAATATCAATTTCACCACAAGCTGGCCAATCTGTTGTGCCAAATTGCGAATCGAAATAGGCTCCATCTTCATTAACATTTTTACCCAACATCCACAAAGCTGGCCAAGTACCTTGATTGGTTGGAACTTTGGCACGTATATCAACTCGACCGTAAAGAAAAGCAAATTTAGAATTTAAACGAGCTGATGTATATTGCTTAGTAATACCTTGATTAGTATAAGGTTCTTTTTTGGCAACAATACTAAGAAATCCAGCATTAACAGAGGAATTTGTAAGTTGATCGGTGTAATGCTGTACTTCTCCATTAAACCAATTTCCACCGGCTGGCAACTGTGTTTGATGATGCCATTTAGTTGAATTTACTGCACCATTAGTATCAAATTCATCCGACCAAACTAGATTAGTATAAACTACATCTACTTGAGAATAACTTGATGTAAAAAAAATCAATAGTAAAAGTATTTGTAATTTATTTCTCATATACATTTTTATTAAAATTTAAGTTTTTCATTTTTGTCCCACAAACCCCAATAAGCTCCAACTGCACCTTCTGGTCCTACTTTCCATGATTCATCAAACGAAGAAAAATAGAAAATTTCAATATCATTAAATTTCGACCAATTTTGACTTTCTATAAAATATTTCATAGCATTTTCATTGGTTGCTACAGCACCTTTTAATGAACCGCCTTCGCTTGGCCAACCAGTTTCTGTTATAATAACGCGTTTTCCTTGACCTGCATCTTTTGCAGAATTAAACATACTTTGCATGTGAGGTAAAGAATATTCTATAGGACAACCTTCCCAATAAGGATAACAATTTGTCAAAATCACATCACAAACCTCAGTAATTCTTGGTCGGTGAGAAAACTCATAATAAGCATCAACGTATCCTACTGGAATATTTGGAAGTGCTTCTTTTACTCGTTTAATGTATTCTAACAATTGATCTTCTGTCAAATCACCTCTGTACATTACTTCGTTTCCTACTGCTGCTATATCTACACAACCTTCTTTAGCTAAAGTGATTAAACTCTCTATTTCTTTTTCGTTTAGTTCTAAATCATCTCCAAGCCAAGCTCCAACTAAAGTTTGCATTCCGTTTTCTTTGGCAATTCTTGGAATATGTTCGTTGCCTTCGATACATGAAAAAGAACGAACCCATTTAGAATATGGCTTTAAAATTTGAATACGACGATTTACTTGTTCGGCAGTAATAATATCGCCTGGTTTTTGTCCGTCTTCGTATAAGCTAAAGCAAATTCCATGCATGCCATTTTCTAAAGTTTCTCTCCAAAGTTCTGCTAATTTCTTTGCAGGAATTTCGGAAAAATCAAAACTCTGATAATCACTTTTATTAGTGTTATTACTATTGCTGTTATTATAATTATTTTCTAATGAAAAATAGTGACCTTCTCTAAATGACATGATTTGTAATTTTTAAAATTTAAGCTTCTCATTTTTATCCCAAATTCCCCATGCTGTTCCAACGGTTCCTTCTTGCAAGGCTTTCCAAGATTCGTCAAAAGAAGAGAAATGGAATAGCTCAATATTGTTGTTTTTTGCCCATTTTTGAGAAGAAACAAAATATTTCATAGCATTAATTTCTGATGGAATTGCTTCCTCAACCGTTTCTCCTTTACTTGGCCAACCTGTTTCTGAAATTATAATTTTCTTTCCTTGAGCCACGTTTTTAGTTACTTCCATCATATTTTGTAAATAGGAAGTTGTAAAATCTACATTTGCTCCTTCCCAAAATGGATAGAAGTTTACTAGAAGTAAATCGCAACTAGAAATCAAATTTGGTTTATCTAAAAACTGATAATAAGCATCAACATAACTAACAGAGATATTTGGTACTGCTTCTTTGACTCTTTTTATGTAACCAATAAGTTCTTGTTCAGAAATTTCATTACGATGTAATACTTCATTTCCTACAGCAGCTATATCTACTAAACCTGATTTAGCTAGTTTGATTAATGCTTCAATTTCTTTTTCATTTCTAGCTTTATCATTGCTAATCCAAGCTCCAACAACAGTTTTAAGTCCTTTTTGATGAGCAATTTCTGGAATTAACTCGTTACCTTCTGTACATGAAAAGGAACGAATCCAATTGGTGTGTGGAGCAATAATATCTAATCTTCTTCTAATTTGATCAGCAGAAAGTATATCACCAGCTTTTTGGTTTTCTACATAAGGACTGAAACATAATCCGTGTAATCCATTATTTAGTATTTCAGAATAAATAGCTTTTAATTCAGTCTCGCTTTTAGTATTTAATTCGTTATCAATTGAAGAATTAATCGAACCATTTTTTACTAATGAAACTAGTTTTCCTGAAAGATAGGCTGAAGATTGGGTTTTCGTTTTTCCTTTTCGTTTATCTAAAAGATCTCTCACTTCTCTGGCTTTGGCTTCGTCTACATCATAATCTTTCATCACCCAAATTGCAAAAGATGTTCCTAGAATTGGAATACCAACAAAAGCTATAAGTAGCCAAAACATTGTTTGATCAGTTTGGGTATCAGCATTAGATTTAAAATCAACTAAAGAAAGAATAATTCCGCTTAATAAAGCTGCCACTGCAGTACCAAATTTAACCATCCACCAATAAATGGCACCCAAACTTCCTTCTCTTCTTTTACCTGTGTTTAATTCATCAATATCAATAACATCAGAAGTCATAGACATCATAATAGTAAATAAACCGCCAATACCAAAAGAGAAAAATGGCAATGCAAATAAAAACAAATAAGGTTTTCCAGGAACAAAAAGAAAATATAATAATATGTACCCTAAAATAGAAATACTCTGAGAAACTAAAAACGCTTTCTTTTTTCCCATTGTTTTTGACATTCTTGCAACTATTGGTATTACAACTACAGTAGTTATAATTGCTCCAATACATCCGAATAAAGTAGGCCATAATCCAAAACCGTTTTCGTTTCCTTTAAACAAATAGTATTTAATAATAAAATATGAAAAACCAGCAGTGGTTTGAAATGCATTAAAAATTAAGAAAGTTGCAATACAAATTTTTCTGAAAGGCATAATTTCTGCAGAAGCTTTTAAACCTTCTTTTATTTCTCCAAAACTCCCAAGGATTCCTTTTAAATCTATTGGACTGTAGTTTTCATTGATTGTAGATTTACTTGAAATAAAAAATGCTGGAATTGCTGCTAAAATAGCACAACCAATTGCAACGTAAATCGCTAAATTTCGCACAGCAAAATCGGTAGTTGGATATAATTTTGTATTATACATTACAACATACAGCCAAGGAGCTGCAACCCATGCTAACTGACCAATTAGTTGAGAAGTTGCCATAATACTGGTTCGCTCATGAAAATCATCGCTCATTTCATAACCCATGGCAACAAATGGAATACTAAAAATAGTAAGTCCTGTATAAAAAATAAAGGAAATACCTAAAAAGTATGTAAAATTATAGGTTACACCATTTTCTGGATACATTTGCCACATTAACGCAAATGAAATTCCTAAAATAATAGCACCTGCTAAAACATATTGTCGCCTTCTACCCCATTTTGATTTTGTATTATCACTAACGTAACCCATTACAAGGTCAAACAAAGCATCATAAAATTTAGGTATAAAAAAAGCAATCCCTTGTAAAAAACCACTAAAACCAAGTCTTTCAACTAGTATTACTGCGAAAATACCCAACACAGCTGGAAAGATTTGGTTGGCAAGCATACCTATACCAAATGCAATTTTTTGACCCATTGGAACTTTTCCTGATGAAGTTGAATTAGTATTTGACATATAGAGTTTTTTTAATTATTGGTTAGTTTGGTTTGATTATTATAGTTTGTAATGCTTTTGCATCAATTGAGATTAAAGCATTTTTATTATTTAATTTGATATCAATTGTTTGTTTAGATTCTGTTGGATTAAAAACGGCTATTGCAATAGAGCCATCTGGATTTTGGACAGCAGTTGAAACCAATTCTTTAGAATTTATTTCACATCCAATTTTCACAGCACCAGGTCGCATGAACTTACTGAAATGAGCCATCACATAATATAAAGGTGTAAGGTAGACTTCATCATTTTTATCATCAACAATTACTGGAGCTACGCACCAATTTTTGAACCAATTTGGTCCACCTTGTCTGTCAAGAACCATGTTCCAGTCTATCCAACCATCGACTCTATTATTTAGACATCCTATTATATCATTTGCATAACGGTTTACAGGAGCGTATTTTGGATGCAAATATTTTTCTTTTTCGCTTGCCCAATCCCAACCCCAATCGGTAGCTTCTTTTTTCCAAAACCAAGCATCATCTTGCCAATGTGGAATTTCAGAATCGACACAACCTTCGGTTTCAATCAAGTATTTATTTGGTGCTTTTTGGTGCGCGTATTGTAAATCTTCTGGAAAAACTTCATAAGTACTTTCATACCAATGAATGGCCATTCCGTCAAAATATTTAGAGGTGCTTTCATCTTTATACATTTCGTTTGCCCATTCTTTGATTCCTGCACGATTTTGGTCATATCCAAGTATCTTTACATTTCCCCAACCGTCTTTTTCTAATTTTGGTCCCATGTGATTCATAACAAAATCGGTCATTTCTTTAGGAGAAAAAAGAGTACTTTCCCAATTATTTCCGTTTCCGTGAGGTTCATTTATTACTGTTAAACCCCAAATATCAATACCTTCTTTTTTATAAGCATTAAGATATTTTGAAAAATATAAAGCGAATGCATCGTTGAATTCTGGCAATAATTTTCCACCTACATATTTTTTATTGTCTTTCATCCATGGCGGACACGACCAAGGAGAAGCAATGATTTTAAAACCTTCTTTAGAAATCGCTTTTGCTTCTAAAATCATCGGAATTAAATCGGATTTATCGTCTTCTATGGTAAAGTGTTCCAAAGTCATGTCGTTTTCGACTTTGGCGTAAGTGTAATTGCTTAACGAAAAATCGCAAGACGCAATGTGTGTTCGAGTAAGCGAATAATTGGCTCCTGATTCACTGAAGTAAGCATTTAAAATTTTCTTACGATTTTCTTTACTCAATCGATTGAGTAAATAAGCCGAAGATTCAGTAAAAGAGCCTCCAAAACCAGTGATAGTTTGAAATTTTTCATCAGGATTAATGGTAACAACAATTGGAGCTCCTTCATTTGAAAATTGGGTAATTTTTGTCAATGAATTGCCTCGTTCGGAAGTTTCATAAACTTGAACGTTTAATTTATCAGCAACTTTACAACTATGCAATGAAAACGCCATAATACAAGCTATTATCAAAAATTTACTATAAACTATTTTACCCTTATTTTTTACCATTTCTTTAATTCTTTAAAATAGAATTTGGTGTTTTAACATCAAACCATAAAGCTTTTTCATCGCCGTTGTAAGTTTTTGTTATTGGTTTTCCATCTCTAGTTAAACCTTTAAAAGTTCCGCTATCAACATTTTTCCAAAGCACATATTTGGCTTGTGATTGCAAATTAATTAAGCCAAAATGATTTTCTGAACCTAACGGATTGGCAGCATCTTTCCAATTTTCATCAAAAGCCTCAAAATAGAAACACGAAATATTATTTTTGTTGCTCCATTCTCTCATTAAATCATAATACAAAGCTGATTTGTATTCATCTGTTGCTTTAGAACCATCATTTCCATAATGTTCATTTGACTTTGTTGCCCAACCTGTTTCTCCAATATGAACTGGTTTATTTACACCAATTGACTTCATATAACTTACAACACTATCGTATTGATTGATGGCATAATTTCTGGCTCTTATCATTGTAGCATCTACTTTTTCTTTTTCAGACAACTGCAATTCATTTTCTTTTATTCCCCAAAAAACTGGGTGATAATGCGTGTCGTGCATTGGATAAGTATGCATCGAAATATAATCTACTGCTTTTATTAATTTATTCAAATCCTCTACATGATAATCGGCAGTATGTCCACCCCAAGAAGCAAAATTATCTGAACTTGTTATCCAAACTTGTTTAGGTAATTTATTCTCTTTCTTTAAATTCTGTAAATGATTTACCCATTTCAAAATAATATTTGGCGTGACATAATAACTAGTTGCCCATTTCACCATCGCTTCATTTCCAACCGCAATAATTTTAATTATTTCTGGATATTTATTTGTTAATCTTACTGCTTGTTCAATTTCAATTGCATTTCTTTCACTTTCTTCATTATGAATTGGTTGTAAGTTTGTCCATGCATTTTTACAATCAATCCATGCGCCAAGCATTACATACATTTCAAAATTTTCATCGGCTTTTTTTAATTCTGTAATGGCTTTTAATAAATTTATTACTTCTTCATAATGCACATTATAAGTTCGTAAAACTTTTATATTCATAGCAGAAAGAATTTTTAAATCTTCTTTAATCTCTGTTATTGTTGGTTGAATTTCTCTTGTTTGAGTTCTATATCCACCATAACAAATGGCTTGGTATTCTGTATTTCCTAATAATTTTTCTGCCGTCATTTCTTTTGAAACTAAATTTCTTGTATTCATTGGTTTACATGATATAAACAATAGTAATATGATGTAAATCAGATTTTTCATTATCTTAAAATAGATGCGTATAAATAGACTTCAACCAATGTAATTTCATCGGTTCTATTAAATATTTTTTTGCTTTCTTCTTCGTTTAATTCTAATGTTTCAAAAGTTTTAGTTGACTCATTTTTATAGTGTAAAACAATTTTACTTGTTGTATTAATTTTATAAATAACTGGTACTTGACATGTTGTAAATGCTAAAGAGTCTTTTTCAAGATTCATTACTTTTTTTGAACCGTCAAGCAACACAAAAGTTACTTCGGTATCTTTAGATAAAAACTCTTCTTTTTTTAGGAAGCTTGGTTGGAATTGTAATTTTCCGTCGTTCATTTTCACACCTAATTCTCCAATTCTAGTTAGAATATCTTCTTTAACTTGACCTGTCATTCCTGGTTGTTGAGCACCTTTCCCAAATGGTGTGTGCGAATAAGGATCGGTTGGAAATGCTCCGTAAACTTCTGGTGATTTGTGAATTCCAACTCCTGCTCCGATTTCATCAAAATGATTTACTAAAGCATCAATTACAGCTTCATCTTCTTTATTCTCGATAGCTTTGTTAATAACTTCCATTACTGCTAAATACAACTTGGAAACCATATGCCAATAAATAGAACCTAAGCCTTCATAACCATAAAAAGTTCCTGAACGACCTGTAAAAGCTTTGTGATTGAATACGTCTTCAAATATTTGAAGTACAGTATCTGAATCTTTTGAAACCAATTCTTTATAATCATCATTGGAAGCCAATTGATCTAAAGCATTTTTTAAATCGTTAGCATTATGGAAATTACCATTGAAATGATAGTTTCCTTTAATATCTTTATTAATTAATTGGAAGTTATTATTATCTAAAAGTTCTTTTAACAAGAGAGATTTTTCTAATTTTTCTCTAGGAATCGTATTCTTTTCCAAAAACTTAGGAAGTTCCTTATTTGGATATAAAATATAGCTGTTTTGATCTTTTCTGTACAAAGCACTTTTTCTTAAAGCATCCAATACTTCTAAAGACTGTTTACCTGATAAAAATCCTGAACTTAAAATAGCTACTTGGCCTTCAAGCATTTCTGGTAAATAGGAAATCGAAACACCATTATTTTCAATAGACATTAAGTTATAAGCATGATACAACTTATCTTCTCTTTGATTGGCTTTTATAGAATGTTCGATGAAATCAATACTAACTTGAGCAAAATTCTTCAAACCTTGCATAGAATGCGTTCTCTTTTTACCCCAAAAACCGCTATTATAAACTTGAAAACGATATTCAGAAGCGACTTGACCTAAAGCATTAAGTATCTTTTGTCTTTCTTCATTAGAGATTGAACCTGATAACAAATGTTGATTATCTAATAAAATTTGTCTTATGGCATGATAGAATTCAACCATTTCATTAGAAATCTTGATGGTTTCCTGATTAGAATTATCTAATAATTGTTGGAAAAACTTCAGAAATCTTCTCAAATAATAAAGCGTAACCATTGAAACACCGTTACCTACTAAAGCATTATTAGCGTCATTCCATTCTGGTCGTTGGGTATTCATCCAAATACCTGCTTCTGGAATAAAATTGGACATTTTTGCCAAAACAGTAGCTAATATTTTCTCGATTAGATTTACATGATAAATTTCATCAGTATTATCTCTTAGTAAAGCACCATCTGCACCATTTTCAATTCTACGTTTTTGAATTTTAGCATCCCATTCATGGTCAAACTCGATTGTATCTTTTGGATTTTTTAATATATCTTGATACGGTTTAATAATATAAGGAACCGCTGCATAGACGAAACACTCTTTATCAAAATAAGCGTTTAGTTTTCCTGGTTGGTACTTTTCTATAAACTCTAAAAATTTCAATAAATAGATAATTTGATGGTCACCCCAATAACCAATGTATGACCAAGGGTTATCTGGCTCGATAGTTTCCCAATCAAAACCGTCTTTAGTTACTCGATACGGATTATATCCATCGAAAGTTGATGCGTTCAAAAACTTGTGAATCATTCCGTCGATAAACTCAGGATAAGCGTTAGCTAAGGATTCCCAGTTTTGAAAAATATCACGCCAATTCCCTTCGTAATCAAGTATTTTGGAACCATCAATTTCACTTCTGGTATTAATCGAAAATTTGTTCCAAGGACGACTTGGATCACCGTGTCTTCTACTAAATTTAAGCGGAAGATATTCGGTACAAAGACGAATTAAATCGGCATTTTGACTATTTAAAATTAACTCTTGAAGATATGAATAATCAAAAGTTTCAGGTAAATCGTTTAGAAATTTACCTTCTTCTTTAAATAAGGTTTTGTTTGCTTTATCGATATAATTTACAAAATCATTTTTCTCAATGGTATAGTTATTATCAAAAATACCACCACGCATGATGTTAAATAAAACATTTGAAAAATGACGTGTATCTTTACGTTTATCTGCTGTGAATTGCAATCCGTCTGCAGTTGCATTTAGAGCGATAAGATTATTAGTTCCTAAATCTATATCTTGAATTATTTGATTATCTAACGTTTTATCATTGCAAATCGCATCTGCTAATTTGATAACTTGCGCTTGATTTTGATTTACATTAGCAATAATCTTCCAAGATTTAGAAGAATTGTTTGTTAAAAACAAATCTGTTGAAATAAAATAAGCACCTTTTTCACCTTTAATATCGGTTTCTTGATGCACATTTTTAAATTTCCTAAAAGTGGATAGTTGCAATGAAGAAAGTAAATAAGTTGGATTATCAAGACCTAAAGACCAAGCAATATTAGCTTTAAGAGCTTCACTTGGTTCGGCTTTATCAACAATAATGGCACTTAGAGCAAAAATCCCTAAACCACTTTCTTCATGAAGTTCGTTTCTTTTGTAAGCATCAACTAGATTACTTGTAGTGGCTTGTAAATCACTATTAACACCTTGAGGTAAAACATTTTGAATTCCATCAAGAAGTGTTATTTTGTATTCATTTTCAGAGTTATTAATTAATTCTGATTTTTTTACAAATCCGAATAAATTACTTGAATTCCATTGGTATCTGAACGTAATTTGAAAATCATTATGAATTTCTTCAAATATAATTTTATTACCAAATTCGTTCTTGTATAAATTTCGAGTTAAGTTGTACTTATCATTAAATCGTTCTGAAAAAGGTTCCCAAATATATTTTTCATTATTATGTATAATTTGAAAAATAGTTTTACTTCCAGTAATGTCAGCAAATTCAGTTATTTTGTCATCTGTATAATAAGGAAAAAGCGCAAATTCAGCATTTTTTCTTCCAGCTGTTAATCCGCCATTACTAGAAATAAACATCCAATGATTAGAATCGCTAACGATGCTCATGAAAAATGGTCGCATTGCATCGTTATTTGATATTTTATAGTAAACTTCACCTTCTATTGAAATTATATTCATATCAACAGATTTTGTCTTTACATCATTGTCTGCTTTTTCAATAATACTTTGGAATTGGCTCATAAACACTCTTTAATTGAAATTTAAAATAATTAATAATCTAATAGACTAAATTTAATGATGTCTATTAGATTATTTGAAAAAAAACTTATTGATAAACTCTTACATAATCGACTAACATTTCTTGTGGAAAAGGAGTTTCACTATTAGGTGCGCCTGGATAGTTTCCGCCAACTGCCATATTAAGTATTATATAAAACGGTTGGTTAAAAACCCAATCACCAGTAACATCAAATGGAGTTATTTGATTGTAAAGAACATCATCAACGTAAAAGTTAATATAATTTTCTCCCCATTCAATTCCAAAAACGTGGAAATCTGTATCAAATCTGCTATTTGGTAATGTAAATGTTTTAGTTATTGCATTTCCACCAGAATATCCTGGACCATGAACAGTTCCAAAAACTTTAGTAGGACTATTTCCAAGGTATTCCATAATATCGATTTCTCCACATTGTGGCCATATAGCTGTATCAGAATTACTTCCAAGCATCCAAAAAGCCGGCCATAGACCTTTTCCTCTAGGTAATTTTATTCTAGCTTCTAATCTACCATACTTAGTTTCAAATTTACCTTTAGATATAATTCTAGCAGAAGTAAAAGCTTCTCCCATATACTGTTCTCTACGTGCAGTAATTTTAAGTAAACCGTTTTCAACTTTAATATTTACAGGTCTATCAGTGTAATATTGAAGTTCGTTATTACCCCAACCATCTGTACCAGTTCCAATATTGTAAGACCATAAATTGGAATCAGGAGCTCCGTTAACACCAAATTCATCACTCATTACTAATTGATTTTTAGTAACAACTGTTTGCTTTTCATCTGTAGAACAGCTATTAAACAATAAAACTATTGATAATGAAAGAATTAAACTATTCTTATTTTTAATTGAAATCATTTTTATTTTTTTTAGTTATGAAAATATACATTATCAACATATAGTATTGAATTATCACCTCCTTCAAGAATAACTTGTGCGAGATTAGTTCTACTTAATAGACCAGGCATTGCAGAAAATGGAATCTCAATTGGAATCCAATTTTGAGAAACTAAAGTAGGCGCAGTAAATGTTGTAGAATGTCTTGTATCATTACCTCCACCGAAAACTCCATCAGCACCAAAATCTACAACAATAACACGTAATTGTCTTCCAGGAGCGATTGGGCCAGGAATAAATGCGTCTAAATGAATATGAGTCATTGAGGTAGCATTCACAGTTGGACTACTAAACTCAATACCAACAAAGTTAAAATTTGTATAATTCAAAACATTGTCACCTAAAACAGAAAAATCATTTGAGACGGTAGTTTGCCATGGTTGCCAATATCCATTATAATAATTAACAGGTACATTAGTGTAGGCATCTGAAAATATGGAAATTACATTAGCTGGATTTAAAGTTGGAGTTGGAGCGTAAATAAAGGTACCAGTACAATTTATTATTAAGCTTCCGGTTGCAGGTTGCCCATTAAAAGTTGCTGTAATAACTGCTGTACCTGCACTAAGCGGAGTTACGACACCTGCATCACTTACTGTAGCGACTGATGGATTTGAAGAAACAAAATTTAAATATGCAGGAGCTATTGATACCGATTGATTTATCCCATTTGGCATGTTAAACGTAGAAATAACACCTGTAACTGTAGAAGTTACACCTACAAAAGTTGATCTTGTAACGTTAGTACCATTCATAATTGAAGCGCTTAACGGTAGAATTGTACCTAATTTTTCAAACTTTAAATCATCAATCCAGAAAGTATATCCTAGACTATTTGTACCTTGACTACCAGCAGCATATCTAAACATCCCTCTTTCTTTTACTAATTTAGATGCATCTGGAATAGGAATAATCACTTTTTGCCAGTTTGTACCGACACTAACATTAGTTATAGTTGTAATATATTTATTAGGAAAGAAATCTTCACCAAAACCAAATTCAGCAATATTTACTCCTTGACTAGCTTTGACATAAAAAGTCAAAGCATCATAACCTGTTAAATCGCGACCTGCTTCTTCTGTTCTAAAAATTGCACCTGCATAAGATCCTTCCGGATCATTGGCATTAGGGACATCAAAACGCATAGAAGCATTACCTCTGTAACTTACTTGATCGTCTACTGACCATGCAGTAGGCTTAGATCCACCATAAGGAAAATAAAAGTTACTACCCATTGAAACAGGTGCGTCAATAAACACATCTGCAGTTTTAGGAAATGTTGCATTTTCAGCTTCATCTGACAAATCTCTTTCGCAGCTAATATTGATTAAAATAATCAATCCAAATAAAAGCGAATTTCTTAAATAATTAATTTTTCTATTTTTCATTTTTTCAATTTTTTAAATTATTTACCAATATTTATATGAATGTATGTTCTGATTTCCCATTCAGATCCATTTCCAAATCCTGCAGGAGTTAAAACAGGTACTGCTGGAAAAGTATTTGCTGGCACAAAAGTTGGAGAATACCTTGGAGAATATTGATCTAATGAACGCCAAATACCCATAATACCTATTTTAGTATCAGGTAAAATAAACCAATTTGGTTTTCCAACAGAAGTTGAAATGTCTATAGAACTTTGTACAGGATATGTTAAGTTAAAGTCACGGTGATAATCAAAAGGACCCCAATCATTTATTTTTAAAGAAGAGACAACTTTGACTTTTTTATAAATCACTCTTAAATCACCACCCATTCTATTGATTATTCTCTCTGAGTCGCCATTTGCTTGTCCATTACCAAAATATATGTTAGCAATCATACCTAAATCTGGACTAAGTTTTGAAACTATTCTTGTATTTGATTCCCATAAATTTTGAGCTGGTGCAGACTTTGCAAAAGCAAACGCTGTTCGATTTGCTAAAAATCCGATAGCGGCATCCATTGTTGTAGGTAATTTTCTGTATACAAAACCTGTACTAAAAGCAAATTTTGCATCTTCAACCATATCATTATTCCACTCATACATCCAAGTAGCTGGAGTTGGGTCGAAAATAATTAATAGTTCACCTCCAACTGTTTCTCTATTTGCTCTAACAAAAAACGGATCGTCCAAAACGTTTCTTAGTCTTCCTGGAGCATCAACACCATTGGGCATTGCTTCTACTATGGGTTTTTGCCATAAAAAGTTTGGTGCAATTTGTAAATTTGAATTAACGTTATAAGTAAAACCTGCTAAAAAATTCATTTGGTTTCCACTTCCTGTGTCTTTTAATCTCCATCCAGTAAAGGTCTGAACATTGTCTGCACCACCATTGGCAACAAGTCCTTGTACTGCACCTTGAGTATAGGCATTAAATCTGCCTTTAGAAAATGTTAACTTTGCTTTTCCACCCCAATTATCTTTATTATTTATCTTATCAACCTTAACAATATCACCATCCATCATTTGAAACTCTCTACCATTTAAAGGTTGTCCTGCCCAAATACCACCGGCTTCAACACCAAGATTACCTAACTTTGTTTTGAAATGAATAGTTGCTCTTCTTGTTTTAGGAACTGGAAATGCAATTGAGGAAACTGTTTCTGAAATTTCTACTTGATTTATATCTTCGTGATATACTGCTGTAGCATCAACTTTACCCAATTTTGTTCCATATTTTAAAAGGTAAGCTGGATTTGCTCCCCACCAAAGTTGAGGACCAAAAGCGGCCTTTAAACCTTTTAAGCTTCTTTTACCATCAATTTCAAAACCTAAAGTTTCTCCGTTATAAATATCTAAATTTGGACCATAATTAGCTTCAGAATACAATGCAAAGAAGTCTCCTTCATATCCCCAGTGATAATGACCGGTTCTGTAAAATCCTCTCAAATCAAAATCTTTTGCATTCCATGAGTAAGATGCATTATAAACTTGAACTCTATTAAAATCACTTACAACTATAGGACCATCAGGTGTATTAAAAGTTTGAGCTCTACCTCTATTTTCATAAAAGATTTCGTTTATAGGATTTTCAGCAACTCTTCCTAAAATATTAAAGTTTACATTTGCTTTCATATTTGAGGATGGGTTACCCTCAAAACCAACAAAATATGACTGCATGTGATCAAAACCTAACTTATTAGGAAAATTAGTTGTAGCAGGATCATCACTTTTAGGTGTCGTAATTAAGCTACCGCCTGTATTAAACGTTGTAAATTCTGCTCTAAGATTACTAATTTTTAAAATTCCACCATCATTACTTGCTAATGCGGCTTTATCAGCTCTAGCTCTCAATGAAGCATCCATTAGATTTGCTTCTTCAAAGTGAGTGTTTATTTTGGCTTTGTTTGCTGTTTCTGCAAACGGATTGAACTTATGAATATCTTTTAAAACGTAGTAAGCTGATCGAGGATACAATTGATAAAACCCCTTTTCGTTTGTTGGTCCTTTGGCACAAATACCAAACCACTCTTCATTCATGTTGTTTTGTCCTTCAGTAAAGTCTTTTTGGTAGCCACCATTTGACCATGAAGCATTACTATCATGTTGATCTAGATTTTTTGTTTGACCATATTTCCACCAACCATCACTAAATTGGAAAGTAAAACCACCTAAAGAATTACCTGCTTTTCCTAAACCTGCGGCATTTTCGTATATTTCTTTCCAATTTCCTTTTAAATAAAAAGCTTGTGCATTTTGATCTTCTTGATTTGTAAGAACATTAAAAGAATCTGCGCCAAATTCTGTAAACAATACTGGTTTACCATATTCCTTTTTAACTCTTTCAAACAAATCACCAAAAGAAACTCCGCGATAAACATTTGTACCTAATATATCTACATCCTTACATTCTTCTGCAACAATATCTAAGAAAAGTAAATCACCATTACATATTGCCATAGGATGATTGGTATCTACAGCTTTCATTTTAACAACAGCTTCATTGAATAATTTGTACATTGAATGTGCACGAGCTGTAGACTTTCTATCTTTTACTGGAATATTTTCTGTTTCAGCTCCATCCCAAAACAAACCATAGTTATTTTCATTTCCAAGTAGGAATAATAACAAACCTTTAGTGTCTTTATATTCACTAGCCATTTGAGTTGCTTCCTTAAGTAAAAGCTCACGAGTTTTAGCATCTGAATATTCTGTATTTGGTTTCCAAACGCCATCAATTGTCAAACCATATCTACCAAAAGAGTGATTTAACATGGTATAAATTCCATAGTTTGTATGAATATATTCAATCCATTTTTTTGGAATTCCTGTGTAAACACGAATGGTATTAACCCCCATATTTTTTAACAATCCCATTTCATCATCAAGAGCTTGTTGTATGAATGCATCAGGCTGTTTCCAAAGGCTATATGTATAATTTGTTCCAATTGGAAAATAATCCCAGTTCATTCCGTTTACAATAAAATCTCTTCCATCAATTGTTAGCTTTTGATCGGAATTATTTTTTTGAATTGTTACTTTTTCTGTTTGCGAAAAAGAGTTAATAGAACTGCAAAAAATTAGTAGAAAAATAATTTTTTTCATTTGAAGTACTAGATTAGGTTAATAGTTAATATAAATCTCTTGTTAAGTTTTAATGATTTCATAAAAATACTAATGAATTATTATACAATTGGCAAAAACAACCACAACAAAAAACATACATCCAAAAAAAATAATTGTATAGTTGTTAATTTATCATTGAAAACATTCGAAAAAAGCTCTATTAGTTGACAATTATTGAAGTGAAAAAATCTAAATCAAATGTTTTTGTTGAGGAAATGTATAGGTGTTTTGGTGTAAATTTTATTGATTAAATTGATAAAATATATTCAACAAGCCCTTTTTCATGAGGCAAATCCATTTTTTTTCGTAAACGATAGCGTTTTATCTCAATACTTCGCACAGAAATATTTAGTAATGGAGCAATTTCTTTAGATGAAAGGTTTAACCTTAAATAAGCACAAAGACGTAAATCGTTTGGAGTAAGTGAAGGATGCGCTTGTTTAATCTTCTTTAAAAAGTCTTTATCGGCGGTATCGAAAGCTTCTTTAAATACATTCCATGTATCTTCTTGAGAAATGTTTTTTGTAATGGTTGAAATTACAGATTTGATACTTCTATTATTACTTTCTTCTGAGGATTTCTTCAAATCGTCTTTAATTAAGGATAACAATTCGTCTTTTTTGATTAAACTCATTGTAGAAACAGCTAATTCTTTATTTTTAGCATCAAATTCCTGAGCTAACTGTTCGTTCTTAATTTTCATTAATTGTTGTTCGTTTTCCAGTTCTTTGATTTCTAACAATAAATTATTTTCTTCAATTAGTTTTTCACGTTGAGTGTTGTAATAATTTTTATAAAGCTTATTAACATAAATTAATGATGAAATGATTAATAAACCATAAATTAGAATAGCAAAATTAGTAGCGTACCATGGTTTTTTTATAGTAAATGAGTAAGTTGCTAAATTATCATTTGCAGCATTTGAAATCCTCGATCTAACTTTAAAAATATAATCACCAGGAGGAAGATTTTTAAAATTAACCATTGGTTTGGCGCTCCATTCACTCCATTCCTCTTGAAAACCTTCTAAAAGATATTGATATTCTGCATAAATGTATTTATTATATTCTGGTACAGTATAACTAAAAGTTACATTATTTTCGTCATAATCGAAGATTCCTTCTTCGGACAAAGTAAAACTTGTTTGTTTATTATTTAACTTATTAATACTTAAATCAGTAATTGACACACTATGACTTTTTGTACTTAAATCATTAATATTGATGACATAATAACCATCTGTTGTACCTATTAGATATTGATAATTTGATAATTGCGAAATATTTTCATAGCCTAACATAGAATTTGTTAATGTAGAAGGAATTGAAATGACATTCTTTTTTAAGCTTGTATTTAACTTGTTGATTGTAAAGTAATTAATATAATTTTTAGAAAAAAGCCATAATTTATTGGAATTATCTAAAATTAATTTACCTGAATTATATTCATCATTATCAAAAACGCTACTTAATGAATTATCTTTTTCAAATAATTTAGTCTTTTCATTTAGCTTATAAATTCCATCTTTAAAAGCATAATATATTGCATTATTAAATTTGGCTAATCCTGCATTTTTTCCTTTTGGAGGATTGGTGTAAGCAAATAACTTAAAACATTTCTTGAAGCTATTATCAACTTGAAAACGAAAAACTCCCTTGTATTCATGACTGACATAAACTTCGTTATGAGTTGTAATTTCAAAATATTTAGAAGAATAATTAAACCCTTCTATCTTATTCTTAAAAATCCATTGACTATTTACTTTCTCTAAAACCGAGAGTCCATAATAATTTCCTTGAATTATCAAATTATTATTACTAGGTACACTCTCAAATTTCCATGTACCTGATTGAGAAAAAATTGATTTTGAATTTTCATTTTCAATCACATAAGTTCCAGAATCATGACCACAAAAAAGTGTGTTGTCATGAACAAAAAGAGACCATACTTGTCCTTTAGTGCCTTTAACAAATCTGAATTTTTCTTCATTTAAATAATCTTTACAAAAAAGACCTTGGTTGGTTCCAATATATAATTTTTGATTGTAAACTATAGAAGTATAAACTGTACCTAAAATTCCAGTTTCATCGGTAAAACTCTTTATTGGTGATTGTAGATTGATACAATTGATTCCGTTATCTAAGCCAATCCAAAGATTTTTTTCAGCATCCTCCATTAAAGATAAAACAGTGTTATTACAAAGACCTTTACTTTGAGTAATGTGATATTTTACTTTTCCTTCTTTTGTAACAATAAACACACCATTTGATATGGTGCCCACTGCAAAACTCCCATCTGAAAGAATTTGACTGCTGTAAATGCTACTTGCAGCAATTTCTGAATCTGCCTCAGCATTAAATTTAAATAAACTACCGTTTATTAACTTATAAAAACCATTAAATTGAGTATGAATTAAAAGCCCTTCATCTATAGAAAAAATATTAACAATTTTATTTCCTTTTAAAATTGAATTATTAGAAATCAACTTACTTGCTCCGTTTTCAATTTCAAATAAAGAATAATCTGTGGTTTGGTAATAAATTGAATTTGAGGTTTTGAAAGATTTTAAAACCCCATTTTTTGGAACTATTATTTTAAAAGTATTAGTTTTAGTATCATAGATATAAATTTTATTTAATGATTGAAAAACAACCCATTGATCGTAGCTAATGATATTCCAAAACTGCTCATCATCAAGAATTTTTGATTTAATTTTATTACTTAATGAAGTATAGTTTAAATGTCCATTACTTTTTCTTGTCCAAAAACCAAATTCCATGTAGCAACCAGTATATATTCTGTTCCCGATAACTTTTACAGAACGAATAATTGTTTCATTTGGTGATTTATACAAATTCCATGTTGAGCCATTAAACTCAAGTAAACCTTCATTATTTGCAAAATAAACAAAGTGTTTATTATCTTGAGAAATCATCCAATTTTGATTTCCAGCGTTATATACAGAAGAATTATATTTAATAATTGGTGGTAACTCTTGTGAAAAACATAAGAAACTTAAAAACAATGTGTAAATAAAAAAACTATTTCTTAAATTCATTAGATAAAAATTATATGTTGTTAAATATATAAATTTTTTTATAAAAAAAGCACGCCAATAGACGTGCTTTAAAACTGACTAATTATAAAACTTATTCTTTAATTATTTTAGAAGTAGTTACATTTCCATCAATATTTGTTTTTACCAAGTAAATAGAATTTTGGAAACCTGATAAATCAATAGTTGCAGATAAATCATTTGGATTAATAGACAACACTTCTTGACCTAACATATTAAAAACAGATACGTTTTGAATAATTCCTTTTGCTTCAATAGTAAATGAATTTTTTGTAGGATTTGGATACATTTTAGAAGTAGATACTTCAAAATTTGCATTAGATAAAACCGTATTTTTATGAAGATAAATGTTGTCAACATAAAGAATACCAAGATTAGATGTAATTAAAAATTGATAAATAGAACCTCTAGTTTGATCTCCACCAAAAGCTGTTAAAGGTACATCTATAGAAACCCAAGATCCAGTTGTTGTAGGAAGATGAGTTAATAACAATGCTGAAGTCTCACCAGCTTGAGCAGCATGATTTGAAAATTTTGGGTTGATAACCTTTCCAATTAAATCAGTTCCAGGATTAATATAATAATCCATATGGAAATGAGTAAAATCAGTTGCATTTTGATATGCAGCTAATTGCACTCCTAAAAAGTTTCCAAAAGTGATTTTTTTAGTAGCATTTCCTACAATAGAAAGATCTGCAACATTTGAATCATCCCATGAAGTTGACCATTCCGTAATTCCAATATTAGAATAAGCATCACTAAACAAAGAAATAACATCTGCTGCTGGTCTAGCTGGAGGAGTTGGTGCAGCTACTGTTGGGTCTGATGGTGGTGGAGTTATTGCTGCTTCTTCGGCTCTTATGTTATCTATATAAAATACTAAGTTTGAAGGTGGAGTTATAAATCCAGTATTTGTAGCATTCCAGTTACCAAAAAAGATAATTTTTTCATATTCTCCATTTGCAGCACCGGTTCCGTCCATAGGAACAGCAAAGTTAAAAGTTAAAGTTTGCCATTGTCCTGGTGTTGTGTATGCTTGAGAAGTAGCTGATGCTGGAGCACCAACTTCAACTTTAGCTAACATATTAAAAGCTTGTGAAGCGTAAACATCAACTTGCATAGTTTTATTTGTTGTAAGTTTTGCTTTTTTTAGTGTTTGCTTAAATTCAATACCTTGCCATGGATTTCCCCCAACTACTTGAGTACCTTGTAAAACATTTCCGTTTGAAGCACCAGCTGCAGGATCCGTAGTAATTGCAGCAGAAGCACCTTCAAATCCAACAACATCAATATAAGAAATTGGAGCTTCAAAATTTTGAATTAATGGTAATGTTGGCGGCGGTGTAGCGACAATCTCTAAAATAACATTATCGATATTAACGAAGCCCATAGCCTGTCCCATATCAAAAATAATTCTACTTGTTGGACTAGCAAAATTAGAAGTGAAATTTAAAATGAAGGTTTGTTGAGTAGAGGTTAAATTTACATTTTGATTAACGTTCGTCCATGGATCTTGGTTTAAACCAATACCTGCTGTTAAAACTCGATTAGCAGTTGACCAAGCAGTGAAAGTAAGCTTGTAATTTACACCCGCAGTTGGAATGTTCAATACATAACTTAAGTTGGCATCCCATGGATTTCCTGCAGCAACTACATTGTGTGAAAAATAACTGTTACCCGAATCGGTAACAATATTTCCTGGAGCTGCTTGGTTTCCAGACCAACCTGTAGTTCCACTCTCAAAATTACCATTGGTAATTAAGTTTTGCGAAAAACCAAATGTGCATGTTACTAATGCAATAAGTAAAGTAATTTTTTTCATAATGTGAATTTTAATTGATTTTTTGAATATTTCAAATATACAATTTAAACTAAACAAATATTCTTTGTTAACTATATAAAAACTATACAAAAAAAAAAATTACTAAATCGTTTGAAATAAATACCACAACCTTTATTTTTTAGTATTTAACAATCATATTGAAAACTCTAATAATAATAATAATGTTGAGTTAATGTATAGGCAATTTTAACATTAAAACATTAAAATGACAATTTAAAAAATTTATAATACATTAAAATTTATATACAATTTTGATAATATCACAAAATCAATCATAAAAAAATGAAAGAAACATTATTATCAAATTGACATTCTACAATTTTTACTAACTAGATTATACTATTTCTCATTTCATAAATCATTATCTTTGCAAAAATTCTAATCTTGCTATGATTACAAAAGATTTTTCTAAACTTGAACCTAAAAAGAACATCTTAATAAAAGGTGCTGAAATTCACAACTTAAAGTCACTTGATGTTGCTATACCAAGAAATAAATTGGTTGTAATAACTGGACTTTCTGGTTCAGGGAAATCATCATTAGCATTTGATACTTTGTATGCCGAAGGTCAACGTAGATATGTAGAAAGTTTATCTTCCTATGCAAGGCAATTTTTAGGACGTTTAGACAAACCTAAAGTTGAATATATAAAAGGAATCGCACCTGCGATTGCTATTGAACAAAAAGTAAATACAACTAACGCTCGTTCAACAGTTGGAACTTCTACTGAAATTTATGATTATTTAAAATTGCTTTTCGCTAGAATTGGTAAAACAATTTCTCCTGTTTCTGGAAACGAGGTTAGAAAAGATACTGTTTCTGATGTAATCAATAAAGTAAAAACATTCGAATTAGAAAGTCGTTGGCTACTTCTTGCTCCTATTCATTTAGAACAAGGAAGAAAATTAGAAGATAAATTAAAAGTTCTTTTACAACAAGGTTTTGCAAGAGTTCTTATTAATGGTCAAATGGTTCGTTTGGATGAGTTAGACACTATTAAAACAAAACTTACCAGTAAAAATACCTTATTAATTATTGATAGAATTATTGTTAAAGATGAAGAAGAGTTCTTTAATCGTCTTTCAGATGCTATTCAAACCGCTTTTTTTGAAGGAAAAGGCGAATGTTATTTACAGGATTTGTCAAATAACATTTGTTTGGAATTTAGTTCCAATTTTGAATTGGATGGCATGACTTTTTTAGAACCAAACGTTCATTTATTTAGTTTTAATAATCCTTATGGTGCTTGTCCAACTTGTGAAGGTTATGGAAATATCATCGGAATTGACGAAGATTTAGTTATTCCAAATACTGCACTTTCAGTTTTTGAAAATGCTATTTATCCTTGGCGTGGTGAAAGTATGGGCTGGTATAGAGACGAATTGGTAAACAAAGCTTACAAGTTTGATTTTCCTATTCATAAACCTTATTATGAGCTATCTGAACAACAAAAAGATTTGGTTTGGAAAGGAAATCAATATTTTCAAGGATTAAACGATTTTTTTAAGGAATTAGAGGAAAAAAACTATAAAATCCAGAATCGTGTGATGCTTTCACGCTATCGTGGTAAAACCAAATGTAATGTTTGTAAAGGAAAACGTTTACGAATTGAAGCCAATTATATTCAAGTTGGTGGAAAAACTATTTCTGATTTAGTTGATTTATCAATCAAAAGATTAATTCCATTTTTTTCTGATTTGCAATTGTCAGATTATGATAAAACGGTATCAAAACGGCTTTTAATGGAAATCAATAGCCGATTGGCTTTCTTAAGTAACGTTGGATTAGAATATTTGACCTTAAACAGGAATTCGGCAACACTATCTGGTGGTGAATCACAGCGAATTAACCTAGCCACTTCCTTAGGAAGCAGTTTGGTAGGTTCGATGTATATTTTGGACGAACCAAGCATCGGATTGCATCCAAAAGACACTGAATTATTGATTGGTGTTTTAAAAAATCTTCGTGATTTAGGAAATACAGTAATCGTTGTTGAACACGACGAAGACATCATGAAACAAGCCGATATGATTATAGATATTGGTCCAGAAGCTGGAACCCATGGTGGAAATTTAGTAGCACAAGGAACATTTAATGAAATTTTAAAATCAGATTCCTTAACGGCTAAATATCTTAACGGCGAGTTAGAAATAAAAGTTCCAAGAATACGCAGAAAATGGAGTACATATATTGATATTCTTGGAGCTAGAGAAAATAATTTACAGAATCTTGATGTTCGTTTTCCTTTAGAGTGTTTGACTGTTGTAACTGGAGTTTCTGGAAGCGGAAAAAGTACTTTGGTTAAAAAAATATTATTTCCTGCCATTCAAAAAAGATTAGAAGGCGTAGGTGAAAAAGCCGGTCAATTCTCTGATATGCAAGGACATTATCATAGAATTCATCATATTGAATATGTGGATCAAAATCCTATTGGACGAAGTTCACGTTCTAATCCTGTGACTTATATTAAAGCTTACGATGATATTCGCGATTTATTTTCTAAAACTAAATTATCAAAAATTCGTGGCTATCAACCTAAACATTTTTCTTTCAATGTTGATGGCGGACGATGTGAAACTTGTAAAGGTGATGGTTCTATTAATGTAGAAATGGTTTTCATGGCCGATGTTGAATTACCTTGTGAGACTTGCGGCGGAAAACGATTTAAAAAAGAAATTCTCGAAGTAACATTTGAAGGAAAAAACATTGATGATATTCTAACAATGACCATTGATGATGCTATTTCGTTCTTTAGCGAGCACAAACAAGCTAAGATTATGCAGAAATTACAACCTTTGCAAGATGTTGGTTTAGGTTATGTTCAATTAGGGCAATCTTCTTCTACTCTTTCTGGTGGTGAAGCGCAACGTATTAAACTAGCCTCGTTTCTTGTAAAAGGAAACACTAAAGACAAAGCATTATTTGTTTTCGACGAACCAACAACAGGATTACATTTTCATGATATTCAAAAACTATTAGCTTCTTTTGATGCTTTAATTGATAAAGGACATTCAATAATTGTTGTTGAACACAACTTAGATTTAATAAAATGTGCCGATTGGATTATCGATTTAGGTCCTGAAGGTGGTGAAAATGGTGGCTTACTTCTTGCTGCTGGAACTCCTGAAGATGTTGTTAAAAATAAAGCATCAATTACTGGGAAATATCTGAAAGAGAAGTTATAATAAAAATGGCTTCAAAAATTTAGAAGCCATTTTTATTAATCTATAACTACTTTTTTAGTAATTCTCTTTTCTCCAACATTCAGAACACCTAAATAAATACCTTTAGACAAATTGGAAACTGGAATAGATTCAATGAATTTTGCATTTTTAATAGTCTCATTCAAGACTTCTTTTCCGTTGATATCTATTAAAGAAAAAGTATAATTAGTCTCTGTAATCGACCCTAAATTGATGTTTAACGTGTCCTTTGTTGGATTAGGAAAGAAACTTACATTAAAATCAGAACTATTAGCATCCAATGATAAAACTGTTGTACTTGCTTTGGCAAAATGCATTGTTGCTCCAATTGTAGCTTTGGCAACATTGTAATTATAAACAGGATCCATATTTACTAATAAATCGGTTGCTGTATGCTTGTGTGTAGTCTCGTTTTTCTCAAAAAAACCAGTTATAATATCGCTATTACTTTGAAACGACATGTAATCTGATGCGTAAGCCGATGCTAAAAATGTATTTAATGGAGAATACAATCCAACACAAGTTATTAATTGATTAGTAAAGGCACTAGACGCTGCGTTGTTCACTGTTGGTGATGAAGTATCACGTTCACAAGTGATAGTATTGTTTACCATTCCGGCTACTCCACCAACTTCGTCTAGATTAAAAACCAAACGAATATCCATTTTTGGTGTAGTAGAGTTTACAACTGCAGAAACATAATTCTGGCTTCCTTTCAATCCATCTTCTTCACCGCTGAAATTGATGAATTTTATAGAATACTCAGTTGGAATGTTTTGCAATAATCGAGCTGTTTCAAGAATAGAAACTACGCCACTTCCGTTATCATTTGTTCCTGTTCCTACAATTGAATCATAATGTCCGCAAACTATTAGAAATGTATTTGGATAAACTGTACCAATTTTGGTAACCACTAAATTTTTACAAACAGCTGTAGAACCAGCATAAGTATAGGAATACTCTTGAAGTTGACTAGCAGTGTAGCCATAGCTTAAATATTTGTTTTTCAACCAATCTAAAGTATTTTGTAAAGCTGGAGTTCCTCTTCTCTTAACGCCCAAAGCTTCATATTGGGTTAAATTGGTAGTAATGTTACTTTGAGAACATTGATTTACAACATTAGCATAAGCTTGCTCAAACGTTTGACCAAACAAATTGGTAGTAAATACTAATGTAAAAACGAACAATAGTAGGTTTCTTTTTGTGAAATTCATAACAAAAAATGATAGTTATTTGGATAATGGCATCAAAAGTAATAAAATTTTGGATACTTCCTAAATTATTTTTAATGAAGAAATAACCAAATAATGAATTGTTTTTCAATAGCTTAAAAATCATTAACAAATCGTTGACAAATCATTATAATAGCTTTGGCACACATCTTGAAATGTACTAAACATCAGAAAGATTATCTGATCGAAGAAGCTGAAAATCGAACGAGTAAGCAAAAGCTTTAAAACGATTTATTATGAGAACAATTACTTTATTATTAGCAAGCATTTTGTTAACAACAAGTGTAACAATTGCACAAGAAACAAGAAGTTTCAATCACAACACAACCACAAGTTGTAATTTTGATGAACCAATTTCATTTACAGAACGAGGCATTGAGTTTTTCGTTTTTACCAATGGAGACTTTGATTTTAATACACGTCCAGATGACTCTCAAGGAGACCATCACTATAGATTAGCAGGAAAGAGAACTTCTGAAGTAAATAGAACCAATCCAGTAAACTTTGGTGTCTTAATTGAGCATGATAGTTTTGGTAGAGTTCGTAGAGTTGGAAACACTTTCATCAACTACGATAGCCGAGATAGAGTTAGTAGAATTGGTTCAGTATATATGAGATACAACAGATTTGCTCTTACACAAGTTGGCGGAATGAAAATTATATACAACCGTCGTGGTGAAATAATCGATATGATTGGTCAAGTGAAAAGAAATAGTGGTTTTATTTACAATAATAATGCTACTGCAACAACTTACGGAAACGGTAATAACGGAAGTGGAAACGGTCACTACTATTACAGAACAGACGGAACAAAAGTTTTAGTAGAAGATGATGCTACTAAAGAAGATAAAGAATAAAAGATTGATTGGTTGGTTAGGTTTGTTTAAATCCTGCGGATTCTGGGAAGATGAAGCAGGATTTTTTTATTCTGAACTTGATTCAGAATCTATTTTATTTTAAAATCTATCTAACTTTTTTCAAAATTGAGTTCATAACATTATTAAAATCTGAAGACAGATTTAATTTGTAATTCATAAAAATATAAAAAAACGAAACTAAAATAGATTTCAAAACAATATTTACGATAGGATTAAAAGAAAAATCCCAAAAGTAAAAGAGAAAGAATGTTGCTATCAAAACCCCTAAACAATATAAAGTTTGATTGGAAAATGGATATAATTTCATCTTCAATACCACAAAAAGTAATTTTGCAATACTATATAGTGTAATCGAAATTAAAGTTGCTATTGCAGCTCCGTTAATTCCATATATTGGTATAAAAATCATATTCAGTGAAATCGCTAAAAAAGCTAGTAATAATCCCAAAAAAAGAACTGCTTTATAATATTTAGAATTAAAAATGATAGCATTATTATTACCTAATATCAAATCGAAATATTTTGAAATTCCAATAGTAAAAACAACAAAAATTCCAGTACTATAATTTTTAGGCAATAGCAAATACATTTGATTGATATTGACTAATATGCCAACTAAAACCAATCCTCCTATTATTTGTAATGTTATAGAAGTCTTTTTGTAAAGCTCATTTAATTCTTTATGCTTATCTTCTGCCATCAACTTTGCAGTTATTGGATAGGTAATTTGATGCATTGCTCTACTTGGAACTGCAATAACGGTCGCAATAAAAATTGCTACAGTATAATAAGCTATATTTTCAATTTTTATATATTGATTTATCATTGTTTTATCAATATCTAAAAGCATGTTTGCAATACTTCCCGATAAAATTATAAACAAGGAATAAATAAAAACTTCTTTACTATTATGTGGTATTTTGAAATTATAAGTAATTGGCCTTACTTTCATGGCATAAAAAAACATTACCAAAGTAGTTATCAAATAAATTCCCATTAATGAATTAATAAATTCAAGTGGTGTAATCCATTTGAAATAAACGGCAAACAAAAAAATTGAAATAAAAATTCGTAACAAAACTTCTTTAATAAAACCACCAATAACCGATTGCAAATGCACTTTTACCCATGCATAAAAGATTTCGAAATAGCCCATACAAAGTCCAATTATTGGAATTTGCCATACATAATCATATACAATTCGGTTTTTTTTTGATAAAAAAGTAGCAATCCAATCGTATCCAAAAAATCCAATTAGTAAAAACGGGATGATTAACAAAAGTGGTAATATTAATACAAAAGTTAAAAACGAACTTTTATCGTCATCGGTTTTGTAATGAGTAAAAAACTTAATCAAAGTATTATGAACACCGAATGCCAAAAGAGGAAAAATAACATTAGCAGTAGAAAGAATATAACCTGTCAATCCATAATAATCTTCGCCCAAAAAATGAGGATACATAAACAAGGCATTAGCTGCACCAATTCCAAAACCAATATAGGTAATGACAACATTTTTAATCGATTGGTTGATTACGATTCCCATTTAAAGTTACAAATTACTAGTTATAAGTTTTGCGAGTTTTTCAGTCAAATTTTTTCGAGAATAGTGTTGCAAACCAACAGGATATACTTGTAATTTCTTTTCTAAATATAAATCAAAATTAGACAAAATTGTATTTTTCAAACGTTCTTTTTCATTGTAAGTGAAGAAAACACCAGTATTAGTTGACGTAATGATCTCTGCAAAATCAGAATCTTTTGGTCCGATGGCAATTATTGGTCGTTCAGAAACCATGTATTCAAATAATTTTCCAGGAATAATACTTTTAGTTTCTTCAGAATCAATTTCTATCAGTAACAAAACTTGCGATGCTTTTTGATGTTTTATCGCTTCTGAATGAGAAATATAACCTAAATTATTGAGATAAGAATCTAATTTAAATTCTGAAATTGAATCCAATATTTCTTGACTTACTTTACCAATAAGTTTCAATTGAAAATGAGTTTTAAACAATTCATTTTCAGAGATTAATTCATTTAAAGATTCCCACAAAATTTTAGGATTTCTATCAGATAAAAACGAACCAATATGTGCCAAAGTAAACTTTTCATCTAAAGTTTGATTTGGAACATTTTCAACATCATAACCATTAGTAATTACTTCAATTGGTTTATTAGTAATGGCTTGAAATTCTGTTTTTGTCGTTTTACTTGTAACAATAATAGTGTCAGCAGTGTTTAAAACTTGATGTTCTAATGCTTTATGTTTTTTATCTGCAAATGAAGATAATTTTAATGCTTTATGATAACCAATAGTTGTCCAAGGATCACGAAAATCGGCAAACCACTTCACTCCTAATTCTTGTTTTAATTTCAAACCAATTAAATGCAATGAATGTGGCGGACCAGAAGTTACAATAGCATCAATATTATTTTCTTGAATGTATTTTTTTAAATAAGTTACTGAAGGATTTACCCAAAATTTACGCGCATCAGGAATAAATAAATTGCCGCGAACCCAAAGCATCATTTTTTCAACAAAACTTTGCTTTTTAGCTGCTGGAATAATCCCTGAACTTATTTTTTTGGTCTCTTTTTTGGATAAAAAACCAGCTAATTGATAAGGTTCGAATATTTTATTTTTCAGAATAATTGCTTTATCCGAAACTTCACTAATTAAACCTTCATCAACAATAGGATAAGTTGGATTTTCAGGAATATAAACTATAGGTTGAACATTAAAATCTGGCAAATATTTTACAAATTTTAACCAACGTTGCACACCTGGTCCACCTGCTGGAGGCCAATAGTAGGTTATGATTAAAAGTTTTTTTTGACCTGTTTCCAAAATTATAAATTAGAGTTTTTATTAATTTTTTCTAACTCTTCAATATCTAAAATATCTTTTGGACGATTGGTAGCCTTTTTTGCTTTAATAAGGTTTTCGTAATCTAAAAAGTAGACAGGAATTCCACTAATTTCAGTAACATAAGCTTTATCAAGTAATTCTTGAAAATCGTGATTTTCTAAACCTTTAACAGAAGTCATGATATCTAATCGCAGATTAAAATTTAAGGAAATATCGGTCCACCCAGGAATAAATTGCATAGTCTTTATATTTTCAAAATCCCCAATTCCTGATTGTTTCAAAGCTTCCTGTAAATTCTCGCGATTTTCAATTGAATCTTCAATAAAGATATCAATATCACCTGTATTTCTTCCGTAACCATATATGTTTACGGCAAAACCACCAATGGTCAAATATTTGACTTTGTTCAAAGAAAAATACTTCCAAATTTCAATTATTTGACTATTCATTTACTTACTTTGATATTTTTTTGGCTGTTTTTAAAAGATAAGATAGCTCAATAATAGCCATCAATTTTTCAAAACGTTGCTGAGGCGTCATTTTTCTAATCTCATCAATGTAACGTTCTTCCATTTTAGAAGGATGAGCATGATTTAATTTAGTTGCTTTCATTTTTATTGTAATAATCAAATTTACAAAAAATTAGCTTTAAATATTATACTTTATTCTTTCTATCTAAATAAATCCCACCAACCAAAAGCAACATCATTCCAATAAAACTAATTAAAGCAATTGTACTTCCTGTTTTGACAACTTGAGGCTCAAACTTGAATTCAATTTTATGATTTCCAGCCGGAATGTTTAATCCTCTTAAGGCATAATTTACTTTTAAAATTGGTGCTTCTTTTCCATCAATAGTTGCAATCCAACCATTCTTGTAATACATCTCTGAAAACACTGCAAAACCATTGTTTGTATTATTTGAAACGTATTTAAGATGATTTGGTTTGTATGATGTAAGTTTGATTGAAGCTGTTGAATCTTTTACAAAACTTTGATTCTTAAAAGGCATTTTCTTGTAAGGTCCAAAAATGTCAGAACTTTTATCAAATATCACTTCTTTTTTTGAATCAAATTTTTCCAAAGCTTTCATTTCAGCATCTGCATTTTCAACCATTTTCAATTCATTCACAAACCAAGCGTTTCCGTTAGCATCTGGATTTAAGGTTGGGAATTCTTCTCCTTTATCGTTAGTTTGGATGATGTATTTTACATTCAACATATCAATTACCTCTTTGTTGTTTTTGGCAATTTGATAGTCAAATAATTCTTGCATTGCTCTTGGTTTTACAGCACTATAGCCACCAATTGATTTGTGAAAATAAGACGCACGAGCACTTGATAAATTTCCTTCAACTTCTAAAACTCTATAATGTGTTGTATCTTGAAGAATTTGCATATCGGAAGTTGTTGCTTCAAATGGAACATCCACTTCTCTTGCGCTTACAAAATCTCTACTACTAACGTATTTTTTATCTACAAAAAACAAATCAGAAACCATAAGAATTCCAACAAGAATAATCGCTGTAGATTGAGCCATTTTATTTTTGGTGTACATCCAAAGCACCAAAACTGCAAGCACAATAAAAAATCCAGTGCGAAGTAAATCTGCCGAATACATAGTTCTTCTATCGGCTCTTACAGCATCTATAAAACCAATTCCAAACGATTTATCTTGACTTTGACTCAACATTTGGCGTAAATCGCCATCCATTGCTCCTACAAAATCAATATTCCCAATTGTAACACTAAAAACAAAAATAGATATCAATGAAAAAACCAAAATAATTTGCAAAATCATTGATAGATTTTTGATTGTCTTCTTATAAAAAAACTTGTAAAAAATTAACCCAAATGAACTTATTACTAGTAAAAACAAAGAAAATGTGTATAAGAGACCAGGCAAATGTTCTAACTTAGATATGTTAAGAAATATAATCAATAACAATGATGTTCCAGCAGCTTTCCATAAACTGTTCCACTGTTTTTCTTTATTTGTTGTAAAAAACGAATGAAGTCCCATGACAGCCAAAATAGGAATACACAATTCTAAAATAACTTGAATAGATGAAACCGCTCTAAACTTATCATACATTGGCATGTAATCGATAAATAAATCAGTGATTATTGAAAAGTTTTTTCCCCAAGAAAGCATTAATGAAACGATTGCTCCTACTAGAAAAACATATTTAAGTTTTCTCTTATCGTGAAACATTGCCAAAACAAACAAAAAGAAAACTATCGCTCCAATGTAGGCTGGTGCAGCAACACTTGGTTGTTCACCCCAATAAGTTCTTGCATAATAGGAAGTAAACTGTTTAGCTTCTCCTTCTGATGCTCCATATTTTAACATATAATCGTATACTGCAGAGTTTTCATCAAGCTCTTCTGCACTTCCTCCTCCAAAAAGTCTTGGTGCAATTAAGTTAAAACTTTCAGCAATTCCGTAACTATATTCATTGATGTATTCCTTATCTAATGTAGAAGTACTTACTTTTTTAGTTCCGTCTGGTTGTAATTTTAAGTCACTTTTTCCTCTAGTACTAAAATCGGCATATTCTTTTGTTGCTAGTAAACCAGTTGCATTAGAACCTATTGCAAAAATTAGCGCAACTGCAAAAGTTCCTACAACATTTAATAAAGGTTTAAACTCTTTATTTTTAATAAACTTATAAGAATAATAAATTCCTAAAGCAATAAGAACTATCAACAAATAGTAGGTCATTTGAAAGTGATTGGCATTGATTTCTAATGCTACGGCAAACATGGTTAACATTCCTCCATAGAAAAATCGTTTCTGAAATACCATTATTACACCAGCAACAACCAATGGCATGTAGGCTATTGCATGAGCTTTAGCATTATGTCCAACGCCAAGAATAATTATCAAATAAGTAGAAAATCCGAAAGCTAAAGCTCCGAAAAAAGCTTTTAATGGATCTATTTTCAAAACCAGCATCAATCCATAAAAACCTAAGAAATAGAGAAACAAATAATCAGCTGGACGTGGTAAAAAACGTAAAGCATCGTCAATATGACCAATAAAATCATTTGGATATTTAGCTCCCAATTGATAAGTTGGCATTCCTCCAAAAGCGGAATTGGTCCAATAGGGTTCAGCGTTTTCAGACGCTCTGAAGTCATTTTGCTCTTTAGCCATAGCCGTATATTGAACAATATCTGATTGAGATATCTTTTTTCCTTGCAATACAGGATAAAAATAAATTAACGCAATTAGAACAAAACCACAAATGGCAAGTATATGAGGATATAATTTTTGAAGTTGCTTCATTTTAAATATTAGATTTTGATATTGGATATTAGGTGTCTGATTTTAAATATTCCATCTTTAAACAATTAATTATTTTTTAATCAACTTCTTCATAATCAATATATTCACCAACTTTTTTTGTTTCACGAGGCTTGTCGCTTTTTGTTGATGTATTGAAATTATCTTGATATTGTTGATTTTGTTGTTGTGCTTGTTCTTGAAACTGTTGGGTTGCTTTTTCAACCACTTTTTTAGCAATAACTGGCAAGAATAAGCGTGCTAAAAATTTAACAATATAATAAATTGCCACAATCACAATTAAATTTCTTACCAATGTTGGTAAACCTGCTTCCTGCATAAAATTAAAATTTTGTCAAAAATACTAAATTCCCACATTCAAAATTAGCATTAGCTCTTAAATAAATAATAAATTAATAGTACATTTGAATTTCTAAATCAAAATAGCAAACTCACATAAAATGAAAATAAATCTTTTTGCTCTTTTTATCCTTTCATTATCAGTTTCAAAAATTAATGCGCAACACACAGATGTTATTAATTCAAATCGTCCTGGAGAGTCTATGTCGGCATTTGCTGTTGGAAAAACTGTCATTCAAATTGAATCTGGTTTAAGTTATGTTAATGAAAAGCATAGTATTTTAGATTATAGTGCTTCTGGATTCAGTGGAGATTTTAATGCTAGATATGGTTTTTTCAAAGAACAACTTGAAGCTATTTTAGAGCTTAATTATCAAAACGATATATATATTGCTGATGATTATACAGAATACAATAGAAAAGGACTGAAATCGTCAACACTTGGTTTAAAATATTTGGTTTATGATCCGTTTAAAAATTATGAAGAGAAAGTAAATATATACAGTTGGAAAGCCAATCATAAATTCAAATGGCGCCAATTGATTCCTGCTGTTTCTGTTTATGCTGGTGCCAATTTGAATTTTAGCTCCAATCCGTTTTTATTTGGTGGTGAGGAAATAAGTCGAGTTAGTCCGAAAGGTATGTTGATTACTCAACAAATTTTTCCTGGAGCTTGGGTTTTTGTGACCAATGTTTTTATTGATAAAGTTGGAACTAACAATCAAACACTTGGTTATATCGCAACTTTAACCAAAGGATTTAACGATAAATGGTCAGCCTATCTAGAAAATAAAGGACTTCAAGGAGATTACTATGCTGATGGGTTTTTCTCTACAGGAGCAGCTTATTTAGTAAATGAAAACCTTCAAATTGATGCTTATGTGAGTAAAAACTTCAAAACAACACCTGATTTTTTATTTGCGGGATTTGGACTTTCATGGCGTTCTACAACTAATTACAAAGATGTTATGATTAGAGCTCCAAAAGGTGATAAAAAGAAAGACAAGAGTAAAAAAGATAAAGAAAAAGATAAAAAGAAAAAGCGTCTAGACGAAGTTCAAGTTGAAAAACCATAATTAAAAATGATTACAATAATTGAAGCCAATACTAAGGCGTTATTAAAAGACTATGTAAAGTTTCCGTTTTCATTATACAGGAATCATCCTTATTGGGTTCCGCCATTAATACAAGATGATTTAGAAACATTTGATAAAACAATAAACCCTGCATTTCATAGTGCTGAAGCTTATTTTTATTTGGCTTACAAAGACAATAAAATAGTAGGAAGAATTGCAGCAATCATCAATTGGGATGAAGTAAACGACCAACAAAAAAAGAAAGTTCGTTTTGGTTGGTGGGACGTTATTGATGATATAGATGTAACAAAAGCATTACTTGAAAAAGTATATGAATTAGGAAGAGAAAACAATTTGGAATATATTGAAGGTCCAATGGGATTTTCAAATCTTGATAAAGTTGGTGTTTTAACCGAAGGTTTTGATGAAATGGGCTCAATGATAACTTGGTACAATTATCCTTACTATAAAGAACATCTTGAACAATTAGGATACGTTAAAGAAAAAGAATATTTAGAGAACAAATTTCCTTTTGAAAATGTAAAACCTGAATTTTTCTTTAAAATTCAAGAGCTAATTAAGAAACGTTATCAACTTAAACCAGTTAATTTCACCAAAACAAAAGACATCATGCCTTATGTTGATGAGATGTTTGATGTTTTTAATGAATCGTATGCAAGTTTGTCTTCGTTTGTAGCTATTACAGACGTTCAGAAGGAATATTTCAAAAAAAAATACATAAGTTTTATCAATCCAGAATACATCAAATTTGTTTTAGATAAAGATGATAAAATGGTAGCTTTTAGTATTGTAATGCCAAGTTTCTCTGAAGCATTAAAAAAAGCAAACGGTAAGTTATTCCCTTTTGGATTTTATCATTTATTAAAAGCTAAAAGAGAAAGTAAAGACGTTTTATTCTACTTAATTGGCGTTTTACCCGAATATCAAAACAAAGGGGTAACCGCAATAATCTTTAATGAATGTTACAATACATTTACAGAAAAAGGAATTAAAAACTGTATTAGAACTCCAGAACTAGAAGAAAACACTGCTATTCATCAAATATGGAAACACTTTGATCCTGTAATTTTTAGGAGAAGAAGAACCTATAAAAAAAATCTTTAAAAAAAATACCATTCAGCTCTGAATGGTATTTTTTTTTATCTATTTACAAGGTATTTCGTTTAAAATTATATTTGATGTAAAATTCATTTTTTTTGTTTCTTTAAAAACAGTTTTGCCTTCTTTCTCTTCACTTTCTCCAGAACCTTCAATTAAAGATTTATTTTTCCTTAAAAATACAACTTGCCTTACAGATTTAATTCCTTCAGACATAAAAGTATAATCTGCCAACAAAGTATCACCATTAATAGTTCCTGTGATTTTCCCGGTATTTTTATCTTTCTCATACAATTTGTAGTACAAATCACCACTAATAGCATTATTTTGAACCAAAAAATTTGCCTGAATTGTATCTTTTCCTTGCACATATTCATAACATTCCTGAGTTGCTGATTGCTCTACTTGAGGAATATCCGATTTTAATTCGTCTGTTGTAGGTTCGTTTTCTTTTTTCTTACAGGAAAATAAAACTACCGAAACTAACACCAATAAAGTTATACTATTTTTCATATTTCAAATTTTTAGAATACTAAATATACAAAAAAAAATCCATTCAAATTAATGAATGGATTTTAATTTATAAAAATAAAATATGTAAACTATTCTACATTCTCAACACTTGCTTCTGCAATTTTAGCATAAGTTCCGTTTACTAATTTTTCACGAATAGCTTCAAATGCTGCTAACGTTTCATCAATATCAGCCAAAGTATGTGAAGCTGTAGGAATCATTCTAAGTAAAATTATTCCTTTTGGAATTACAGGGTAAACTACAATTGACAAGAAGATACCATAGTTTTCTCTCAAGTCATTTACCATAATCATTGCCTCCGGAATTGAACCTTCAAGGTAAACAGGAGTTACACATGTATTTGTATCACCAATATTAAAGCCTTTAGCTTTTAATCCACCTTGTAAAGCATTTACGTTTTCCCAAAGTTTATCTTTCAATTCTGATGATTTACGTAACAATTCCAAACGTTTTAAAGCACCAACTGTTTGAATCATTGGTAATGCTTTAGCAAACATTTGTGAACGTAAATTATATTTTAAATAATCAATAATATCCTTATCGGCAGCTAAGAAAGCACCAATACTCGCCATTGATTTTGCAAAAGTCGAAAAATAAACATCAATTCCATCTTGACAACCTTGCTCTTCTCCTGCTCCAGCTCCAGTTTTACCTAAAGTACCAAAACCATGAGCATCATCAACTAATAAACGGAAATTGTATTTCTTTTTCATTTCTACAATTTCTTTCAACTTTCCTTGTTGACCACGCATTCCGAAAACTCCTTCAGTGATAAATAAAATACCACCACCAGTTTCTTCAGCTAATTTTGTAGCACGTTGAAGATTTTTCTCCATGCTTTCAATGTCATTGTGACGGTAAGTAAAACGTTTTCCCATATGCAAACGAACACCATCAATGATACAGGCATGCGCATCAACATCATAAACAATTACGTCATTTTTAGTAACCAATGCATCAATACATGACATAATTCCTTGGTAACCAAAATTCAATAAATAGGCAGATTCTTTCATAACAAAAGCCGCTAATTCATTTTCTAATTGTTCGTGAGCATTGGTATGACCACTCATCATTCTTGCTCCCATTGGATAAGCCGCACCATATTGAATGGCTGCATCAGCATCTGCTTTTCTTACTTCTGGATGATTAGCAAGACCTAAATAGTCGTTCAAACTCCAGTTTAAAATATCTTTTCCTTGAAATTGCATTCTTGGACCTAATTCTCCTTCTAATTTAGGAAACACAAAGTATCCTTCTGCTTGTGAAGCCCATTTTCCTAATGGTCCTTTATTGTTTTGTATTCTTTCAAATAAATCTTTTACCATGATAAATAAGTTGTTAAAAAACGATGCAAAAGTAGTGATTATTTTTTTATTGGTTTAGAAATATTTATATCAATTTTAAATGACATTAAAAATTGCATAATAATCAAAAAAGCAGCTATATAAAGCTGCTTTTTCTCATATTTAATTCTAATAACTCCTTTAATACCTTGTGAATATAAAAGACCCCAAATCAATTTATACCTTAGAAAAAATCTAAACGAAGAATGTGGCATCAAGGAATTATTTTTTTGCTAAAACTTGTAGAATTTTAAAAATCCTCTGTATAACAAAAATTAACCTAACTACTTGGGACAAATTTAAGTTCCATTTTTGAAATAGAATAGCGTAGTTTTACGTGTTTTATCAAATAAGAAATCTAAATTTGTATTTAAATCATTTACACATGAAACTAGTTTTTGCTTCCAACAACAAAAATAAAATTAAAGAAATCCAACTTTGTGTTCCAAATTCTATTCAAATTTTAAGTCTTGAAGACATTGGTTGCACAGAAGAAATTCCAGAAACCGCTGATACAATAGAAGGAAATGCTATTTTGAAAGCTAATTATGTTACCCAAAAATATGGATATGATTGTTTTGCGGACGATTCTGGTTTGGAGGTTGATGCACTAAATGGTGAACCAGGCGTTTTCTCTGCTAGATATGCAGGTGAACCAAAAAACGATGATAATAATATGAATAAATTATTATCAAATCTTAAAGATAAAACCAACAGAAAAGCCAATTTCAAAACTGTTATTTGTTTGAATTATAAAGGCAAACAGCATCTTTTCACCGGAATCATTAACGGAAAAATCATTGATGAAAAAATTGGAGACAATGGTTTTGGTTACGATCCAATTTTTATTGCAAACCACTATACAAAGACCTTCGCAGAACTTTCTATCGAAGAAAAATCAAACATTAGTCACCGTGGAATTGCAGTAAAACAATTGATTGAATTTTTGAAATAGTAGTCGGTCGCAGTCACAGATTTCAGTAAAAAAAAAGTACCCAATTCCTTAAATCTAGACTGAATAGGAAAACTAATAGTTTGAATAAATCATAACTAATTAATTATCAATAGTTAACAAATTAGGCTATATGGTTTTTAAAGACTACCTTTGCACCCAATTTAAAATACTTTATGAATAAATTTGAACAATTAGGTCTGAATGAGTCGTTACTGCTGGCGATCAAAGATCTAGGATTTGAGAATCCGTCAGAAGTGCAAGAAAAAGCCATTCCAGTCTTATTGGAAAAAAACACAGACTTAGTAGCTTTAGCACAAACAGGAACAGGGAAAACAGCAGCATTTGGTTTTCCGCTTATCCAAAAAATAGATGCTGAAGACAGAAGCACACAAGCGTTAATTTTATCACCAACGCGTGAACTATGCTTACAAATCACCAACGAAATTAAACAATACTCTAAATACGTAAAAGGTATTAATACAGTGGCAGTTTATGGTGGTGCAAGTATTACAGAACAAGCCCGAGACATTAAAAGAGGTGCACAAATTATTGTTGCAACTCCAGGTAGAATGCAAGACATGATTAATCGTGGTCTTGTAAACATCAAAAACATCAATTTCTGTATTCTTGACGAAGCAGATGAGATGTTGAACATGGGTTTTTATGAAGACATTGTATCCATTTTATCGGATACTCCAGACGAGAAAAATACTTGGTTATTCTCTGCAACAATGCCTGCAGAAGTAGCAAGAATTGCAAAGAAATTTATGCACGATCCAGCAGAAGTTACTGTTGGTAGCAAAAATTCAGGTTCGGCTACAGTTTCTCACGAATTTTATTGCGTGAATGCTCGTGACCGTTACGAAGCTTTAAAACGTTTAGCCGATGCTAATCCAGATATTTTTTCTGTAGTTTTTTGTAGAACAAAACGTGATACACAAGCGGTTGCAGAAAAATTAATTGAAGACGGTTACAGTGCTGCTGCATTGCACGGAGATTTATCTCAAGCGCAACGTGATGGTGTAATGAAATCTTTTAGAGGTCGTCAAATTCAAATGCTTGTTGCGACAGACGTTGCTGCTCGTGGAATTGACGTTGATAACATTACTCACGTAGTAAATTATCAATTACCAGACGAAATTGAAACCTATAATCACCGTTCAGGTCGTACTGGTCGTGCTGGTAAATTAGGAACTTCTATCGTAATCATCACTAAAAGTGAGATTCGTAAAATTTCGTCTATCGAAAGAATTATCCAACAAAAATTTCAAGAAAAGACTATTCCTTCTGGAATGGAAATTTGCGAAATCCAATTGTTGCACTTAGCTAATAAAATTAAAGATACTGAAGTTGACCACGAAATAGACAACTATTTACCGGCAATCAACGAAGTTCTTGATGGTTTAACTAAAGAAGAATTAATCAAGAAAATGGTTTCTGTAGAATTCAACAGATTCATCAATTACTACAAAAAGAAACGTGATTTATCAGGTGAAAAAGGTAGTGACAGAAGCGAAAGAAGTTCTGAACCAAGAGAAATTAGAGCTGGAGATCCTGTTCGTTATTTCGTAAATATTGGTGCTAGAGACGATTTCGATTGGATGCAATTGAAAGATTTCTTGAAAGAAACATTAGATTTGGGTCGTGATGACGTTTTCAAAGTTGATGTAAAAGAAGGTTTCTCTTTCTTTAATACTGACGGAGAACATACTGATAAAGTTATGTCTGTCCTTAACGGATTTGACCTTAACGGAAGAAGAATCAACGTTGAAATTTCTAAAAACGATGGCGGAAGCCGTGAAAGACGTGACCATAATGGAAGAAGTGGTGGTGGTTTCGGTGGCGGAAGAAGCTCAGGTGGTTTTAGAGGCGATAGAAATTCTGGTGGCGAAAGAAGAGGTTCTGGAAGTTTCGGTCCAAGAAGTGGCGGAGACAGAAGTTCGGCTCCAAAACGTGAAGGTGGATTTTCATCAGACAGACCAGCAAGAGAAGGCGGTTTTAGAAGCGAAAGAAGTTCAGCTCCAAGAAGAGAACCAGGTTCGGCTCAAAGAGAAGAAAGAGCTCCAAGACGTTCTGATGACAATTCTGACAGACCAGCAAGTCGTTCTTTTGACGCTGCTAAAGTAAGAAGACCAAGAAGAAGCTAAGCTTTTTTTAGATAACAAATATTTAATTCCAAATTCCAATGATTTCTATTGGGATTTGGAATTTTTTTTTGTAATTTTATTGGATTGTTAATTTTCTTATAATAATTTACAAAACCTATCGAAATTCTTTAAGAGTTTTATACTTTTAAACTTTCAAACAGAAACATGAGATATTTTGCTCTAATTTTACTCTTCCTTTTCAACTCAAATGCTTTTTCGCAAGAGCTTTTGACGAAGAAGAAAGTGTATGGAACAGTAATAAACGGAACAACTTCTTTAGCATTACCCAATGCTAATATAATAAATATCAACAAAGTAAGAGGTTCTACAACCGATACAAAAGGTGCTTTTGAAATTGATGCCGATGTAAATGACACACTTCACATCACCATGATTGGTTTTCAATCCTTGAGAGTTAGAGTAACGAATGACTGGATTAAAAATGGTACAGCTAAATTAATACTTACAGAAAAAGCCATTGCACTTGAAGAAGTAAAAATAAAACGCTACAATCTTACCGGATATCTAGAAGTTGACTCAAAACTTATTCCTGAAGAAGAAAATTTCCGTTATAGTATTTCTGGACTTCCTGCTGCATATGAAATGGGTGAACGTTCACCAAATGCGTTTTCACGTGTGATGAATTCAATTTTCAATCCTGCCGATATGTTGTACAATTTCTTTGGTAAAAAACCTAAAGAACTCCGCAGGTTAAAGGAAATGAAGAAAGATGATACGGTAAAAAATCTTCTTGAAACCAAGTTTGACAGAGAAACGATTTGCATTTTATTAGGAGTAACTAAGAATGAAATTGCAGAAATTCTCCAACATTGCAGCTACTCAGAAGCATTTATACAAACAGCAAATGATTTACAGATTTTGGATGCCATAAGTCAATGTTATGAGCAATACAAAGTCTTAAAAAAATAAATTTCTTTTTTTATCTAAAACATTAAATCCTTGATTGTAAAAACGATTGAGGATTTTTTATATTTACAAATGCTTATATGCATTTATAAGTATTTGTAAATATTTGCTTGTGGCACATATATACAAGTTAGTAGCAAGTTTAAAAAATCTCAAATCAATGAAACAACTCTTTTCATTTCTTTTCTTTACTTCAATAATTTTTGGACAAAATAATAATCCAACTAAAAAAAATATTTTAGAATTATTAAAATATAATAATTTGAAAAGTTGGGTTTCTTGCAATCAAGATAGCCTATTTTTCAAGTCAGATACAATTTACTTTGATGATAGATTCGATTATATAAAATGTAACCAAACAATTACATGGAGTTTTGATAATTTAAAATCATTTTGGCAAGTTAATGGAAAGTCAAATGGAAATGGAACCAGTTCAACAATGATAATGACAGAAAAAGATCATTATAAACTAAAAATTACTGAACAAGAAAATGGAACTTTCCTCAAAATTTACAATAAAAAAACTTTAAAAAATACGTTTTTAGTTTTGAGTGCAGGATATAATCAAAATTTAAAACGAAATAGAATTGTTTTAATACGTATTTATAAAACCAGTTGCTAACATAGGTTTTTTTGCTTTTCTGCGCTTGAGCTTATTTGGATGTTTGGTATCTTATCTTTTTTCTTTTCCAACACGTTTTATTTTCAAAAGTTTTCGGTATATTTGTTAAAGTCAGTAACAATAAAAGCCACTGAATGCAAGCCAAATAACGTTATACAACATAATAAATGACAAAAAGAATTAAAATACTATTTTTTCTATTCCTGATTTGTAATTCAGCATTTAGTCATAAAAATACTTTTTTTAAAAAGAATTTTGGAAACATTGAATTAGTCTGTTCAACATATTATTATACCGAAGAGATGAACAAGAATTTGATTGTTGGTCAATATGCTCAAAAATTATCCGAATTATTAAATTACAACCAATCCATTCTAATTTTTTTAAATCAAGATGAAACGATTAGTTTTCGTGCATGGAGAAAAGATTCTAGTAGCAAAGATGAATCCGCAGATTTAAATATATTCATTGACTCTCCAGACAAGGATGTTTCAAGGTGTTTAAGCTATATTGAAAAAGTAATCTTAAATCGAGATAGATTAAAAAAAGAAAAATTTACTTTACAAAATTGGTATTATACAAATGATGTAAGTTTAATTGTTCAAGAAGTTTTAAGAACAAAAATTAATCGACCAAATGATATAGAACAACTTCCAAAAACAAAATTCTTCGATTACTATTTTCAAAATAATAGATTTCATGTCATATCAAACCAAAATTGTGGAATTAACGATTTGGGAACTTTTGACGATATTATTCAATTTGTTGAGCCAAAATATTACACTTTATGTATGTTCACTACAAAAAACATTTTGAAAATTTTTGAAACATCTTGTGATTACAATTTTAAAGACAATAAATATTATTTCAACTCTAAATCGACTGAATTAAAAATAGAGAAAAGGAAAGATTTTTTTACAAGTTTTAGGCCTTACAAAATAACAAGTCTTGGAAAAACTAATATAGTTATTGAAAGCATGTGGGGAGAAGATGTTTATCTTTATTGTTTATCAAGAAAAATTTTTATTGAAGATTTAGAAAAACAAATTGAAAAATAATTACGTTGTTAACTCAGCTACGCAAAGACTTCCCATAAAATGCTGCGCAAATGTCTCCTGACTTTGCGCATTTTTTTTATATTTGATAGTTGAAACTTAAGTCAAACCATTAGCGATAAGTAAGTCAATTAAAATATAACTATGAAAAAATTATTTTATTTATCATTTTGCCTTTGTTTGATTAGTTGTTATTTTGGCACAAATGAATCAACCAACGAGATAAAAAAAGGTTTTTATATAGCTAAATGGGACGAAAATACATGGATTGCTTGTAGTAAAAATGGTGATAGCATTTATGAACCTGAAAAAATTGTTATTGGTCATAACGTTTTTGCAGTTGGACACAATGAAGACTTTATAATTGGCAAGCAACATCCCTGTAAAAATAATGAAGCGCATTTCATGGATTATGACAGTCTTAAACCAAATAGAAAAGTGACTAACTTTTTTATTATCGATTATAGAAATGATAATTATAAAATGTATAGTTTTAATAATGAAAGAGATTTTACTATTGAAAAAACTCGACTTGGAATTCCACAAAATTTAAGCTTCCAATTTTATGATAAAGAACTTGAATAATACAAACTGCGCAAATCTCTCCTGAATTTGCGCATTTTTTTATATTTGACAATACCTACTATAAACAAAACGTTATCAGTTATTTTGAATCAAGAACATTGAAAAAACTAATATTCATATTGTCACTTTTATTATTGCTATCTAGTTGCAATAGATCTGTTGAACCTGTAAAAGTTTATTCTTGGGCAGAATATGAAAATATAAAATTAGAAAATCCTGATAAAAAAATAATTGTTGTTGATACAATCTGTCCGTACGAAACTAAAAGAGCTGAAAAAGATTTATTAAAAAATAAGCTAGTATATTATTGTAGAAATTATCCTGAAAGAGTAGTTGCAGAATTAAATTTGATTACTAAAAAGTATAATATTGAAACTATTCATAGTTTGAGTTCATGTATACGACCTCCAGAAGGATTCACTTTATATTGTTACGAAAAAGTAATGGAGAAAGAAATTATTAAAAGACATGGGAAAAAATGGCTAGATTCATTAGTAAGAGTTGCTGTTAAAAACTATGTCATAAAACATCCTAATGAACCTTATCTAGAGGATGGTATCGATTTAAGAACAAAATATTTGAAATAGATTACAACAATAAAATCACAGAAATCCTCTCAATACCTACATTTACTATTTATTTTACAAAATTTACATTTTTATTTACAATCCAAATTACTCCGTCCAGAAAATATCAAACTATATTCGCTTAATCAATTTTAAAAGAATATGAACCTATGAAAAAAAGCCTCTTTTTCCTGATCTTACCGCTGGCAGTGGTAATCGGATTAGTATTTACTAATTGTGAAATAAAAAGTAAAACAAAGCCATCCCAAAAACAGTTGGCCGTTGTTAAAAAGAAAGACCCAATAGCAGAAAAGAAAAAATGGGAAGCTTCACCAGACGGTATTATGTACAAAAAATGGGAAGATTCTCCTGAAGGTAAAAAAGTAAGTGCCAGTTATGATAAAATAAGCAAGAATATAGAGGCTTTCAGCGATATGGAAGCTGTGGTAACCTCTGTTACTTTTCAACGTGAAAACGCTTCACCATCAGGTCCAAAATGGCTTATCGTAAAGATTGGTGACGAAGATTACATGATGCAATTTGTTCCTGAAGAATTTGAAAAGTTAAAAAGCCTAAAAGTCAACGACAAAATAATTGTAAAAAGCCGCAGTGCAGGATGTTCACCTAACCATCCCTATTTGATTATATCGAGCGACTATATTGCAAAAGACAATAAGGTGCTTTATAAACGTGACCTTAGTAAAAATAATGGTTGCTAAAGATAAGAACCATCCATAAAGAGTTCTCATAAAAAACTGCACAAATCTCATGACTTTGTATGTTTTTATTTAAAAAAATCTTTTATAAATTGAAATTTCTTCAAGTTTTTATTAGCAATATTAAGTTTCAAAAAATAAATTAATTATATTAAATAACGTGAGTTCGACATAAAATTATTGAAAAAGAATTAATTGTTTAGTATCTACAAAGTTGTTTTTTAAAGATGGTTTTTTCTCAGCAAAATTGTAAGCAA